>JBIJCX010000387.1:0-7508 GCA_044344465.1 Opitutaceae bacterium
GAACCTGCTGCAGCGCTACGGCATCACGATCAACCAGACCGACATCAAGGCGAAGAATGTGGCCGCGGTCATGATCACCGCCGACATCGGCGCCTTTCTCAAGACCGGCTCGCGGATCGACGTGACCGTCTCCTCGATGGGCGATGCGAAGACCCTCCAGGGGGGCGTGTTGTTGCAGGCGCCGCTGCTCGGGGCCGACGGCCGGGTTTATGCCGTGGCCCAGGGTGCGATTGCGATCGGCGGCTTCTTCGGCGGCTCGGGCGGTTCGGGCGGGGCCACGGTGCAAAAGAATCACCCGACTGTCGGCGTCATCAGCAACGGGGCGATTGTGGAGCGCGAGATTCCGGCCGTGTTCGTGCGGGACGACACCCTCCGCCTGCTGTTGCACAATCCCGATTTTACGTCCGCCGCCCGCATGGCCGAGGCGATCAACGTCAAGTGGCCCGCCGCCGCCTCCGCGATCGATGCCGCCACCATCAGTGTCCGCCTGCCGGGTGACTTCCGCGGTCGCGATGTGGCTTTCATCGCCGCGCTCAGCGAGGTCGAGGCCGAACCCGACACGCTTGCGCGCATCGTCATCAACGAGCGCACCGGCACCATCGTCGCGACGTCCACCGTGCGGCTCTCGCCGGTCGCCATCGCGCTCGGATCGCTCACCATCACCGTGACATCCAACCAGGGCGTCAGTCAGCCGAATGCCTTCAACAATTCCGGCCAGACCACCGCGGTGCAGAGCACGCAGACGAGCGTGAACGAATCCAAAGGCGGTTTCGCGGTCATCAACTCCCCGCCGACCATCGAGCGTCTCGCCGCGGCCCTGAACGCGCTCGGCGTCTCGACGCGCGAGATGATGGCGATTTTCCAGAGCCTCAAGCGCTCCGGCGCCCTGCAGGCCGAACTCATCATTAACTGAACCCATGAATATCTCCGCCATCGCCCCCCACCTGGCGTCAGCCGACCCCGGACCCACCCCGCCCGGCGGGCGGTCAACCGCGGCGGAGCGCCAGAAGGTTGCGGCGCAGTTCGAGGCCATCCTCGTGCGTCAGTTGCTCAGCCAGAGCCTCACCTCGATGCTCGGTTCGGAAAAGGGTGCCGCCACCAGCGTGTATGGCGACATGCTGACGGACACGCTCGCGCAACAGCTCACGGCCGGACCGGGCCTCGGCCTCGGCCGTATGATCGCCACCCAACTCGCGCCGCGCGGCACTCCCGCCACCGCGGCCAATGCGCCCAAGTCATGAGCACACCCTGGGAAGAAATTGCCGACTGCCTCCGGGCGGAGCTCGCCGACTACGGCGGCCTGCTGCACCTGTTCGAAGAGCAGCAACGCAGCCTTTTTGAGCGCAATGCCAGTGTCGTGCTCGAGCTGAGCACCGCGATCGAGGACCAGGCCCGCGAACTGGCCACCAATCGCAGCCTGCGCGAACGAATCGTGGCGGAATTCGCCGTTGCCCAGGGCCTGCCGTCGACGACGACGCTGCGGGCGCTGCTGCCCTGGATCGAGGCCGACGCGCGGCCGTTGCTCGAGGCGCTGATCGACGAGGTCAACCGGCTGCTGCACCGCGTCCGCCGCACCAGCCGTCACAATCACACCTTGCTCGCGAGCGCCGTCCAGGTGCACCAGGAGACGCTGCAGCAACTCCGCCCGCAGGCTTTCACCCGGACGTATGCGCCGAGTGGCCGGATGGCCGTCACTGCCGCCTCGACCTCCTCCACGCTCCGCGCGGCCGGCTGAATCCCCCCCGACCCGGGTTAGCCTCCCTCTCTCCCATGTCCGGTCTTTTCGCCACGCTCAATTCCTCGGTCAAGGCGCTCACCGCGCACAGCCGCGCCCTCGAGACCGCGGGTAAGAATTTGGCGAACGTTAACAATACCAGCTATGCGCGCCAGCGGGTCATCTATGGCGATCGCGGTACCGTCGTCACGCCGGATGGGGCGGAAAGCCTCGGCCTCGAGGCCCTCGCGATCGAGCAACTCCGCGACTCCCTGCTGGACCGGCAGGTGATGCGCGAAATTTCGCTGCAGGCCTCGCTCCAGGCGGAGCAAAACGGCTACCAACGCGCCCAGGCCGGATTGGGCCAGGGCATCGATCGCACGCAGTCCGCGGGCGTCGGCAGCGCGGCGACGAACAAGGGCCTGGCCGCGGCGATCGACGATTTTTTCAACGCCTTCGCCAGTCTCGCCGCCAGCCCCACCGATGTGGGCGAGCGTCAGGAGTTGATGCAAAAGGCGGCCATTCTCTCCGATCGCTTCCAACTGGCCGACCAGCGCCTCGGTCAGGTGCAGTCCGACCTCGATGCCCAGATCGGCAGCGACGTCTCCGAGGTCAACCGGCTCGCGGGGATCATTGCCGATCTCAACGGCCAGATCGGGCGCATCGAAATCAACGTCCCGGGTTCCGCCGTCGATCTCCGCGACCAGCGCCAGGCGCGTTTGGAGGAGCTGGCCGCGAAACTTGCGATCGATGTGGTCGACACCTCGGATGGTCAGGTGCAGGTCAGCGCGCGCGATGCCACCGGAGCGGCCGTGCGGCTAATCGATCGCACGGCGGTGCTAGGCGGCTTGGCCTACAGCGGCACGCAGATTACGGCGGGGCTGCCCGCGACCGTCCTCGGCGCCGGGACCGGTTCAATCCACGGCTCGCTCGCCGCGCGCGGCGGTGCCGTACAGGACCTGCGCACCAGCCTCGACCTGCTGGCCGGACAGATGGTCGCGTCCGTCAACGCCGCCTACAACCCCACGGCCGGCACCGGGAATTTTTTTGACGCCGCGGGCATCACCGCCGGCACGATTGGCGTCGCGGCGGGCGTCACCGCTGCGTCGCTCAAGGCGAGCGATGGCGGCGAGGCGGGCGACAACACGATCGCACTGGCGGTGGCCCGGCTGGCCAACCACAGGTTCTCCACGGCGGCCGCCGACGCGATCGAAGGATCGTTCAGCGGCTTCTTCTCGAACACGGTCAGTGCCCTCGGGCAGTCGCTCTCCTCGGCCAATTCTAGTGTCGCGGACCAGGCCAACATCGAGCGTCTTGTGCGCGCGCAGCGGGACAGCCTGAGCGGCGTTTCCCTCGACGAGGAAATGGCGGAAATGATGAAGTATCAGCGCGCGTTCCAGTCCTCGGCCCGCGTGTTTTCCATCGTCGACGAGCTGCTCGATCTCGTCGTCAACCGCCTCGGCCGGTAGGCGGGGCACCTGAAATTTTTCCTCCCCATGCGCGTCACCACCAGCACCGTCTCGGCGAACATTGTACTCCAGATTCAGCAGCTGAGCGCCCAGCAGACCCGGTTGCAGACGCAGGTCGCGACCGGGCAGCGCATTTTCCAGCCCGAGGACGATCCGGCGGCGGTCGGCCGCGTGCTGAACCTCGAGAGCGAGCAACGGCAGGTCGCGCAGTTTGCGCGCAATGCGAGCCACGCCCTCGAGCTCACCCAGGCGTCCTTCTCCGGGCTGCGCGAACTCAAGAAAGTGGCGGATCGCGCCACCGAGCTTGGCACGCTCGGCTCCGGGGTCTCGGGCGCGTTGGCATCCACCACCTACGCGTCCGAGCTGAATCAGCTGGTCGAGCATGCGCTCGAGCTCGCGAATTCCCGCTCGCGCAACGACTACCTTTTCGGCTGCACCGCGGTGGACGCACCGCCGTTTGCCGCCACCCGGGATGCCGCCGGCAAGGTGACCGGTGTCGCCTACGGCGGGACGAGCACGGCGGCGGCGGCCATCCAGATCTCCGAGACGGCCAGCCTCACGCCCACCACGGATCGCACCACCAACCTCGGGTTGCGCGATTTCATCAACCAGCTCGTGGCCTTGCGCGATGCCCTGGACGGCGCGAATCCCACCGCCATCGCCACCGCCCAGGGCGCCCTGCTCGCGAACGAGAACCAGATTGTCTCCGCCCTCGCCGAACACGGCGGGGTCCAGACCCGCATCGAGGCCACCCAGAGCCAGCTGCAGGATCGCGTCGACAATCTCGAGTCCCTCGTCTCCGGCGAAACCGACACCGACGTGCCGTCCACGATCGTGAAGCTCAACCAGGCCCAGCTCGCCTACCAGGCCGCCCTCCAGTCGGCCGCCAACATCATGAAAATCTCGCTCCTCGACTTCGTCCGCTAACCCGCCCGCACCCGCTTATGAAAGTCCTCCTCGAACTCTATCCGACCGATTTTGATTCGCCGCCCGCCAACGAGATCATCCTGCCGTTGGGGTTGATCGGCTTCTCCGCCTACCGCCGGGCCGACCTGCTTTATCTCTCCGACCAGCTGCCGTTCCTCTGGATGAAACTCCGCGGACCCGATACGATCCAGTTCATCGTGATCGAGCCGGGCGGCATCATTCCCGGCTACGATCCCGAGATTTTCGACGGCGACGCCGAGCAGCTCGGGATTCGGGAGCCGTCGGAGGCCATGGTGCTCAATATCGTAACGCTCTTGCGCCAGCAGCCCGTCGAAGCCACGGTGAACCTTGTCGGGCCCATCGTGGTGAACCGCCGCACCCGCGTCGGCCGCCAGCTCGTCATCTCCAACTACTCGCGTTACAGCGCTCACCACTCCCTCGTTGAAAATCCGCAATCCGCTTTGTGCGCCCGCACCGCGTAATCAAACCCGAGACCGAGCGGCGACGGAGCAAACGATCAAAAGACCAGGGACAACCGACCACGCGATCAGGGCCCATCGACCAAAAAGCCAGCGGGCCCCGAAAAGACCATCTCTCGTCCCTCCGTCTCGCCATCTCTCCCTCCCTCCTCCCTTAGTCCTTTCCTTCCCATGCTTGTCCTCACTCGCAAAGTAAACGAGGCGATCGTCATCGGCGACTCCATCGAAATTCGGATTACCCGGATCGATGGCGATACCGTGAAAATTGGGATCGAGGCGCCGAGGGAAATCGCGATCTTCCGCAAGGAAGTCCTCACCGCCATCGCGGCCAGCAACCAGGCGGCCGCCATGCCCCACAACCATACCGGCCCGCTGCCGAAACTTTCTTCACCACCCGCCGTTCCCGCGGCCCAGTCCGTTCGCTCCTAGCTCAACTTTCTTTCTGACCATGAATGTCTCTATTCCACAGTCACCCGCCATCGCCGCTGACCGCACCCCAATCTCCAGCCAGGAAACCCTTGGGCGTTCCCTCAACCGTCTTTCCGCCAGCTCGAGAATCGGCCTGCCGGTGGAGGCGGGCGTCAGCGGGGTCGCGGTGTCCGAGCGGTTCGATGCCCAGGGCAAGCGCGTGCAGGCCGCCATGGCCGAGGTGCAGCACGCCGCCTCCGCCGTGCAGACCGCGGATGGTTTTCTCGGCGGACTCACGGATGGTCTCTCCCGTCTGCGCGAGCTCGCCGACCGCGTGCGGGATCCGGTGCAGAGCGCTGCGACCAAGTCCGCCGCCACCCGGGAATTCCAGGCGGCGCAGCGGCAACTCGGCCAGTCGCTCGGTTGCACCGTCGCCCAGATCAACGGCGGGGCGGCACCGGCGCCGACCATCACATTCAACGGCATCGAGTTGTTTTGCCCCGACGACCGGCCGACCCCGTCCAGCGCCACCGCGGACTCGGCCTCGCTGCCAAAAGTTCGCCTGCGCGTCAGCGCGCTCACGGCCCTCGTCCAACCGGATCGCGCCGCCGGCTTTCGGCTCGTCCCGTCCGACGCCGCCGCCACCGATGTGCTGAAGGCGGCGCTGCAGGACGTGGCCGATGCCCGCCAGACGCTGGGTGCGGCGGGCGCCCGCCTGCAATTGGAGGCCGTGACCCTCCAGGTTGAATCGGAAAATCTTTCATCGGCGCTCACGCCGATCCGCGATGAAGCGGGCGGCGACGAGTTCACCCGCGCCGCCACGACCACGATGCTCGTGCAACCCGGAGCGGCCCTGCTGGCGCAGGCCAACCTTAAACCCTACGGCGCGCTCCAATTGCTGGAGCGTTGAGCGTTCGGCGCCGGTCCGACCACCCTGCTGTACACACCGTCACAATTTTTCGCGGGTGTGCCTTCGGTCCCGCCGCTCACGCGGCGGGCTACGCCTTGAATGTAGCCCTGCGCGTAATCGCAGGGACGCCGTGATCCGCAAACAATTCTGGCGCCGAGTAGAGGTTTATACCAACAGCACATGATTTCCAGACTTTATCGGTTTGAGGTAGAGCCGCGACCTCTGGGCGCGGCTGAGCGGGACAAGCCCGTCAAACCGTCGCGCCCGGAGGTCACGACGCTACCCGGAATAGTCCAATATTCACGAGCCGCTGGTATTACTTTGGTGATTGAGTGTAGGTTGCCGAACTGGCCGGGATGGGTGCGGGGGCGGCCGACGTGCCGCCCGGCAAGGGCAGGATGAAGTTTACGCCACCGGGTTGACCGGTCGCGCCAGGAAGAACAAAAAACGGGAGGAAGTCCTCGGCGCGGACTCTCGGTCGGTTTTCGTCGACCATGATGGCAGGAGGCACCGGCTGGGCGGAACCGCGGGATGCACTCTCGTCGGCTGGCGCGACCGCCGATGCGGCTGTCGTCGCTCCGGTCGATGGCAGGGTCGACGCGACGGGCGATCCGGTCTTCGGTTCGGACGCTGTTGCGATTGGCCGGGCGGGACTTGCCACGGTGGCCAAGGTCTCCCGCGCGGCGGCGGCATTGGCGAGGGCCACGGTCACTTCCACGGCATTGAGTCCGGCAATCGGCGGCCCGATGGCGACGGGTCGCGCGACCGGTTCAGCGGCAGGATCGGGTTCGCGGAAACGCATCCCCGGCGGACCGATGGCGGTCAGGTAGGGTGGCGGATCCCCGTCTCGGCGATCGTCCGTGTAACGGCTGGGATCGCGGAAACGGGGGCCGGCGAAACTGTCCTCAACGGCCAGTCCCGGAATCAGCACGAGCGAAAGGCACTGCAGGAATCGGCGGACGGCATCCGGCCGATCTAGAAGCTGAGGAGTTTTCACGGCAAAGCGTTCATTCCCGGTGGAGGAATGTCCTGAACGTGCCCGGGGTGTTAACGGCGCGACGATCCGACGACTGAAGCGCAATTTGCCGAAACGGAATAAATTTCCTCCGCTTCGCTCAACTTTGGCGCGGTCCGACCGATTGATCGGGCATGACCTCGAACTATGCCTATGGCCAGTGTGGCCGGCTTTCATCCGGGAGGATGATCGGACGACCGCGCACCCTGTCTGGGACGCTGGCGCGAGTGCGATTTCATCTGCGCGGTTTTTGGCGGGCCATCCGACCGATCCCGCTCAACCGCCCACTCCCGCGGCCCACGCACGATTTCTGATCGCGGGCGAGCTGGGTGGTTCGCGGCGACGCGGAAACCCGGCGCCGACAAAGCGGCGCCCTCCGAGGTGGAACGAATCCCGTGATACCGGAGGGCGGCGCTTCGTCGCCGCCGCGCCCGCTTACAATTTCTGCGGGCTGTTGTGCAACGCGTACCCAGACAAGGAGAGACGGTTAGGGACAGGCACATTTCTGGCCCTCTCTGAACGTCAGGGCAGGGAGGCAAAACGATGTGGGGTGAAAAAATCCAAGCCAGCTGCCTCCATCTTTTTA
>JBIJCX010000100.1:0-24174 GCA_044344465.1 Opitutaceae bacterium
GAACCGATCACCGGCCTTTTTCCCGGGCTCAAGTCTACGCCTCCACTTCTCGGTCGCCACCCTGCCCAAATGACCAAAAAGCGGACATTTTGACGGGGGCTATGTCAGGAGGTCTGAAGTTACCGCTGATGGGGCTTGCCCCGGGGATGTTTACGACCCGACGGCGCGAAATCACGCCACGGCCGAGAGCGGCGGCATCGGGCAGTCAATGGCGGCGGAGACGGCCCGGAGGAGTTCGGCTTCGGCGATGTGAATCTGGCCGTCGGCGCCGACAACGTGGGCGCAGGCGACGAGGGTGCGCTGCTTGATTGGACCGCTGGCGGCGGCGAGTTTGTCGAGGGCGGTGTCGAGGGCCGCGAGGTCGCACACGGCGGGCTCGCGGAGGGAGAGCCGCTGCTCGATCAGTTTGATCTGCGCGGCCCCCGTGGCGAACGCCGCCGCGGCCCCGAGACCGCTGTTGTCAGCCGTGCGGGCGAGGGCGGAGAGGACGATCGCAATTTCGTCGACGACGGCATTGAAGGAATAATACCGCACAACCGCGGTGCCGGGGTCGCGGCCGAGAGCGAGGGAACGGAGCAGAAGCTTTTGCAGGGCGAACTCGAAGGGCGTCACGATGCCGTCGGCGTGGACCAGTTCGTCGAGCGTGGTGACAAAACGGTCGAGAGTGGCGGCGTCGAGTTGGCGGAGGGCAGGGAGGCAGAGTTGGAGGAGCGGGAGCTGGGCGCCGGGCTCGAGCATGCTGAGTGCGGGGCGGAGTTCGGCCAGAGCCGTGGCCGCCTCGGCGCCGGCGTGCCGGCCGACGAGTTCCTGCTGCCGGGCACGCACGTCAGGTGCCGGGTCCAGCAGCAACCCGAACACAAGGATCGGTGCGAGCGCCGGGTCGTGGGCGGCCTCGCGCAGGCGTCCGGGCAGATTTTCAAGCAGCTGCTGGGCCTGGCGGAAGTGGGCGTCGGTGAGCGCGCCAATTTCGGCCACGGCGGCGGCCGGTTTGAACGGGATCCGGATCAACGGCGGCGGCGGGGGCACGTCGGCCCGGGCGTCGTGGATGCGGCGGACGGTCTCGTCGGCACCATAACGCGGTCCCCCGGAAAATCCGGCCTGGGCGAAGGATTCGCGGGTCACGTCCACGACCTCGGGCGGCTCGAACATTTTCCCGTCGAACTGCGGCTCGATGGCCCGGATGCGCTCCGCGAGCGGCGGGTGCGTGGCCCAGAGCCCGGCGAAGTCGGACCGGAACGCCTGGCCGAAGAAGAAGTGGCTGAGGGCCGTGCCGTTGGAGGTGGTGATCAGCGAACCGAGGGCGTAGCCGCCGATCTTCTTCAGCGCGCCGCCGAGGCCGGCGGGATTGCGCGTGAATTGCACCGCGGAGGCATCGGCGAGGAACTCGCGCTGGCGCGAGACCGCGGCCTGGATCAGCCGGCCAAAAAAATAGCCGATATAACCGATGACGAGCAGGGCCAGGCCGAAACCCATGAGCCCGAGGATCGGCCCGGCATTCTTGCTGCTGCCCCGGCCACGTGACTCCGACACGCTGCGCAGGATCGTGCGACCGATGAGGCCGATCAGTAGAATCCCAAAAAGGACGGAGGAGAGACGGACGTTCATCCGCATGTCGCCGTTGAGAATATGGCTGAACTCGTGGCCAACGACGCCCTGGAGCTCGTCGCGGGTGAGCTTTTCGACCGTGCCGCGGGTGACGGCGACGACCGCATCGCTCGTCGTGAGACCGGCGGCAAAGGCGTTGATCGAATTTTCGTCGTGCAGGAGGTAGACGGCCGGCACGGGCACACCCGAGGCGATCGCCATTTCCTCCACGACGTTGAGCAACCGACGCTCGGCGAGATCGGTGGTCTGAGGTTTGATCCGGCGCGCGCCCAGGCTCTCGGCGATCACGCTGCCGCCATGGCGAAACTGCCACCACTTATAAAGGGATCCCAGGCTGACCACGACGATCGTGCAGAGGGCAATGGGGGTGAAGACATCGGGCCGCCAGTAGCGCGGCGCCGCCAGGCCCGGATGCTCCTGCTCCACGAGGAGCGGTCGGTCGGGCTGCCGCCCCTCGGCTTGCAGGACCACCAGCAGCGCGACCCCGTAGCCGGCGAGGATGGTGCCCAGCACGGCGAGGACGAACAATGCGACGAGACGCGAGGTGCGTTTTTTCGCCCGGGCTTGGGCCTCGAAGAAGTCCATGGAATCGCCGGCCAGCCGGCTCGTCCGCAATCGTTGTCGGTCGACTAGGTGAACTTCACCTGCGGCGCGCTGCGCTCGGCGGTGTCCTCGATCTTGAACAGCTCGGCGGCGATGAAGCCAAACATGCCGGCGAGAAGCACGTTGGGAAACATCTCCCGGGCCGTATTGTAAATCATGACACTGTCGTTGTAGGCCTGGCGGGCGAAGGAGATCTTGTTCTCCGTCGACATCATCTCCTCCGTGAGCTGCATCATGTTCTGGTTGGCCTTGAGATCGGGGTATTGCTCGGCGACGACCATGAGCCGGGACAGCGCGCCGGCGAGGCCGGTTTCCGCCGAGACGAGGCCCTTCATCGCGGTGGCATCGGCGGGATTCGCGGCCGCGGACTGGGAGGCGGCGAGGGCGATGTTGCGAGCCTTGATGACGGCTTCGAGCGTCTCGCGCTCGTGCTTCAGGTAACCTTTGGCGACCTCGACGAGATTCGGGATGAGATCGTAACGGCGCTTCAGCTGGACATCGATTTGAGCGAACGCGTTCTTGAAGCGGTTGCGCAGCGTCACGAGGGAGTTGTAGATGCCCATGGCCCAGAGGCCGAGAACGATTACAACGAGGAGCAGAACACCGAGGACAATGAGGACGGGAGTCATGATGTTGGCGGGTTGAAAACTGGAACGAATGCGAAGGGGAGTGTGTCCTTGCTCGCCGTCATGGGCGAGACGGAACTATTTACAACACGGTTGATTGTTTCCAGCGCGGCGAACAACGTCGCGGCGGCGTGAGACGATACGGAAAAATCTTTTCGGCGGGTGCGGTCGCAGGCATCGCGATGCTCGCGATGGTGCCCGCGCGGGCGCAGGAACCGCTGAATCCACCGTCGCCGCTGGTCCGGCCCGCGACCGGGCGCTCGCCGGGTGGCAGCGCAGTGACCTTGCATGCGGCGAAGCGCGCGCAGAATCTCGGCCTCTCTTCGGTGGCGGCGGAGTTGTATCGCCAGTTGTTGGATGCGCCCGGAGCGGACCGCCCGGCCCTGACCCTCGAGCTGGCGACGGTGCTGCTCGACGCGGGGCGCGCGACGGAGGCCGAGGAGACGCTGCGGGCGCTGGCCCAACCGCGCGGCGCGACGTGGCATCTGCGGGCGGGGCTCGCCGCCGTGCAATTGAAGAAACTGGACGTGGCGCGGGCCGAGCTGGCCGTTATCGTGGGCGACGAGGTGACCCCCGCGGATCGGGCGTGGTATTGGTTTCTGCAAGGCGCGCTGTTCGACTTGGCGCCGGTGAGGGATGTCACCAAGGCGAACGAGTTTTACCTCAAGGCGGAGGCCGCGGCGTCGAACGAGCTCGCGAAGGCGCGTTTCCAGCTCGCGGCCGAGCGGGTGCGCCTGCAGTTCGTCCGGCCCACCAAGGAGGTGGCCGATCAGATCCGCAGGAATTTCGAGCAGTGGCAGGGCCGCGCGGTGGGCTACGAATCGGCGCGGTCCTACGCGGTCATTCTGGCCGCGCTCGATCGGGCCGGTGAGGCCGTGCAGTTCCTGCAGCAGCAGGTGCTGTTGTCCCTGCCGGCCCAGGAACGCGGCTGGCGGGACGAATTCAACTTCCTGCTCGGCTTGATTGGCGACCGCGGGCGCGCCGGGGCGGGGCGCAACGCCCTCCTGCTGCTGCTGAGCTCAGGCACCAATGCCGAGCGGCAGCGGCAGGCGCTGCAGCTGCTCGCCGAGGCCTCGCGGGCGGAACCCGAGCGCGGCCAGTTTCGAGCCGAGCTGAACAAGCTGCTCGCGGCGACGCCGAAGCACGCGATCCGGGAGAGCCTGCTTTATTACCGCGCCCAGCTCGCGCTGGCGGAAAAGGATTATGCCCAGGCGGAGCGGGACGCGAACGAGCTGCAGGCACAGTTTCCCGGTTCGCCCCTGCGGGCACACGCGTTTGGGGTCTTGACCCAGTCGGCCTGGGAGCAGGGGCGGTATCGGTCCGTCGCCGACAATGCCCGGAAGGCGCGGGCCGAGCTGTCGGCGGCGGCGGGCCAGGCGCGCGCGGATTTTGGCGTGCTTGAGGCCGAGGCATGGTTTCGCGCAGGGGATTTTCGCAACGCGGCGGATGCGTATGCGGCGGTCTTGCGGGAGCGGCCGCCCGGGCTCGAGCCGCGCAAGCTGGGCGAGCTGATGTTCCAGCGCGTGCTGGCCGAGATCAAAACGGGTTCGCCGGATGCCGCCCGGGTGCTCGACGAGATGGACAACGATCCAGCCTTTGATCTGGAAAACCGGTGGCAGGCCGAGTGGAGCCTGGCGCGGGCTTTGCAGGTGCAGGGCCGGACGGGCGAGGCCTACGCGCGGGTGAACCAGTTGCTGACGGGCCCGCGGAGCGAAGGGACGGCGCCGTCGTCCGGAGTACTCAAGCCGGAGCTCCGGGCGCGGATGGCGTGGCTGCAGGCCCGGTTGTCATTCGAGGCGGAGGCGTTCGAGCAGACCCTCAAGCTCGTCGATGCCCTCGTGGCCGCGCCGGGGGAAGTGGACGCCGGATTGCGGAAGGAGATCGCGAGCACGGCGACCCTGCTGAAGGCCCGGGCGGAGTTCGCGCTCGGGCGTGAGCCGGCGGCCTTGGAATCGCTGCAACGACTGCGCGCAGAGCACCGCGGGACCGATGCGGCCATCTACTCGTACATGATCGAGGCGACCTATTATGCGGATCAGGAGAAGATCGGTGAGGCGCAGCTCCGGCTCACGAGTTTGACCGACAATCCGGAATACCAGAACAGCGAATATGTGCCCGATGCGTTGTTTCAGCTCGCGTTGCTGTCGGAGCGGCTCGGGCAGGAGAAGAACTTGCAGGAGGCCAATCGGCGCATCGAGCAACTCGTGAGCAGCGCGGCGGCGGCGGGGCAGGCCGATCTGATTTTCACGGCCCGCTTGAAGCAGGGTGACCTCTTTCGCAAGTTGAACGATTTTCCCTCGGCCCAGCGCGCCTATGAGGACCTGGTGGTCCGGTATCCGCAACGCCCGGATGTCGTGATCGCGCAACTGGCGCTGGCCCAGTGCCACAATGCGCAGTCGTCGGCCGATCCGGTGCACGCGAACATCGCCCAGTTGAAGTTCGAAGAGTTGCGGGACCGGGTGGACGCGCCCGCCGACGTGCGGGTGGAGGCCGGTTACAATCTCGGAGCCCTGCTCGCACGGCGCGGCCAGCAGCCGAAGGCGCACGCGGTCTGGCTGCGCGACGTGATCGCGCCGTTTCTGCTCGACCAAAAAAAGCCCTTCGAGCCGGGCGCGAAGCGTCCCTATTGGCTCGCGCGCACCCTGCTCGACATGGGCGCGCTGCTGGAGCAGCAGGAGAAACTCGAGGAGGCCAAGCAGGCGTACCTGCTGATCCTGGAACGGAAACTTGGATACGGTGGAACGTTGGCGAAGACCCGGCTGGAGCGCATGGGCGTTCCCGTGGCAGGCCGCTGAGCGTTTTCCTCGTAGATTTCGACTCGCGAATGACCCTAATGAACGCCATGACCCGCCCGGCCCGATTGCCCGCCACCCGCTGACCCTTCCATGCACGGATTCGATTTAAGTCTTTTTGCCCGGGGCGGCCCGATGATGTGGGTGCTGCTCGCGCTCGCCCTGATTGCCGTGGTGCTGTTTGTCGAGCGGACGCTGTATCTGCACCGCGGGCAGATCCGGGCCAAGGCCTTCGTCGACGGGGTGAAGAACATCCTCGCCAAACGCCGGCTGGTCGAGGCGCTGACGGTGTGCGAAGAGACCCCGGGTCCGGTCGCCTCGGTGGTGAAAGCGGCCCTGCTGCACGCGGACGAGCCGGCCGACGCGATGCGGTTCCATGTGCAGGAGGCGGCGACGATCGAACTGCCCGCGCTGGAGCGCCGGCTTGGCGCGATTGCGGCGGTCGCGCAGGTGGCGCCGCTGCTCGGCCTGCTCGGCACGATCCTGGGCATGATTGCGACCTTCCAGGCGTTTGAAAAGGGCGGTCCCTATGCCATGGCCGGCGCGCTGTCGGCGGGCATGTGGCAGGCGCTGCTGGCGACGGCCGGCAGCCTGATGCTCGCAATTCCAGCCCACCTCGCGCATCACTTCCTGACCGGACGCGTGCGGGCGATCGTCCGCGACATCGAGTGGTCGGGCAACGAGATCATGAAATTCCTCCTGACGGAATACCGAGGCGCGACCGCGGGCTCGGATTCCCGGCCGGACGAGGGGGCGATCAAGCCATGATCACCCGTCCGCTCGATCTTGCGGCCAAGCTGCGACCGGAGCCGCGGAGTTGCGACTGGTTGTTTTTCGTCAACGGGGGGCTCATCGTGATGTTTTTTTCGCTTTTCGGCTCGAAATTTGTCCTCGCGCCGGCCCTCGGGCTCGACTTCCAGTTGCCGGTTGAGGCGGGGGCGATGGCGGAGGCGCGGCCACCGACCAGCTTTATCAGCGTGACCAGTTCCGGACAGATTTTCGCCGGCGATGGCTTGCGCACGATCGCCCAGTTGCAGGGATGGCTCCGCCAAGAGGTGGCGGCGGCCCGACGACCGCCGGTGCTGTTGGTGCGGGCCAACCGAGGCGTGCGGGTCGACATCCTGACCGAGATCACGAGCGTGGCCCGGAGCGCCGGTTTCACGGGTGTGCTACTCGCCGCCGTCGAGCCGGCGCCGGCGGGCGCCGGCCGAGTCCGCCAACCCTAGCCATGCCGCCAGCGCCCGGACGTAATCGCACGGATCGCGGGTCAGTCGGAAACCGACTGCACTGGGCCCTCTCGGTCGTCGGAGCACTGATGGCGCTGGGGGTGATCCTTATGCTTTTTCGGATGCCGGAGCCGGTGGCGCCCCCGGCCGCGGCTCCCCTCAAGCCGGTGGTCCGCCTGATGCGGCCCGATGGGACCAATGCGGCCCTCAATGAGGAGACGATCATGCACGATACGACGCCGCTGTTCCTTCCAACGGACCGTAACACCACGGTGAAGGAGCTGCCGCGTCGCGAGCCCGGTAAGACGTTCCTGGACAAGGAAACACTAAAGTTAGGCTTTGCCGATGCCAACCTGAATCTGGCAAAGGATTTGCCGCCAGTGGTCACTCTCAATGGCAAACCACCGGGGAAGGCGGCACCCGTCGATGCGCTGACGACCGACGCCCCGGGCCAATTGTTTCTGGGGTTCGGTCGGATGGACGAACCGGGGATTCCTTTGACGCCGCGCGGCGGTTTTGTGGAAGTTGTCGCCGCTGCCAGCGGCCGGCGCGTGCTGGCTGAGGAGCTTCCCCTTGCGGCGATGCCAGCGACGGAGAAATCATGGCAACCCCTCGAGTTCTTTGCCGCCATTGATGCCGCAGGGCTCGTTCGTCCGCTGGTGGTTACCGAGGGTTCACAGATCGAGGAAGTGGATATCTACTTCCGAAAATTCCTCGCCCGGACGTTTCGGATCGGAGAACGCTTACCGCCGGGTTTTTACCGAATTGTGGTCGGTCCGTAGAAATTTGGACAATTGAGGCAATTTGCTGTTGACGGTGCAATATGGCGGCTGCACGTTCACCGGCTCTTTTCGTTTTTTGGCACTCCCTCAGTCTGCCCAGATAGCTCAGTTGGCAGAGCACCCCCTTGGTAAGGGGGAGGTCGTCGGTTCAAATCCGATTCTGGGCTCCAGGGTCAGAAAACACGTCGGATCAGGCTTCTGCGACGTTAAATCAGAGGTCGCCTTTCATCATCATCACACCCAACTAAACGTCACCACTAACATGGCTAAGAGTAATTTCGAACGCAAGAAACCGCATGTGAACGTCGGCACGATCGGCCACGTCGACCACGGTAAGACAACGCTGACGGCCTCGATTCTGGCGGTTCAAGCCAAGAAGGGCATGGCGGAGATCAAGGCATATGCCGACATCGCCAAGGGTGGCACGGTGCGTGATGCAACCAAGACGGTCACGATTTCCGTCGCCCACGTCGAGTACGAGTCAGACAAGCGCCACTACGCGCACGTCGACTGCCCCGGCCACGCCGATTTCGTCAAGAACATGATTACGGGAGCCGCCCAGATGGACGGCGCCATTCTGGTGGTTTCCGCGGCCGACGGCCCGATGCCCCAGACCCGCGAGCACATCCTTCTCGCCCGCCAGGTCGGTGTGCCGAAGATCGTAGTGTTCCTCAACAAGGTCGATCTGCTGGAAGACGCGGAACTGCTCGAACTCGTTGAAATGGAAATCCGTGAACTGCTGACCAAGTACCAGTTCCCGGGCGACACGACCACGATTATTCGCGGTTCCGCCACGGCGGCCCTTGCCGGCACGCCCGAGGGCATCAAGGCGATCACGGATCTGATGACCGCGATCGATACGGATATCCCCGAGCCGATCCGTGAGATGGACAAGCCGTTCCTGATGTCGGTGGAGGACGTTTTCTCGATCACCGGACGCGGCACCGTCGCCACCGGCCGAATCGAGCGCGGCACCGTCAAGATCAACGAAACGGTCGAAATCGTCGGCTTGCGCGACACCACGACCTCGGTCGTCACCGGCATCGAAATGTTCCGCAAGCTGCTTGATAGCGGCCAAGCCGGTGACAATGTCGGCATTCTCCTCCGCGGCATCGAAAAGGATGGAATTGAGCGCGGGCAGGTTCTCGCCGCTCCGAAGTCGATCACGCCGCACAAAAAGGCCAAGGCTGAAATTTACGTGCTCTCCAAGGACGAGGGTGGTCGTCATACTCCGTTCTTTACCGGCTACCGCCCGCAGTTCTATTTCCGCACGACGGACGTGACGGGAATCGTCAACCTGCCGAAGGGCGTCGAGATGATCATGCCGGGTGACAACATCGCGGTTGATATCGATCTAATCGTGCCCATCGCGATGGAGAAAACCCAGAAGTTCGCCATCCGCGAAGGCGGCCGCACCATCGGTGCCGGTCGTATTTCGGAGATCGTCGAATAAGCATTTCCACCGTTTAAGCCGACTGCCGAGGCCTCCAGACGGGGCCTCGGCTGCGTCGTCTAAAAGGAACATCACACAGGCGTGTAGCTCAATTGGTAGAGTAGCGGTCTCCAAAACCGTCGGTTGGGGGTTCGAGTCCCTCCGCGCCTGCCAAATTAAATTCAAATACTGCCCATGAAAAACCCGTTCCGCAGCGTGCGTGTGTTTACCCGAGAGACTTGGGACGAACTGCTGAAGTGCACCTGGCCGACGTGGATCGAGCTGCGCGACTCCACTATCGTTGTTGTGGTGGCCGCCGCCATCCTCGGCCTTTTCACGTCGATCAGCGATTTTTCGCTCAATCAGGTCGTATTTCTTTTCACCGACTGGGTCAGCTAACGCCAACGTCCGATTATGTCCGCCCAAACGTCCGCGCCTCCGGGTGCCCAGTGGTTCGCTTTGCACACGCTCTCCGGCCAGGAGAACAAGGTGAAGAACTACATTGAGAAGTTCAAGAAGGCCGAGGAACTCGACGATCACATCTTCGAAGTCCTGTTGCCGACCGAGATCGTATCCGAAGTCAAGGGCGGCAAGAAGAGCACCAAGGTCCGCAAACTCTATCCCGGTTACGTCTTCATCCAGGCGAAGCTCTACGACGAAGACAAGAAGCTCATCAACAAGCCGTGGTATTTTTTGAAGGAGACGACCGGGGTCATCGGCTTCGTGGGCGCTGATCATCCGGCGGCGCTCCGTCAGACCGAGATCGACGAGATCTACGCCCGAATCGAGGCGGCTAGCGGCAAGGAAGTGCCAAAGGTGCAGTACTCGGTCGGCGAGGAAGTTAAGATCACTGACGGCGCTTTCGCCTCCCTCACCGGTCGGATCGATGAAATCGATCCCGACCGCGGCAAATTAAAGGTCTCCGTTTCCATTTTCGGCCGGTTTACCCCGGTCGAGCTCGAATACTGGCAGGTGCAGCGTCTCACCGAGTGACGCGAGGGCCCTTTGCCACCACCGCCAGCTGTATCCACCCGAACTAAACCTCCGCGACTTTCACATCCATGGCCAAGAAGATTCAAGGTTACATCCGTCTCCAGTTGCCCGCCGGCGCCGCCAATCCCGCGCCGCCGGTCGGTCCCGCCCTCGGCGCCCAAGGCGTCAACATCATGGCGTTCTGTAAGGAGTTCAACGCCCGGACCAAAGACCAGAACGGGATGATCCTGCCCGTGGTGATCACGGTTTTCTCCGACAAGAGCTTCACTTTTATCCTCAAATCGCCGCCGGCCTCGGTCTTGCTCAAGAAGGCCGCGAACATCGCCAGCGGTTCCGGCAAGCCGAATCAGGACAAGGTCGGCAAGGTGACCAAGAAACAGCTCCTTGAGATCTACAACATCAAGAAGGCCGATCTCAACGCGAAGGATCCGGAGGCCGGCATCAAGGTCATCGCCGGCACCGCCCGTAACATGGGCATCGAGGTCGTCGACTAATCTGAATAGCCCGGGAGCTGGGAGCCGCGAGGCGAGCGTCCGGAACCGGACGAGCCGCGCCATTGCTCTCAATCCTTGGCTCTTCGCGCTCAATTTTTCCAGCCATCCAGCTCACCGCGGGAGTCCCGACCGGGACGTTCGCACCGCAAGGAGTCACACATGCCCAAAAAACACAGCAAACGTTATCAAAGCGCCCTCAAGGTCGCTGATCTCACCAAGGAATATCCGCTGAAAGACGCGGTGGATGTCCTCGCGAAATTCCCGAAGGCCAAGTTCGATGAAACCATCGAGCTCTCGTTCAGCCTTGGGGTCGATGCCACCTCGGGCGAACAAAATGTTCGCGGCACGACGCCGCTGCCCAACGGTTCCGGGAAAAAGGTGCGCGTGCTCGTCTTCACCGACGACCCGACGAAAGCACTGGCGGCCGGCGCCGATTTCGCCGGTCTGCAGGACGTGATGGCAAAAATCACTGCCGGCTGGCTCGACTTCGACGTGGCGATCGCGACCACCGAGGCGATGAAGACCGTCCGCACGCTCGCGCGCGTCCTCGGTCCCAAGGGGCTGATGCCAAATCCGAAGTCAGGCACGGTCACGGATGACATTGCCGCCGGCATCAAGGCCGTGAAGGCCGGTCGGGTGGAGTTCAAAATGGACAAGACCGCCAATATTGGCGTCGGTGTCGGCAAGCGTTCTTTTACCACCGCCCAGATTCTCGAAAACGTGCAGGCCGTCATGGATGCGGTCGGCAAGGCCAAGCCCAACACGTTCAAGGGCGGCCAGTTCATCAAAGGCGTCAGCATCTCGTCGAGCATGAGCCCGGCGGTGCGAATCGCATCCACCGAATTCAGCAAATACTGAGGACCTGCCCATGAGAGCCGAAAAACAATACCTGATTTCCGAGGTCGAGACCCATCTCAAGAAGTCCGACTACGTCATACTCACCAACTTTACAAAAGTCACCGTCGCGGACACGGCGGAGCTGCGCAAGCGGCTCGCCACCGAGAAGGCTGAATTCCACGTGGTGAAGAACAGTTCGCTGCGCGTCGCGGCGAAAGCGCTCGGTCTCCCCGAGTTCGAAGCGTCGCTCGCCGGCCCGACGGCCATCATCGTTGGCGGCAGGAATTCCGCGGGCGTCGCGAAGGTCCTGAAGAAGTTCTTCGAGGACAAGCAGAAGCTCGTGGTCAAGGTCGGCGTGATCGAGAAGAAGCTCATCACCGCGGCCGATCTGGCGAAGATCGCGGACCTGCCGCCGTTCGACGCGTTGCGCGCGCAATTCCTCGGCCTGCTCACGAGCAATGCCGCGGCGTTTGTGCGCCTGCTCGATGCCAAGGTGAAAAAGGAGCAGCCCGCTGCGCCTGTCGCCTGAACCCAACCTTTAACGAAAACAATTTTTCCGCCTTTCCCGCTGCAAACGGGGCGGGCGGGAAGCAGAAATCCACTGTGGCTGGCTAGGGGATACGTCTCTTAAACGCGTTTCACGTTTCGAAACCGCTAGTTCGTCCAAGGAGAAATCAACATGAGCAACATCACCAAAGATCAAGTCATCGAGTGGCTCTCCGGCCAGTCGGTCATCGAACTCGCCGCCCTCGTCAAGGAGCTCGAAGGCAAATGGGGCGTCTCAGCCGCCGCCGCCGTCTCTGCCGCGCCGGCAGGCGCGGCCGCTGCCGCGCCCGTGGCCGAAGCGCAGACCGAGTTCACCATCATCCTCAAGGCCGCAGGCGCGAACAAGATTGGCGTCATCAAGGAAGTCCGGGCCATCACCGGACTCGGCCTCAAGGAGGCCAAGGATCTCGTCGAGGCGGCGCCCAAGGCCGTCAAAGAGAATGCGCCCAAGGCCGAAGCCGAGGAAATCAAGAAGAAGCTCGAGGCCGCCGGGGCCCAGGTCGAGCTCAAGTAAGCGGACCCTTGCTTGGCGTTTTCATCCGCACCATTTCCGAATCAGTCGGGACAGGCCGCACCCCTGCGCGGCCTGTCCTTTGTCGTTTTCATTTCCGTGCTCTCTTTCGTTGCCCGCCTCCCGCGCTGACCAGCCGCGCGAAGCTTTTGTATTCTGTCTCGCAATCCTTACCGGGAAACTCTCATGGCCGACCGTAACAACTCCGAACGCATCAACTTCGGCAAACTCCGCGAAGTCATTCAGCCGCCGAATCTCATCGAGATTCAGATCACGTCCTACCTCGACTTCCTGCAGAAGGGCGTGCCCGAGAAGCAGCGCAAGCCGCAGGGCCTCGAGGCCGTGTTCCGCGAGGTGTTTCCCATCCTCTCCTACGACGAGCGCCTGACGCTCGAATACGTCTCGTACAATCTGGGCGAACCGAAGAACACCGAGCTCGAATGCCTGCGGGAAGGCATCACGTATTCGGTTCCGTTATACGTGAAGTTGCGGCTGCGCGAGGAGGATTTCATCAAGGACGAGGACATCTACATGGGCGAGATTCCCATGGTGACGGAGCGCGGTTCGTTCATCATCAACGGCGCCGAACGCGTTGTCGTCTCGCAGCTCCACCGCTCGCCCGGCATCGCGTTTGAAGTCACCCCGCATCCGAACGGCAAGCCGCTCCATTCCTTCCGCATCATCCCCGATCGCGGCACCTGGCTCGAAGTGCAGTTCGACAACAATGACCTGCTTTACGTCTACCTCGACCGCCGCCGCCGCCGCCGGAAGTTCCTCATCACGACGATGCTCCGCGCCATCGGCTACTCGAGCGACATCGATCTCCTCAACCTCTTCTACGAGATCAAGGACCTCAAGGTCTCCAAGGCGCTCGACCTGGAGAACGTTTCGACCCTTGTCCTCGTCGAGGACGCGATCGATGCGCAGAAGGGTGTCGTCCTGGCCCGCGCGTTCGAGCCGCTCACGAAGGCCATCGTGCGCACCTTTCAGAAACACGAGATCAGCACCCTGCGCGTCATCGATACGTCGATCGACGAGGGCGCGATCATCCGCGCGCTGAAGAAGGATCCGACCCGCAATGAGGAGGAGGCGCTGAAGGAGATCTACAAGCGCCTCCGTCCCGGCGAGCCGCCGACAACCGCCAATGCCAAGGCCCTGCTCAAGCGCCTCTTCTTCGATCCCAAGCGCTACGACCTGGGCCGCGTCGGCCGTTACAAGGTCAACCAGAAGCTCGGGCTCAAGGCCGAGCTCGAGCAGCGCATTCTCGAGAGTTCCGACATCGTCGCCGCGACAAAGTATCTTGTCCGCCTCAAGCGCGGGGTCGGCGTCGTGGACGACATTGATCACCTCGGCAGCCGCCGCGTCCGCACCGTCGGCGAGCTGCTCGCCAACCAATGCCGGGTCGGCCTGAGCCGGACCGAGCGCCTCGTGCGCGAGCGCATGACGATGTACGATCAAAGCGTTGATTCGATCACGCCGCAGAAGCTGATCAATCCGAAGGCGCTCACCACCGTCATCCGCGACTTCTTCGCGCGCAGCCAGCTGTCGCAGTTCATGGACCAGATCAACCCGCTCGCCGAGGTGACGCACAAGCGCCGCCTTTCTGCGCTCGGGCCGGGCGGTCTCAACCGCGAACGCGCCGGGTTCGAAGTGCGCGACGTGCATCCGTCGCATTACGGCCGTATCTGCCCCATCGAGACGCCCGAAGGCCCGAACATCGGGCTGATCAATTCCCTCTCGACGTATGCCCGGGTCAACGAATTCGGTTTCATCGAGACGCCGTATCGCACGGCCAAGGACGGTCGCGTCACCGACAAGATTGAATACCTCACCGCCGACCAGGAGGAGGGCAAGGTCATCGCCCAGGCCAATGCCGAGATCGATGACAAGGGGCATTTTGTCGGCAAGGTCACGGTGCGCCAGGACGGCAACTTCCTCGAGGTGCCCGCCGGCGAAGTCCACCTGATGGACGTCTCGCCGAAGCAGGTCATTTCGATTGCCGCGGGCATGATTCCTTTCCTCGAGCACGACGATGCCAATCGCGCGCTCATGGGCGCGAACATGCAGCGCCAGGGCGTGCCGTTGTTGCAGGCCGAATCACCGTTCGTCGGCACCGGCATCGAGGAGCGCGTGGCCCGCGATTCCAAGATTGTCGTGGTGGCCGAGGAAGCCGGCATCGTCGCTTCCGTCGACGCCAAGCGCATCGTCGTCACGAAGGACGGCGAGCTGCCGCGGAACATCAAGAACGACCCGAAGAACCAGACCTACGTTTACGAGCTGCGCAAATTCATGCGCTCGAATGCCGGCACCTGCTTCAATCAGAAGCCGATCGTCAAGATCGGGCAAAAGATCAAGGCTGGCCAGATCATCGCCGACGGGCCCTCGACGGATCAGGGCGAAATGGCGCTCGGCCGCAACGTGCTGGTCGCATTCATGCCGTGGAACGGTTACAACTTCGAGGACGCGATCCTGATTTCGGAGAAAGTGCTCCGGGAGGACATCTTCACCTCGATCCACATCCAGGAGTTCGAGGTCACGGCGCGCGACACGAAGCTCGGGCCCGAGGAGATCACCCGGGACATTCCGAACGTCGGCGAGGAAGCGCTGAAGAACCTCGATCATAACGGCGTCATTCGCATCGGCGCCGAAGTGAAGCCCGGGGACATCCTCGTGGGTAAGATCACGCCCAAATCCGAAACCGAGCTCGCGCCCGAGGAAAAACTCCTCCGCGCGATCTTCGGCGAGAAGGCCGCGGACGTGAAGGACACCTCCCTCATTGTTCCGTCCGGCGTCACTGGCATCATCATGGACGTGAAGGTTTCCTCGCGGATCGACAACCAGGAGGAAAAGCTCTCGCCGTCCGACCGCCGCCGCCAGGCGAAGCAGATTCAGGAGGAATACAAGACCCAGATGGACAAGCTGCGCGAGGGCCTCACCGAGGCGCTGTCCAACATCCTGCTCGGCGAAAAGATTCCGCTCGACGTCATCAATGGCGAAACCGGCGAAATCATCATCCCGGCCAACCGCAAGATCACCAAGACGCTCCTGCGCAAGCTCGCCGCCGTCTCCAAGCATGTTCAGATCGATCCGTCTCCGGTTCGGATCAAGATCATGGAGATTATCGGCTCGTATCAGACAAAATTTGACGAGCTTGAAAGCGACCGCGAACGCAAGCTGGGCAGCATCGAGGCGGGCGAAGGCTCGGCCGATGGCGCGATCAAGCAGGTCAAAGTCTACATCGCCACCAAGCAGAAACTCGAGGTCGGCGACAAGATGGCCGGCCGCCACGGCAACAAGGGCGTGGTCGCCAAGATCGTGCCGGAAGAGGACATGCCATTCCTCCCCGATGGCACCCCCGTCGAGATCTGTCTCAATCCGCTCGGCGTGCCCTCGCGCATGAACGTCGGCCAGGTGCTTGAAACCCACCTGGGCTGGGCGTGCAAAAAGCTCGGGATCAAGGTCGCCACCCCCGTGTTCGACGGCATCCCGGAAAAGCGCGTCCGCCAGTATCTGAAGGACGCGAATCTGCCCTCGTCCGGCAAGAGTCCGTTGTACGATGGGCGCACGGGTGAGAAGATCGATCAGGAGGTCGTCGTCGGCTACATCTACATGATGAAGCTGAACCATCTCGTGTCGCACAAGATCCACGCCCGGGCGGTCGGTCCGTACTCGCTCGTCACCCAGCAGCCCTTGGGCGGCAAGGCGCAGTACGGTGGCCAGCGCTTCGGCGAAATGGAAGTGTGGGCGCTTGAGGCCTACGGGGCGGCCCATACGCTGCAGGAACTGCTCACCGTCAAATCCGACGATGTGCAGGGCCGCACGAAGATCTACGAATCGCTCGTCAAGGGCGACAACACGCTGCAGGCCGGCACGCCGGAATCCTTCAACGTCTTGATCAAGGAGATCCAGTCCCTCGGCCTCGACATCAAGCTCCAGAAACGCGACGCCCTGAGCTACGGCTCGTAAGCGCCAGCCGCCCGTCCCGTTCACCTTTAGAAAAAATCAGGGAGACAACCAAATGATTCAACCCGCTGACACTGCCGCCGCCACCCGCGACCAACGCGAAGCCCTCGGCCTCGAGGAGGCCGCATTCGACTGCGTGTCCATCGCCGTCGCTTCACCCGAAGTCATCCGCAAATGGTCGAAGGGTGAGGTGAAAAATCCCGAGACGATCAACTACCGCACCTTCAAACCCGAGCCGGGCGGACTCTTCTGTCAGAAGATCTTCGGCCCCGTCCGCGACTACGAGTGCGCCTGCGGAAAGTATAAGCGCATTAAATACAAGGACGTCGTGTGCGATCGCTGCGGCGTCGAGGTGACGATTGCGCGCGTCCGGCGTGAACGCATGGGCCACATCGAACTGGCCGTGCCGGTTTCGCACATCTGGTTCCTCAAGAGCATGCCGAGCCGCCTCGGACTCTTGCTCGACATGACCGCGCGTTCGCTCGAGCGGGTCATCTACTACGAGAACTATATGGTCGTCGATCCGGGCAAGACCCCGCTCGAACCGAAACAGCTCCTCACCGACACCGAGTACCGCCAGGCCATCGATGAATATGGTGACGACTCGTTCGTCGCGAAGATGGGGGCCGAGGCCGTGCGCGATGCGCTCGTCAAGACCGACATGGAGGCAACCGTCGCCGAATTGCAGGAGCAGATGCGCGCGACGAAATCGAAGCAGATCAAGAAGAAGCTCTCGAAGCGTCTCAAGGTCATCCAGGGTTTCATTCATTCGAAATCCCGGCCGGAGTGGATGGTCCTTGAAGTGCTGCCCGTCATCCCGCCGGACTTGCGCCCGCTCGTCCCGCTCGAAGGCGGCCGCTTTGCGACCTCCGATCTCAACGATCTCTACCGTCGCGTCATCAACCGCAACAACCGCCTGCGGAACCTGATGCAGCTCAAGACGCCCGATGTGATCATTCACAACGAAAAGCGCATGTTGCAGGAAGCCGTCGACGCGCTCTTCGACAACGGCCGCCACGGCCGTCCGGTCACCGGCGCCGGCAACCGCCCCCTGAAGTCGCTTTCCGACATGCTCAAGGGTAAGCAGGGCCGTTTCCGCCAGAATCTTCTCGGCAAGCGCGTCGATTACTCCGGTCGCTCGGTCATCGTCATCGGACCGGAGCTCAAGCTCCACCAGTGCGGCCTGCCAAAGAAAATGGCGCTCGTGCTCTTCGAGCCGTTCATCATCCGCCGGCTCAAGGAACTCGGCTTCGTGCACACCGTCCGCGGTGCGCGCAAGATGATCGAGAAGAAATCGCCGGAGGTGTGGGACATCCTCGAGGAAGTGACCAAGGGGCATCCGGTGCTGCTCAATCGCGCGCCGACGCTCCACCGCCTCTCGATCCAGGCCTTCGAACCGATTCTGATCGAGGGCGAGGCCATCCGCATCCATCCGCTCGTTTGCACCGCTTACAACGCGGACTTCGACGGTGACCAAATGGCGGTGCACGTGCCGCTCTCCCTTGAGGCAATCTTGGAGTGCAAGCTGCTCATGATGGCGACGTCGAACATCTTCTCGCCGTCCTCGGGCAAGCCCATTCTCACGCCGTCGCAGGACATCGTCCTGGGCGCGTACTATCTCACGATCGAACCGCGTACCAAGCCCGCCAAAGGGGTCCGCGTGCCGCTGCTCAGCGGTCTGCACGAAGTGCTCTACGTCAAGGCCGATGGCGCGCTCAAGATGCACGATTGGGTCGAAGTGCCGAATCCCGACTACGCTCGCGAGACGATCTTCGGTGACACGAAGCGAAAGATTCTCCGCACGACGGTTGGTCGCGTGATCTTCAACCAGATCTGGCCGGCCGGTCTTGGCTTCGTCAATTTCCCGGTGCCGAAGAGCAAACTCGGCGATCTCATTCTCAATACCTACAAGATCGCGGGCAATCAGATCACTGTTGAGACCCTCGACAAGCTCAAGGAGCTCGGTTTTCAGACCGCGTTCCAGGCGGGCATCTCGATCGGGATCGACGACATGATCATTCCCGACACGAAAAAGGACATCGTCCACGAGTCGCGGAAAAAAATCGCCGAGGTCGAGGCCCAGTTCAACAAGGGCATCATCACCGACGGCGAACGCTACAACAAGGTCGTTGATATCTGGACGGGTGCGACGGACAAGATCGCGAAGGAGGTTTTTGCCAAACTCGACAACAACGACGGCAAGACCGAGGTGAATCCCGTCTATATCATGATGGACTCGGGGGCCCGCGGCAACAAGCAGCAGGTCCGTCAGCTTTGCGGGACGCGCGGCCTCATGGCCAAGCCCTCCGGCGAAATCATCGAGCGGCCGATTCTTTCCTCGTTTCGCGAGGGTTTGACGGTGCTCGAGTATTTCATCTCGACCCACGGCGCCCGTAAGGGCCTCGCGGATACCGCGCTGAAGACCGCGGACGCCGGTTATCTCACCCGCAAACTTTGCGACGTGGCGATGGACGTGATCATCGCGGAGGACGACTGTGGCTCGCGCGACGGCGTGTGGAAGAAGGCGATTTTCGAAGGGGACGACGAAATCGTCGGCCTCAAGGAACGCATCATCGGCCGCTTTTCGAGCGACGAAGTCTACAATCCGATCAACCCGTCGGAGATTCTGGTCTCCTCGGGTGAAATCATCACCGAGGAGATGGCCGCCAAGATCGACGAACTCGGCATTGAACGCGTCAAGGTCATGTCGCCGCTGACGTCGGTTTCCAAGGGAGGCATCGACGCCAAGTCCTACGGCATCAACCCGGCGACGAACAAGGTCGCGAAGATCGGCGACTCCGTCGGCATCATTGCCGCCCAGTCGATCGGGGAGCCGGGCACGCAGCTGACGATGCGCACGTTCCACATCGGTGGCGTTGCGAGCGGCGGCTTCAAGACGCCTGAGATTCGAGTCCGGGCAAGTGGCACGGTGAAGTATCGCAGCCTCCGTCTCGTCGAAACGGCCGACGGCGGCTCGATCGTGCTCAACAAGACCGGCACGATCCAGGTGCTCGACGCCGACGAAAAGGAAATCGAAGTCTACAACATCGTGGTTGGTTCGTTCCTCCACGTGGGCGACGGCGAGAAGATCGAAAAGGGTGCCGTCCTCGCGCAGTGGGATCCCTACAATGTACCGGTGCTGTCTGAAAAGGGCGGTTCGCTGCATTTCAAGGACATGATCCCCGGCGTTACGGTTAAGCGTGAACTCGACGAGTCGTCGGGACGCATCGCCACCGTCGTCATCGAGCACAAGGAAGACCTCAATCCGCAGATCGAAATCCGCGACGCCAAGAACAAGCCGCTGGCGGCCTACTCGATTCCGGTTGGCGCGCAGATCGCGGTCAACGAGGGCGACACCATCGCCCCGGGAGCACTGCTGGCCAAGACGCCGCGCCAGGCGTCGAAGACCAAGGACATCACGGGCGGTCTGCCCCGGGTGGCCGAGCTTTTCGAAGCCCGGCGCCCGAAGGATGCTGCCGAGATGTCACGCATCGACGGCATCGTGTCGTTCGAGGGCACCGTCCGTGGCAAGCGGAAACTCGTCGTCAAGAACGAGGAGACCCAGCAGGAGGAGGAGCATCTGATTGCCACCGGTAAGCACATCATCGTGCAGCCGGGCGACGTCGTGCACAAAGGCCAACACCTGACCGAAGGCTCGGCTGACCCGCATGAGATTCTCGAGATTCTCGGGCCGTCCGCGCTCTACGATTTCCTCATTTCACAGGTCCAGGAGGTCTACCGGCTGCAGGGTGTGACGATCAACGACAAGCATATTGAGATCATCATCCGCCAGATGCTCCGCAAGGTTCGCATCACCGATCCAGGCGACACGGAGAACTTCTGGGGTGAGCAGGTTGACCGCGCGATGTTTCTCGCGGAAAACCGGCGCATCGAAGAGGCGGGTGGCAAGCCGGCCGAAGCCGAACCGATCCTCTTGGGTATCACCAAGGCTTCGCTCGAAACCGAGAGCTTTATCTCGGCGGCCTCCTTCCAGGAGACGACGCGGGTCCTGACGGACGCCTCTACCTTGGGCAAGGTCGACATGCTCAAGGGCTTCAAGGAAAACGTGATCATGGGGCACTTGATTCCGGCCGGCACAGGTTTGCCGAAATACAAACAGCTTAAGATCTCGCTGCCCTTCGGCGCCGATCTTCCGGTCGAGGACCCGAAGCCGGTGGAAGCGACTGCCGGCTGATCTGCCTGGGGCGCTCGCCCAGAGGGGGATGGTCATTTCCGAAGCCGCGGACATTCGTCCGCGGCTTCGTGCTATTCAGGGGGCGCGGCACGGCGGATGATCCCAAATCGGGGGGCTTTCGCTCTCAAGTTTCGCCTTGTCTTCCACGACTAATTTAGCATTTTTCGCGTCCCTCCCGCCAAAAAGCAGATGTAGAGCCCAGCTCCATCTGCTTTTACGCCTGGTCTTTTGACCGGGCGTTTTTTTCTTGCTGCCGGGTCCACCACGCAAAGCGCGGCATTTGCGCGAATCCAATATTCTCAGGATCGAATCCCCGGAGGGACGTCGGACTGCCCGCGTTAGCCGATTAAGACAGGCCAATCGGCTTCGTGCTCTGGCCGCAGGATTGCCGGCAATGGAGCAGCGAAACCACGTCAGATTCGGTGGTAGCGGAAAAATCTACGGAGTCGCTGAGATTTCTGCTTGAGTTATCGGGCCGACACTCAACTCTCGACCCTCTTTTCTCTAAACGTTGCGCTTTGTCGGCTCTCACCGATGAACGCTTTTTCTCTTCGCTGAAGCCGGCAGTATCCGGCATTTCGCGAGCCCCGCTATTTTTCGCCAGAAAGTTCTTGCCGAGCTTTCGGCGTAGAGTAGCGTTTTCCTCTTTTCGCCAATTTTCATTCTCGCAATCCCTTTCTCCTCGTATGCCGACCATCAACCAACTCGTGCGCAAAGGCCGCCGCAAGGTGCGCACCAAGTCGAAGTCCCCGGCGTTGGACGGAAATCCGTTCCGTCGCGGCGTTTGCGTGCAGGTCATGACCCGCACCCCGAAGAAGCCCAATTCCGCCATTCGTAAGGTCGCGAAGGTTCGCCTCACCAACGGCAACGAGGTCATTTCCTACATTCCCGACGAGGGGCACAATTTGCAGGAGCACTCGATCGTGCTGGTGCGTGGTGGCCGCGTGAAGGATTTGCCGGGCGTCCGTTATCACATCGTGCGCGGTACGCTCGATGCCACGGGGGTCGAGAAGCGCCGCCGCAGCCGCTCCAAATACGGCGTCAAGCGTCCTAAGGCCGCCAAGTAAGTAACCGTTCTTTATAACCCGACTTTTTCCATGTCACGTCGCCACAGAGCCGAGAAACGCCACGTTCAGCCGGACATCCGCTACAGCAGCCCGCTGGTCGCGCACCTCGTCAACGTCATCATGAAGTGTGGCAAGAAGAACCTTGCCCAGCGCATCGTCTACGGCGCCTTCGAGAAGGTTTCGGAAAAACTGGAAAAAGGTGATCCGGTCGATCTCTTGCTGGGTGCGTTGGAAAACGCGCGTCCGCGCCTTGAAGTGAAGAGCCGCCGCGTCGGTGGCGCGACCTATCAGGTTCCGATCGAGATTTCGTTCGAGCGTCAGGAATCACTCGCGCTGCGCTGGATCGTAGCCGCGGCCGGCAGCCGCAAAGGCGTGCCAATGAAGGACGCCCTCGCCGCCGAGATTATCGACGCGTACAATAACACGGGCACGGTGGTCAAGAAGAAGGAAGACACGCACAAGATGGCGCAGGCCAATCGCGCCTTCGCCCACCTGCGCTGGTAACCCAACCAGCCCATTGCCCATGTCTGCTGTTGCTGCACCGGCCATTATTGTCGTCACCGACAAGGCCAAGATTTCCCCGGTCAACTCGAAGAACCGCCCGTTTCCGCTCGAGTGGACGCGAAACATCGGTATCGCCGCGCACATCGATGCGGGCAAGACGACGACCACAGAACGCATTCTTTTCTACTCGGGTGCGGTGCACAAGATGGGCGAAGTGCACGAGGGCACCACGGTGACCGACTGGATGGAGCAGGAGCGTGAGCGCGGCATCACGATTACGGCCGCGGCTATTTCCTGCGCGTGGAATGCTTCCTGGGGTCCCTGGAAGGGAATCAAGCAACGCATTAACATCATCGACACTCCCGGACACGTGGACTTCACGGCCGAGGTGGAGCGTTCACTTCGCGTGCTCGACGGCGCGGTCGCCGTTTTCTGCGCGGTCGCCGGTGTGCAGCCGCAGTCCGAGACCGTCTGGCGGCAGGCCAATAAATACCGGGTTCCGCGGGTCGCCTTCATTAACAAGATGGATCGCACCGGTGCCGACTTTTTCCGCGCGGTTTCCGAGATGCGTGAAAAGCTCAAGGCGAACGCGCACCCGATCTTCATTCCGATCGGCAAGGAAGAGAATTTCTCCGGTCTCATCGATCTCGTGCAGAACGTCGCTTATTCCTTCGAGGAAGATCCGGCTGATCTGCTCGGCATGAATCCGAAGACCATGGCGATTCCGGCCGAAATGGTGGCGCAGGCGAAGGAATACCGCGACAAGTTGATCGAGGCGGTTTGTGATTTCGACGACACCATTGCGGAAAAATATCTCAGCGGCGAAGAGATCAGCGTCTCTGAACTGATGTTCGGCGTGCGCAAGGCGACGATCTCGCTGCAATTTACCGGGGTCGTTCCTGGTTCGGCGTTCAAGAAGAAGGGCGTGCAACGCCTGCTCGACTGCGTCGTGAATTATCTCCCGGGCCCGATTGATGTCCCGCCGATGCAGGGTCAGGACAGTGACGGCAAACCCGTCGAGGCGCTCGTAGACGACAAAGCCAAGATGGCCGGTCTCGCGTTCAAGCTTTGGAACGATCCGTTCGTGGGTCGCCTGGTGTTTTTCCGGGTCTACACCGGCACCCTGCCGAAGGGCATGGCCGTGTACAATCCGCGCACCCGTCGGACCGAGCGCGTCTCGCGTCTTGTGCTCATGCGGGCGATCGAGCGCGAGGAAATCGACAAGGCGTACGCGGGAGACATCTGCGCGCTCGTGGGCGTGAAGGATGTCATCACCGGCGACACGCTGTGTGACGAGGATTTCGACATCCGCCTTGAGCCGCCGTCCTTCCCGGAGCCGGTCATTTCAATGTCCATCGAGCCGAATTCAAAGGCCGATCAGGAAAAAATGGGCACGGCTTTGCAGCGCCTCGTGGCCGAAGACCCAACGCTTCGCGTCAAGACCGATCCGGACACTGGCCAGACGATTCTTGCCGGCATGGGCGAACTTCACCTCGACATCATTCGCGACCGGATGAAGCGCGAATTCAAGGTCGAGGCCACCTCGGGCAAGCCGCAGATCGCGTATCGCGAGACGGTGCTCAAGCCTTCCGATGGCGAAGGCAAGTTCATCCGCCAGTCCGGTGGTAAGGGACAATACGGTCATGTCTGCATCAAGCTCGAGCCGAATGTTAAGGGCAAAGGCATCGAGGTCATCAACGAGACGGTGGGTGGCTCGATCCCCAAGGAATTCATCAAGCCGTCAACGGAAGGCATCATGGAGGGCTGCAACAACGGCGTCGTCGCCGGCTTCCCCGTGGTCGATGTTATTGTTCGCATTGTCGACGGCTCCTTCCACGAAGTGGACTCGTCCGAAATGGCGTTCAAAATGGCCGGCATCTTCGCCTTCAAGGACGCGATGAAGAAAGCGAATCCGATTATGCTCGAGCCCATCATGGGCGTCGAAGTCACCACCCCGGAGGACTACCAGGGCGATCTCATCGGCGACATCAATCGTCG
>JBIJCX010000101.1:0-24105 GCA_044344465.1 Opitutaceae bacterium
CTCCCATGCACCCTCTCCTTCCCCTCGCCGCGCTGGACACCGAGAGCGCGGACGTGCTGGGCAACATCAAGGCGCTGCTATGAAGAAGGGGTGGCCAACAAGAACGCTCGGCGAAGTCTGCGAAGTTTTCGCCGACGGCGACTGGGTCGAAAGCAAAGACCAGTCGGCAGACGGAATCCGGCTGATTCAAACCGGCAACGTCGGCGAAGGCGTCTTCAAACATCGAACCGAGAAAGCCCGCTACATTTCGGAAGTGACATTCAACCGACTGCGCTGCACTGAAATCGTTGAGGGCGACTGCCTCGTCTCGCGCCTACCTGACCCCGTGGGGCGAAGCTGCATTCTGCCAGACACCGGCGACCGGATGATTACCGCCGTCGATTGCACAATCCTCCGCTTCAACCCGAAGCAGCTTCTCCCGACGTTCTTCACCCTCTACTCGCAGTCTGACGACTACCTCACCACGGTCGCCAAGGAATGCACCGGCACGACGCGCAATCGGATTAGCAGAAGCAACCTTGGCCTGACTCCGATTCCCGTCCCCCCGCTCGCCGAACAGCAGCGGATCGTCGGCCTGCTCGACAAAGCGTTTGAGGGCCTCGCCACCGCCAAAGCCAACGCCGAAAAGAACCTCCAAAACGCCCGCGCCCTCTTCGAAAGCCACCTCCAATCCGTCTTCACCCAGCCTGCCCTGAGTGGAGTCGAAGGGCGCGGCCCGGGGTGGGTGGAGAAGCCGTTCTCAGAACTCTGCGACATCAAACACGGCTACGCCTTCGAGGGAGAGTTCTTCAGCAACGAAGGCGAGTATGTGCTCCTCACGCCCGGCAACTTCTACGAGCGCGGCGGTTACCGCGACCGAGGCGAGAAACAGAAATACTACACCGGCGAGATTCCCCGCGACTACGTGCTCGATGAAGGCGACTTGCTCGTCGCCATGACGGAGCAGGCAGCGGGATTGCTTGGTAGTCCCATTCTCGTTCCAGAGTCCGACAAGTTCCTGCACAACCAACGGCTCGGCCTTGTCACGAAGAAGCCCGGCGTGGCGTGGACGAACGAGTTTTTCTTTCACTTATTCAACACGCAGCCCGTTCGGAGGGCGATCCACGGCAGCGCGTCCGGCGTGAAGGTGCGCCACACATCTCCGACAAAGATTGGCGAAGTCGTCGTCGACTTTCCCGCCTCGCTGCCTGAACAAAAGCACATCGTCGATACACTCGCGTCGCTGACGGAAGAAACCCAACGCCTCGCGCGCCTCTACGAGCGGAAGCTCGTCGCGCTGGAGGCGTTGAAGAAGTCGCTGCTGCACCAAGCCTTCACCGGCCAGCTCTGAACTCTCGGACTCAACTCAGGCATTTGATTCCTCGCCAACGAAACGGTTGCGCTGCAGCGTAAACCAGACGACGGATGCCCAACCCGATTCCAGACTTCGATCACAATCTGGTGATCCCGCCCCACCGCGGAGATCCCGTCGATCACACCCAGTTGTCGCCGTTTCCCTGCACGACCTTGGATTTGTGCCAGCGGCTCGGCACATCGCCGGAACGAAAAGCCATTCTCGCCAAGTTTCTGGAATTCCGGGAGCGGCTGAACGCTGCCGGCTTGATCAACGGGTTTCAATGGTTGGACGGCAGTTTTCTGGAAGACGTGGAGACGCGCGAGAAGCGCCCGCCGAACGACCTGGACGTCGTGACGGTTTACTGGGGCTATGATCGCGCGTTTCAGGTGCAACTGGCGAGCCGGTTTCCCGAATTCGCCAGCCCGCGGCTTGCCAAGGCGAGCTACCGGCTGGATCACTACAACTTCGATGCAGGATTTGACCCGACCATGACCTTGGAACAAACCCGCTACTGGGTTTTGCTGTTTTCCCACAATCGGCAAAGTGTCTGGAAAGGCATGCTGAGAATCGCACTGAACACACCCACAGACGACAGCAACGCACACCAGGCGCTCGGCCAGATCACACAATGACAACCCGCTCCCAAAGGGAATTCCTGAAGGTGCAGCTGCTCGAAACCCGCCGGCTTAAGGAGCTGGCGGGCGATCATCCGTTGATGTCGGTGGCCTTCGCCGAAAAAGAGGAGGAACTGGAGGAGAAGCTGGCCGCGCTACCGCTGGGCAACAAGGAGGCGCGCACGGTGTTGTTTTTCTCCGGCGAACCGGTCCGCGGCTCCCTCGGCATCGATGCCAGCTTTGCGGGCCGCGTATTGGAGCCGTTTCAAAGCATGGTCATGGCCGACTACGCCGACCGCTGGCACGGCACCGTCGGCAGCCGCGGTCGCCGGCACGGGGAGGCGGAATCACGCCTGCTGCTGACGGGGCTCCCCCGAGGCTCGGTCGGGCTGGAACTAACCCGGGCGGAGAACGACGACCTTTTCGAGGAGGGCCAGTTGGCTGACACCCTGTCCCACGTCACGCGTCTCGTAACCGCCGCGGCTCGCAGCGACGAGGATTTCGCGGCGGAACTCGATGAAACGGCACCGCGCGTGATCCAGAATCTCCGAGAATTCATGGAAGTAATCGCCAAAGGGAAAGCCGGTCTACGACTCGAAAGCGGCGATTTCCGCTGCACGATGAATCCGGCGGAAGCCCATGAGGCGTTCGACCGCGTGGCGGCCACCATCACTAAGCCCGAGGAAATCGAAGTGTCCGGCGTCTTCAAGGGCGTGCTGCTCGAATCTTGGAAATTCGATTTCGTCACCGACGAAAACCACTGTGTCGGAGGCAAGATCGACGAGAATCTCACGGAAGAGCAGGTGATCGCGCTGAATCGAATGTTCTTCAACGAGCGCTGCGTGGCTTCGCTGCTCAAGACCACGGTGCTATTCAAGAATGGTCGTGTGCGGACGACCCACACGTTGCGCGGTCTGGAGCCACGGCGGGGATAATCGGGCATGCGCTTCATCCGCGGCAACCTGCTCGAAGCTGAGGTCGAGGCGCTGGTGAACGCCGTCAATACGGTCGGCGTGATGGGGAAAGGCATCGCCCTGGCCTTCAAACAACGCTTCCCAGAAAACTTCACAGCGTATGCCGCGGCGTGCGGCGCCGGTGAAGTGCAGGTCGGGAGGATGTTCGTCCATCGCCAGACGGCGGGCGCTTTTCCGCGGTGGATTATTAACTTTCCCACGAAGAAGCACTGGCGCGATCCGACAAGGATCGAGTGGGTGGAGACCGGTCTCGTGGCACTCGCAGAGGTAGTTCGAGAGAACCAGATTCGCTCGATTGCGCTGCCGGCCCTCGGGTGTGGTAACGGCGGACTTGATTGGGATCGGGTTCGTCCGAAAATTGAGGCCGCGTTCTCTCACCTGCCTGAGGTCGAAGCACTCGTATTCGAGCCATTGGAGGCTTCGCGCCCATGAACGAAGCCGAGACCCGCGCCGAGCATATCGACCCCGCCCTGAAGGCGGCCGGTTGGGGCGTGGTCGAGGGCAGCCGGATCCGGCGCGAATACGTGATCACGCTGGGTCGGCTGGAGGGCTCCGGCCGGCGCGGCAAGCCGCTGATCGCCGATTACGTGCTGGAGTACCGCAACACGAAGCTGGCGGTCGTCGAAGCCAAGGCATGGGACGAAGCCCTGACCAAAGGCGTGGCGCAGGCGAAGGACTATGCCGCCAAGATGGCGATCCGTCACACCTACGCCAGCAACGGCCGGGGAATCTACGCTGTCGACATGGAGACCGGCCACGAAGGCGCGGTGGCCAGCTACCCGACGCCGGATGAACTATGGAACCGGACCTTCGCCAAGTCGAACGCGTGGCGCGACCGGTTCGCGACGGTGCCATTCGAGGACCGGGGCGGCTATTTTCAGAGCCGCTACTTTCAGGACATCGCGGTCGAACGGGTGATGGAGGCCATCGCCGCCGGCCTGATACGCATCCTGCTCACGCTCGCCACCGGCACGGGCAAGACCTTCATCGCCTTTCAGATCGCGTGGAAGCTCTTCCACAGCCGGTGGAACCTGTCCGGCGAGCCCACACGCCGACCGCGCATTCTGTTCCTCGCCGACCGCAACATCCTCGCCAATCAGGCGTACAACGCGTTCTCCGCGTTCCCGGAGGATGCGCTGGTGCGGATCGAGCCCGACGACATCCGCAAGAAGGGCAAGGTGCCAAAGAACGGCAGCTTGTTCTTCACGATCTTCCAGACATTCATGAGCGGACCGCCGAAGGATGGCCAGCCGTCGCCCTATTTTGGCGAGTATCCGCCCGACTTCTTCGACTTCATCGTGATCGACGAGTGCCATCGCGGCGGCGCCAACGATGAAAGCAACTGGCGCGGGATCCTCGACTACTTCGCCCCGGCGGTGCAGCTCGGTCTCACCGCCACCCCCAAGCGCCGGGACAATGTCGACACCTACGCGTACTTCGGCGATCCGGTCTTCATCTACTCGCTGAAGGAGGGCATCAACGACGGCTTCCTGACGCCGTTCAAGGTGAAGCAGATTTCAACGACGATCGACGAGTACGTGTACACGCAGGACGACACTGTCGTCGAGGGACACGTCGAGGAGGGCAAACGTTACACCGAAGGCGAGTTCAACCGCGCCATCGTCATCAGCGAACGGGAGAAGAAGCGGGTCGACATCTTCATGGCGCAGATCAACCAGTCGGAGAAGACGCTGGTCTTCTGCGCGACGCAGGCTCACGCGCTCGACGTGCGGGACTACATCAACCAGATCAAGGCCAGCAAGGATCCGAACTACTGCCAGCGCGTCACGGCCAACGACGGTGCACTCGGCGAGCAGCACCTCCGCGATTTTCAGGACAACGAGAAAATCAGTCCCACGATCCTCACGACCTCGCAGAAGCTCTCGACCGGCGTCGACGCCCGCAATATCCGCAACATCGTCCTAATGCGTCCGGTGAATTCGATGATCGAATTCAAGCAGATCATCGGCCGGGGTACGCGGCTTTACGACGGCAAGGACTACTTCACGATCTACGACTTCGTGAAGGCGCACCACCACTTCAGCGATCCGGAGTGGGACGGTGAACCAATCGAGCCGGAGCCGAAGGGACCAAAGCCCCAACCACCGCCGCCCGGTCCGCCGTTGCCGCCGGGGCCAGGCCCCGGCCCCGGTCCGGCTCGCGAAAAGGTGCGGGTCAAACTCGCCGACGGTAAAGCCCGGGCGATCCAGCACATGATGTGCACCACCTTCTGGCACCCGGACGGTACGCCGATGTCGGCGCAGCAGTTCATGGAAATGCTCTTCGGCAAGCTGCCGGACTTCTTCCACGACGAGGACGAATTGCGCACGCTATGGAGTGCCCCGGATTCCCGGCGGAAGCTGCTGGAGGGGTTGGCGGAAAAAGGCTTCGGCCACGACCAACTCGCCGAGATGCAGAAGATCATCGATGCCGAGAAGAGCGACCTCTTCGACGTGCTGGCGTATGTCGCGTATGCCCTGCCGGCGCTGAGCCGGGAAGAACGCTCCGAGAAGGCGAAGGTCGAAATCAGCTCGCACTTCAACCCGAAACAGCGGGTCTTCCTCGATTTCGTGCTGTCGCAATATGTGAAAGTCGGCGTTGACGAGTTGGATCAAGCAAAGCTCTCGCCCCTCTTGAAATTGAAATATAACAACGCGCTCGCCGACGCCATCGTCGATCTCGGCCAGCCGGAGGAAATCGGAAGGCTCTTCGCGGGCTTTCAGAAGTATCTATACCGCGAACAGGTAGCGTGAGGAGCCGTGGCGTACTCTGTTTGGGACGACTGAAATGATGAGAGAAAATAGCCAGCCAGAGATCGCCGTGTATTGCCGGAATGTCGCCGGGGTTTGGAGTGGCACGCTTCAACAGTTCACCGCATCAGCTCAATCGCATACTCCGCAGCGCGCGGCGCGATTTCGAAGCGCAGGGTGGCCGAACCCGTCGTCGGCGCAGGGCGCAGCGGCAGCGCGTGGCCTTGAGCATCCGTGACCTTGATACGGTTGGCCGCCCACGCCGGCGGCGGCGTGATTTCGAGGGTCAGCGGCTGGTCGTAGAGCACGGTGTCGGTCTGGCAATGGAACTCAAAGGTGAGACGCGTCGGCTCCGACTGCCGGAGCGTCAACCGCGAGGCGCTGCGCTCCGCTTGATACTTGTGGATATCCGCCAGGCCCGCGATCCAGAGGTTGGGCTGGTACTCCCGCGCGACATCGAGCGCGGCGCGGAAATTCGCCTCGCTGCTGGCCCGGCCCTCGCCGATCGAGTGGTAGTGAATGCGACACCACAGGCCGCGGGCGAGATGCTGTTCGAGCAGGCGGCGAAAGTTGGCCACGCGTTTGCCATAGGTGTCGTCCATGCCGGTGGAGTTCCCGGAGGCATCGAACAGGTGGTACTTCTCCAGGTAGTGGCGCAGCGTCCGGGTGGTTTCCCACTGCGTGCCGCCGCCGAGATTCAGCGCCAGGAGCTTGCTCCGGCCGGGCGTGAGCTGCCAGATGGCCTCGGCCGCACGGCTGATTTCAACGTCCATGTCGGCATCGCCGCGCGCCCCGCGATGGTGGGCCGAATGGTTGGCAAACTCGTGATCACCCTGCTGCGCGACGGCGATCCATTCCGCCCGGTGCGATTCAAAGTCGGTGCGACGCCGGCTGCCCGGCTCCGGTCCTCCGGGATTGATCATGAATGTACCGCGGAAGCCGTAGTCGCGGAGGATCGGGATGGCCTTGGTGAGATGGGTCGGGTGCGAATCATCGAACCGGATGCTGAGCGCGGCTTTCCGGCCATCGTGCCAACGGGCAATCCCAACGCTGAGGCCGGTTCCGGCATCAACGAGCACGCGCTCCTGCTCGGACGGCAGGGGTGACCTTGCACCCGACACTGGAACGACCTGGACAAAATAGTCGCCGGCGGTGGCGGGCACCGGGATCAGCAGCTTGGACCACTCGATGCCGCTGCGACGCACGAGCAGGGCGTTGCCGTGCGCATCACGCACCTCGACGTCGTTGACTGGCCAGAGGTGGGAACCGCTCGTCGGCAGTTCAACGCGAATCGTCAGCGGCCCGGTTTCGTTGGCCGGATTCACCGTGAGCTGGAGCTTGAAGGCGGCGACGAATTGCGCCGCGACGAAGGCGGGGCCCTTGTAGTTCTCGAGCCGGACGATGACGCCGCCCAAGTCCGCGGCATAGAGTGTGGCCACCGAACCCAGCAGCAGCGCGGCGAAGGTAACCCCGCGGACGGCAGGCCTGGGCCGGATCCATTCAGTAGACCCTCCATTCACGCATGAGCGGTCGGTCACCAAATGGTGTAGGGCTGGCGCTTGTCGCCACGCCGCATTCTTCAGTCGAAAAACGGCGCGTCGGCGAGCGACGGCCCTACACTCTATTGCATCGTTACGGCTGAACCCGTGCACCCCTGCAGTGATACGTGGAGCGAGCGGGAAGTTGGAGGCCATCACGCCCGCAGTGTTGGATTGCCGGACTGCATTGGGCAACTCGACTTCGTGCGGGTTCATGCGGCCTGCCCTCGGCGGCGGGTTGCGGGATCGCCGCGCTGCGCTATCCGCGGTTTGAAGAGGGCTGGCCGCCGAAACGAAACTCGATCTTCACCGGAAGTGGTTGATCAGGTTTTCGCTGCCATCGCATCAGCCCTCACGCCGCATCGCCTGCCCATGAAGTCACTTCGCCGCGCCGGATTGCCCGCCTCCTTGTTGTTCTGCGCTGCCGACATCTACTGGGGCATCACCGCCGTGAGTTTCATTTCGCTGCACAATGCCGACGCCTGGCTGGCCACGCCCGTACTGGGAATCCCGGTCGTGCAACTGATCAAGCTGGTCATGGCCATCATCGCGGTCGCCGCGACCGCGACAGCGATGCGGGTGACAGCCGTCGCGCGGACACAGCCGTGACGATGCCGCGTCAGTTCTCGTTCTCGATCATCGGATCGATGATGCCGATTTTTCCGTCAGTGGTGCGGCGGATCAGGAGGAAGAACTCGAAAGCGACGCCCGGGCCGTGCCGTTGCTGCCAGTGATCGGTGCCGGCTGGGCGGGGCCCGGCCAGGGTTCGAGCGGGCGATAGCCGAGGCGGTGGAGCCGCTCGATGATGGTGCGGCTTTCATCACCGCGACCGAGAAATGCGAGCGCCCGCGCGGTCGGATCGAGCAGGCGCCAGTCGGGAAAATCGCGACCGCGCGCGCGCACGACGTCGATTGCACGTTGCCAGTAGCGGAGCGCCGCCGCGTCGTCGCCCGCCTTCCGGGCGATCAAACCAGCCGTCACACAAACGCTGGCAAAATCACCCACAAAAGCGTCATTCACCCGGTCCCTGGCCATGAGATCTTCGCCGAGCGCGATGGCGTGGCCGACGGCCGCAGCGGCATCAGGGCGGCCGGCCGCGTGGCGGACTTCGGCCTCGAGCCGCCAGGTCGTTGTGAGGTGCCCCGTAATCGTGCGATCGGTCGGCTCGATCCGGGCCAGGTTCTCCAGACCGCCCCGGACCTCGTCGAGGAGTTGCTGGATTCCGGGCGAGTCGCCGTTGGCTCGCAGCAGTTGGGCCTCATCCAGTCGGACCTTCAGTACCGCCAGCTGTTCGAAGCGATTCGACGGATCCAGGGCGACCAGGGCGGCGAGTAGCCCGTGCGCCCGCGTGCGCAGCGTGGTGGCGGCGGCGCGCTGGCCGGTGATCGCGAGCACGCCGGCCTGGAGCGCGAGTGCGTTGGCCAGCCGATCCTGCCAGCGCGCGGTGCCGGGATCTTTCCTGCGCAACGCTTCAAAGATGCGCACCTGGTGCCCATAGCGCTCGAGGGCCTCGGGAAAACTGCCGCTGCGCGCCGCCAGGGTGCCGAGATACGAAATGACGTTGGCGATGCTGGCCTGCAGGCTGGTATCGCTGGCGTTGGCCGCGGCCAACTTTTCCAGCCGTACCAGTTCCTCCAGGAATCCGCTCCGCGCCGCCGAAAGGTTCCCGCGTTCGGATTCGAGCACCGCGAGGTTGCCGTACCCCATGACGGCCTCGTACTGCCAACGGAAGTTCGTCGGATCCAAGGCGGCCAGCGCGACACTCGAATCGCGATAACGGGTGAGCCATTCGCGGGCGGGCGTGAGGTCGCCCCGCAGAAGGTGCAGGTTGCCGATCCAGAATTCCGCCTGCGCGCGCTCGTAGAGCATCTCGCCGTTGCGCGGGTGCCGGGCCGTGAGCGCCGCCATGCGTTCGTAGGCGGCCGAATAGGCGCGCGCCGCCTCGGGGTACTGCTTCTGCTTCGTGCGGATCTCGCCGATTTGGGTGAGCGCTTTCGCCAGACTGGTCAGAACCGTATCGTTCAGATCGCGGCTGCCGAGCGCCGAGAAATAGGCGATGGCCTTGTCGCCCACCGCCTCGAGCACATCGAGCCGGCCAACCCGCTCGAGCTGGGTGCGAAGATCGCCGAGCATGAAGCCGGCCAAATCCTCCGCCTGCGCCTGCCGCCGCCGCGCATCGTTGCGCGCCTGCCACGCCGCCGCCGCCAGCCCCAGGGTGATCGCCATGCCGAGCGCGGCACCGGCCGCAATCAACGTCATCCGCCGGTGTCGCCGTTGCAGTTCGCGCTGCCGCAGCCCGTCGAAGCCCACGCCGAGCAGCCCGGCGACGAGCCGGATAAACGCGTCCTCCTTGCCATCCGCGTGGGGCCGCGCGTCCGCGGCCACGACCTCCGCCGACACGGGCGGAAGCGTTTCGTCCGAGACGAACACCCTGCGCAAGGCCGGCGAAAAACAATCGTCCGCCGCGCCCGCGTGGTTCGGTTCGCCGCTGACGATGAACGCAAACACGCGCGACTCCCCGTGCAGTCGTTTGAAGGCGAGGATTTCCTCCTCCACCCAGCGCGACCTGGCCGACGCCGGCGAGCAAATCACCGCCAGCGTCGCCGAGTCCCGCAGCGCCACGCGAATCGTCTCGGTGAGATCGCTGGTGGTCGGCAGCTCGTCGCGATCGCGAAAGACCGGAGCGATCCGCGCACCCACCCGGCCGATCGGCGCCGCCCGCCCGTGAAATCGCACCGGCACGCGGTAGCTCTCCAGCCGCCGCATCAGCCAGCGTGCCCACTTCGTATCGGCATGGCTGTAACTGATGAACACGCGGTAATGCCGCGCGGCCGGGCCGTCTTCGTCTCCGCCAGGAACAAGTGGGGCGCGCTCGCGCATGGAAATTTAACCGAAAGCTGGATACTGCGCAGACGATCTTCTCTAACTCGGCGGAATCTGACGGGCAATCTCATTTCCCGCGGCTTGCCGGCCTGCGGTTAGGAAACAGCCACTGCCCGGCCCACCTTTGCCGTGCCAGCATACGTGTTTCTCTCTCTTGAGACCAAAACTTGTTTTGGGGCGAGGGCGCGCCAGCAACAGCTCCGTTGTAGCCCGCCGCGTGAGCCGCGGGAGTGCGGACGGTCCCTGCGCTCACGCGCAGGGCTACGAAAGTCGACGTTTTTCCCCGTCGAAAACAAAACGCGTTTTGCGGTCGGAGCTCCCAAGTCTCCCGCGTCCTCCAATATCTTCCCATGTCTTCCTATCTTCCGCGTCTTCCTATCTTCCGCGTCTTCCCTCGTCTTCCGTGTCTTCCGTTTCTTCCCCCGTCTCCCCCCGTCTTCCCCTGTCTTCCGTGTCTTCCCCCGTCTTCCGTGCCTCACCGCGTGAAGTGGACCGTCGTCGGTTTCCCCGGTGTCAGCGAGATCGTGTCCGGCGCGACCGGCTGGCCCTCGAACCGAAAGCCAGCGGCGGCCAGGCTCCGCGTGTGCAGGAGGAAACTGCCGCGCGGCGGAGGCGACACCTCGAACGTCGCGCGGCGACCGTCGGCGGACACGTTGAGCGCGAGGCTGAGTGGGCCGTTCGTGGTGTGCAGGCGATCGAGCCGGTTGACGGCGCCGGCACGCAGCCACTCGGGCGGCGTGGCCAGCAGGAGGTGGACGATGTCGGCGCGCTCGCACGCGAGCATCGAGATCGCGAGCCGCACGAAGACCGTGGCCGCCCAGCCGTGCGGCTGATCGCCGGCGGTTTTCGGCGGCGCGTTTTTCAGCGATTGTTCCTCGACCCAACTGCCGAGCGGCGACGCGTGATTCGCGATCGCGTAGAGCAGATCCGCGGCCTTGTCGTGGCGGCCGAGCAGCAGCGGCAGGTGCGCGTAGAGCGAGCTGAAGCCAACCCACAGCCCGTCGCGCATCCAGCCGATGCTGTGCGGCAGGCCCTCGCTTTCGACCGCCTCGAGCATCGCGAGCGTGCCACGCAGCAATTCGCTCTCGAGCGGCAGCCCCTCGCCGAACAGGTGGTGTTCGAGCACACCCCATTGCGCGACCTGCGGGACTTCGTCGCGGCCGGTCAGGCCGACGCGTACGGGCAGGTAACGGTTGCCGTGCGGATCGGTCCGCATGTCACGCTGGCTGGTGCGTTGAAAGGCTTCAAAGAACTCCGTGGCGAGGCGGTCGCAGCGCGCGGCATCGTCGGCGTGGCCGAGGCGGCGGGCGGCGCGGGCCGTGGCGCGCAGGCCGGTGATCGACCAGTAAATCGACGAATATTCGGCCGCAATGTCCGCAATGCCACCGTCATTGAAACCCGCGGGCAGCAGGCCGGCATTGGCCGCGCCGGGCGTGGTGAGGGTCGAGTCGCGCGCGGCCCGCAGCGCGTCCACCCCGCGGCGGATGGCGGGCCAGTGGCGTTCGACCGACGGCCAGCCGCCGCTCAGCCGTGCGTAGCGTTCGAGGGCCCAATAGACGGCGGGCGCGGCCCGATACATCACGAGCGGCGCGAGTTCCTCGATCAGGCCGCGCTCAGTTTGAAAGGACAAAAGGGTGTCGAGCGTTTCGCGGGCGCGATCGAAATCGCCGAGCATCGCCGCGAGCTCGACCATGTAGATCACGTCGCTCGTCCACAGGCCGCGGTAGAGCGTGAAACTGGAATTGAACTGGCCCTGGCCGTTGATGCGTTCGCGGGTCTGGTAAACGGTGCGGAGGGAGGCGTCGACGAGGCGTTGGATCGCGGGATCGCCGACGGTCACATGGCCGAAGGGAATGTCGCTGCGCCGCCAGTGCGCGGCGGTGTCGGCGGCGGCGCGGGCAAGATCGAACGTGGCCAGCGCCGCGGCCCCGGCGGCGGTCGCGCGGCCGGAGAGGACCAGCGCGGTGGCCGCGGAGGTACCAACGGGAAAGTGCAGCACCCAGCGGTCTTTCACCCACTCGCTTTTTTCCGCGCGCGGGTGGGTGACGAGAAACGGCGTGTCGCCGAGCGAGAGTCCCCCGCGCGCGTCGGCCCGCAGCCGCCGGCCGGTACGCACGGTGAGCACGGGAACGGCGCCCGCGGGAAACGTGGCGTGCATCGCATCGACGCGCGGCGATTGTTGGAGCATTTCGGTGCCGCAGGCGATGCGCAGCTCGGCGGGGTCGGCGGGAGCGGTGGCGCCGGCGAGAAGCAGATCGCGGTTGAACCGGGCCTCGGCGGCGTAGACGGCGATGAGCGCGAGGGCGGGATTCGGGTCCTTGCCCGCGGCGGCCTCGACCGTGACGTCGAGCCAGCCGTTGCGATCGGCATCGGCGGCCTCGAACAGAAAAACCTGCGGCGTGTGGCGGGCGGCGGTGAGCGCGAGATCGGCGACCTGTTCGGCCGCGCCCTCGATCCGCATCACGGCGACGCGCTCGTTGATTCGCGGCTTGTAGCTTTCGCAGAAGCCCAGAACGACGCGTTTGCGGGCGCCGGGTTCGAGACGCACCCGGTAGCGGATGGGACGGTTGATGCCCCAGGCGACGTTGGCGAACTCGGGGCTGCACGGCGTGTTGGGCTGAGCCCAGCCGAGGGCGCCGCTGATGCCATCGAGCCGTTCGTAGCGCGCAAAGCGGCCGTTGGTCGCGTCGGGCTGCGACGGTGGGAGCGAGAGCGTGGTGACCTCGATCCGCGCCTCGCCGGCGACAAGCGACGTGCGGAGGATCGGCACGCGGGGCGACTCGGTCCACTGTCGGGCGCGGGTGAGCGTCTGATCCCGCAGGCCGAACTCTACGGTGGTGAGCGGAAGCGCGTAGGGCCCGGGGCCGAAATCGTACAGGAGGGCGCCGCGGTCGCTGGCCATCGGCTTGTGCCAGTCGTCGGGCACCCCAAGCGGGGCGTGCCACGTGGCCGGCGAGTAGCGGTGATCAACGTCACGGATGGTTGGCGTGGCGGCGGGCAGGATCGTGCCGGCAAGGGCGAACAAGGCGGTCGAGAGCAGCGCGGGAACAGGACGGACCATGCCGATACTTTTCGACCGGCACGGTCCGGAGACAAAGTGAAAGCGGATGAAAGTTTCGGCCGTGCGACCGGGCGAAGCCTCGTCGCGGCCCAAAAAGCGATCGCGCCGCGATTCCTCCGACCGGGCGGCCGCGCCACCGGCCATCGGACGACGGGCCCGCGCCAAACCCCCGCGCAGATCCCGGCGAGTGAACAACCCCGCCGCAAGCGGCGGGGCATCTGCCGGAAACTGTAGGAGCGGGTTCACCCCGCGATTTCTCGTCGGGCCAACCCATCGCGGCGTAAAGCCGCTCCTACATCTGACCAGGCCGAAGCAAGCTTCGGGGTGTGTGACACAAAGGGAATCAAGCGCCGCCGGCCACCGCGCCTTGATCGCCCGCCGCCTGCCCTGGCCGCTCCCACTTCTCCCGCACCCGTTCGAGTGCACCGCGAATTTCCTGCCGCGCCAGCAGCCGGTCGCCGTGCCGGGTCAGCCGCCGATCGTAGTCTGTATGCTCATGCCGGATATGCGCAATCACCGCCAGCCGCAGCGCCTCCGGATCCAGACTTTTCGCCGCCGCGCTCCGGCCCACCCGCCCACTGTGTTTCCGGCAGGTCCATTCTGCGATCCGGGCCGCCTCGTCCGCGGGACAGCCCGGGAACTGCGCCCGGATCGCCGCGACTACGGCCGTCACGTAGGATTGATCCTCCGACTCCCGGCGCACCGCGGCCCGGGCCCGCTGGCGTTCCCGCAGTTCCGCATCGGCCAGTGAATCGATCTCGGCCTGGGCAATCGCGCCCGGCGTCGCCAGGATCCCCTGCCGCTCATACCGCTGGCGCGTCCGCGACCACTCCACGACGACCGCCCGCAGCGGCGACAGCTTGCCGGCCCGGCGCGTCACGGCCGTGTCCCCGCGCGGCAGATACTCGAGGTGGCCCAGCTCGGCGCACTCGAGGCAAAGCGGATTGCCGTTCTCCACCCGGATCATATTGCCCCGAAAGAACTCCTCCTGGCATTCCGTGCACCGACCCTCATGCCGGGTGATGAAGACGACGATGTCATCCGATTTGCCCGGGCCCGCCTCGCGGCCCGGCCCAGCCCCAGTTTCCGGCGGAGAAAACGCGCTCATGATGCCCAGGTTGTTTGGGCCAAATCGCAGGGGATCGCACCTCAAATTCGTGAGGCCAAGCCGAAGCCGAATCTGGCCGGAAGTCCACGTCCGACCCGAACGGCGCGACCTGCCGGGAGAAATTTAATTTCGGCATGGAGATCCTCGTGCGTCGGTCCGCAGTTCGAATGCCTCGGCATGTGGCCATTCAAGGCGCCCCATCAGCCACCCGCAAAATAGTTCCCGGTCCCGGCAACGATTGGACAAAATCTGCGCGTATTTCGTGATCCCCATCTCCCGCCCGGGCCGGCAAGATCAGCCCAGTTGTTCACGCCCGCCATGCTCCGCTGCCCGAATCATCCCGCCCCACAACCCATGACGCGGCGAAGCCTGCTTCGCCTCCTGACCGCCGCCGGACTCGGCGCGCCCTTCGCCACCCGAATGGTGGCGGACGAAACCGACAAGAAGGCCAAGGCCGGCGTCGTGCCCGAAAACAAGGTCGTGCCCGTCGTCCCGCAAAAACGCTATCCCGCCACGATCGTCGGCGGCCGGGTGATCCAGCCGGAACGCCCCCTCGACGTGATGCACGAGACGGACGTCCTGGTCGTCGGCGGCGGACCCGCCGGATTCGCCGCCGCCGTCGCGGCCGCCCGCACCGGGGCCCGGACGACGTTGGTCGAGCGCTACGGCTATCTGGGCGGCCTGTGGACGGGCGGGCTCGTCCTGCTGGTTTATCCCACTCACGCCACCGAAAACGGCGCCCTGACCAAGGTCGTGCGCGGCATCGGCGACGACCTGCTCGCCCGCATCGCGAAGTTTCAATACGGCGCGACCAACTACAACGAAGGCCGGCGCGATCCCACCACCGATCCCGAAATCACCAAGCTCGTCATGGACGAAATGGTCACGGAGGCGGGCGTGAAGATGTTGTTTCACTGCTGGGTCGCGGACGTCGTCATGGACGGCTCCGCGATCCGCGGCGTCATTCTCGAGAGCAAGGCGGGACGCCAGGCGGTCCTTGCCAAGGTCGTCGTCGACGCCTCCGGGGACGGCGATGTCTTTGCCGCGGCTGGAGCCGAGTACGAACAGCGCCTTCATGCCATCGGCCTCGTGCATCGCGTGGGCAATGCCGATCGCGCGGATCTGGCCCGGGTCAAGGCGGCGGGTTTCAAAACGCTCGGCAGCGTCGAACCCCTGCCGAGTGTCAAGTGGGTCAACCTGCGCGGCCCGAGCACCGACGGGCTCAATGTCGGCGAGCTCAGCCGGCTCGAAATGGAGCATCGCCGCACCATCTGGAAACGGGTGCAGCAACTGCAAAAGACCCCGGGCGGGGAAAATGTTTTCTGGCTGCAAACCGCGCCGCAGCTCGGCGTCCGCATCACGCGCCTGCTCGCCGCCACGAAACAGCTGACCAACGCGGAGGCCCGGGCCTATACGAAGTTTCCGGATACGGTGGCGGTGGGCGGCACTTACGGCGGCGGCGGCACCAAGCCCGGCTGGCCGATCCCCTACGGCGCGCTCGTGCCGAAGCGGGTGGACAACCTGCTGGCCGCGGGCCGCTGCATCTGCGTCGACACGAAGCTGGTGGAGGACATGCGGCTCATCGCCACCTGCCTGATCACCGGCCACGCCGCCGGCGCGGCGGCGGCCCTCGCGGTGCAGGGCAAGTGCCGCCCGCGCGACGTGGACATTCCGCAGCTGCAGAAATTGCTCCGCCAACAGGGGGCCTACCTGGGATAGAGCGTGTCCTCAAAGTAAGTTTTCTCCTGTCATTCTGAGCGCAGCGAAGAATCCATTTGGTCATCCGCAGCTCACAAAGGTCTCGCAACCCCCATTGGATTCTTCGCTGCGCTCAGAATGACAATCAGGTTTGAAACCACTGCCTAATCTGCACGCCCTACAGCCCATGGCCGGCGCACTTCCAAAACAAGCACGGCTGCGCCGCGGGCGAACGATCCTGCGCTGGACGATTCTGGTGGTGCTCACCGGCCTCGCCTGGCCGGGGCGGCCGGAGGGGTGGTTCGGGACGTCCGTCGTCCTGCCCGCGCTCAGCCCGGTTGTCGCGCTGGGCGGGTCCCTGGCCGCGCGTTCGCTCAACCTGCTCGCCACACTTGCCCTGCCCGTCCTGGTGCTCGCCTGGATTTTTCCCCGCGCCCTTTGCGGTTACGGTTGCCCGATCGGCCTGCTACAGGAGACCGTGGCACGGCTCCGCCCTTGCCCGCGACGCCCCTGGCTCCGGCTCCCCGCTCTGGGCGCATGGCTCGCGGCGGCGACCCTCGCCGGCGCCGGCCTCGGCTATCCGATTTTTCTTTGGCTCGATCCGCTCGCGATCTTCAACAGCGGGCTGAACGCGTGGCGACTGCCGCTTACGCTGGCCAGCCTTGCCGCCGGGCTGGGCCTGCCGGCCCTCTTGCTGCTCGAACTGGCGTGGCCGCAGTTCTGGTGCCGCCGTCTCTGTCCGCTGGGCGCTGTGCAGGATGCCCTCACGCAATCCCGGCGCCGGCTGACCCGCCCGCCCGGGATCGACACTCCGACCCGCGAGTTGCCCGGGGCCGTTGCCGCCCGGACCGCCCGCGGCCGGCGGACATTTCTGGCCGCGTGCGCGGGCGCGGCCGGTGCCGTCGCCATCAAGCCGATACGCGGCGCAACGCCGCCGCTTCGTCCCCCGGGCGCACTCGACGAATCGAGCTTCACGGGCGTATGCGTCCGCTGCGGCAACTGCGCCCAGGCGTGTCCGTCGCACATCATCCAACCCGATCTCGGAGGCGATCTCGCCGGGTGGCTGGCGCCGCGCCTCAGTTTCGTGGCGGATTACTGTCGCGAGAATTGCCACCGCTGCCACCAGGTTTGTCCGAGCGGCGCCATCGCCCGGCTTTCGCTGGCGGAGAAGCGCCGCGCCGTCATCGGATCGGCCCGGGTCGATCTCGACACCTGCCTCATGGCGCTCGGCCGTGAATGCAATGCCTGCGTGCAAATCTGCCCTTACGAAGCGATCACGATCGAGAGCGGCCGGGATGGTTTTTCATCGCAGCCCCGGGTGGACTTTGGCCGCTGCAACGGCTGCGGCGCGTGCGAACCCGCCTGCCCTGTGCGGCCGCGCCGGGCGATTCGGGTGGGCATGCCGCAAGGCGTAGTCCGGCTTCCGGAGTAAATGCCATCCGTTTTGCCGCCGCAGGCCCATTGCTGTAGCGCGTCACGAATTTATCGAAAGTTAGTTTCATGATAAATGGGTGGAGCGCGCGGGCTGACAGGGGAATGGGGACAGAGGAGTAAGCACCAAATCCCCCGGCCTTGATTCCTCTGTCCCGATTCCGCTGTCACCTCTTTTACCCAGCATTTTTTTGCCTATCAGCCTGGGGTTTGATCGGCCAGGGCGGTGGCAACACGATGGGCGCGGCACCGCCTGATTTCATTTTCTATCGCCCCCAATTGTGAACGTACGTTCACAATTGGGCTGGGCGCATTGCCGGATCATTGATCCGCCAGACCGAGCGCCATCCGGCGGATCAGCTCGTCGAAGTAGTCCGGCACGTTGGGACCAAAAAACGACATCACCCTCGGCTCGTAACTGTCCAAGTGGTAGTAGCGCGGGGAAACGACATAGCCGATGTAGTCGCCATTGAAACTGGTGACGACAGCGCGGAGGCCCTTGGGCCGGAGGAAATCCTTGATCCCCAGCGCCAGTTCGCCGCTGAAATCACAGGGCGTCGAGACCCAGATCGTGTCGTTTAAGCGAAAGACCTGGATGAAGGTACGCGTACCCACCGGCATCAGCCGCCGCGCCAGCCACGGGCGCAGCCGGAGGTCATCGCTGACCCGCACAGTGAGCGGCGGCAGCGACACATCGAGACCCTGGAGGCCAAACGTGACCGAACTCACAAGCGCGGTCCGCGGCAATTGTTCGAGCAGGGACCGCGCCAGCGCCTGCCCCATGCGCTCGGCGTCGGCGAATTCCCTGCCGCCCGCGACCGGCCCGTGGCTGCCCACTCCTCCCGCCAGAAACATCGCCATGCCGCCGGTCGCCTGTTCGATCGCCCGCTGCCAGCCGCCGGGGTAGTCCGCACTGAATTCCATCACGCTGCCCGGCAGCACCGTCGCGTGCGCTGCGTAACTGCCCAGCACGGCGAGCCGGCCCTCGCGTTGCTTCACGACAAGATAGCTGAACTCCGCATCCACCGACCCCAACGGCCCCACCAATCGATTGCGCACAAATTCTGGCGCGGCAAAATCGCCGTGGCCGAGCGCCGCGGGCTTCAGGTCGGCCATGGCCTCACGCACCGCGACCACGATGCGATCGGCAAACCAGACCCGCACGCCGGGCTGAAAACCACCGGCGAACGACTCCGCGACGCGGCCCTCCCCCCAGCCGCCCGGCCCGGCATGGGTGTGCGTCGCGCTCAGGTAGATTTGTTCCCGGGCCAGATGCAACTCCCCGCGCAGCCGGACCATGGCGGCAGCGGTCACTTCGGGAGGAATGATCAACGCGTCGGCAGCGACCATGACCCCAAGGCGGCCGCCGACCCGGAGAGCGACGGCCTTGACGTGGAGATCGTCGTGCACCCCCGTGGCGGATTGTCCGCGCCGGTTCCCGTAGCCGGCCAGTGGCAGCGAGCGAAACTGGCCGTTCGCGGGATCGTCGCGCGGTGAGTTGACCGTCGGCGTCAGTCGCGCCCGGCCGAATCCCGCCGAAAGTTCGCCCCGCGCCAGCGCGTTGGGTCTCACGCCGGCGGTCAAACGCGCCGCCGTTTCGACATAGTATGGCTCATGGAAGTAAGGACGGTGGTCGACCCGATCGAGGCAGAGCACCAACGCCGCAGCGACCAGCAGCGTCAACAACGCTGCCGTCCGTCGCAGGATCTTCCCCAGCCATTTCATGCCGCGACTGTGTTCGGCGCCTCCGGTCGTTCAAGGCAATCAGTCACCGGAGAGCCGGCGCGGGCGATTCCTGCGATTATCGGCGCACGTCGCGCACCCGCATCACCGCTCGACGCGATTGCCATCGTATGCCACGTTTTCTCCACACGTGGATTTCAGCAAGGAAGACCCTCTGCCGTTCAACCGGCGCGACCCGCTTCATCGCGGCAGTCTCTGGACGCGTGTGGTCACGCCGGATACCGTCTTCTATCACATTTACTGGCGGCGCATCGCGATCGTCAGCGCCGCCATCGTTGTGGCAGGCTGGCTGGCGCTCGCCGGCGGGGTCTGGGCCTTCGTGAAATACCAGCGGGGTTATGCCGGCGTGCGCTACCTCGATCTGGTGCTCTATCCCTGGCGCGCCGCGGATTATCGCACCGGTCTCGCCCGGCACTATTTCCAGGCTGGCCGGGATGAATTCGACCGGAGCAATTTCCAGGAAAGCCGGGCGCTCCTTCTCGCCGGACTGGCCCGCCTGCCGCAGGATACCGCCGCGCGCCGCCTGGTGGCGCTGACGGAGCTGCACTTCGGCCAGATCGATCAGGCCCTGAAGACGCTCGGCGATGGTCTGCGCTTCGCTGGCGAGGATCTCGAGTTTCTCAAATTGTTCTTCGGGCTCCTGCTCGAGACCCGCCAGGAGGAGCGCGCGATCGAGTTCGCCCGGTCCGTCCTGCCGCCGGTGCCCGACCAGGTGCCCGCCCACCAGTACGCGGCCCTGCAAGCCGCCACGGCGCACTTGGGCCGCGGACGCTTCGACGAGGCCGACCGGATCGTCGCCGAATGGCACCTCGGCGATTCGCTCGAAGCCCAGATCCTGCTCGCGCGCTGCGACCAGGAGCGCGGCCTGCCGGAACTCGCCCTCGCCCGCCTCGAGGGCCAGTTCCCCCGCTTTCCGCGCAGCGACGAACTCCTGCTCCAACTGGCCCGCCTGCAGCGCGAACTCGGCCACGTCGAGGAGGCCCGGCGTTACGCCGTACTGCGCCAAGCCAACTCTCCCGCGAGCCCCGAACCGCGGATCGATCTGCTCCACAGTTTCCGCGCCGCGGGCGACAAGTCCGCCGAGCAGCGCGAACTGGGCGCGTATTTCGACACGTTTGGCTCCGAGCCAAAGGCGCTGCTGCTGATCGCGGCGTTCGCGGTCGATACGGTTCAACCTACCCTCGCCCAACGCGCCCACGACCTGGCCCGCGAACAGGGTTTTCCGCTCGCCGCCTTCGAACTCGCCCGGATTCAGGCTGCCGTGGCGGCGCTCGACTACCGCGGCGCGCTCCAGTTCGTCGACGCGGTCTTGCGCTACCAGCCAGCCGGAACCGAGGCCAACGCCTCGCTCCTTAAAGGCCTGCGCGCCGCCACGCTTTTCGGGCTGGGTGCCACCGCGGAGGCCCGGAGCGCGCTCACTCTTTTCCTCAACGGGCCCCGCCTGCGCACCAGCGAGGCCCTCCTGCTCGCGCGGCAGCTGCAAGTCCTCGAGCTTCCGGCCGAGGCCCGTCGCGTCGTCGCCCGGGCCTGCGCCCTCGATCCGCTCGACCAATCCACCCTGACCGAACTCATCCGGCTCGATGCGACCGCCGGCGACCGGGCGGCGCTGATCGCGAACCTCCCAAAATTTCTCCGTCTGGCGAAGCCCTCGCGTCGCGTCCTGGAGGCAGCACTCCCCCGCCTCGATCAGCCCGCCGACGCCCCGTGGCGAGAGCAGGTCCAGGCTGCTCTCGCCCGCACCTCGGTCATGACTCCGCCGTGACGCCGCGCTCCGTTCACCGGCCTCACTTCCCGAACGGCCACAGCCCCATCGCCTGCAGCCGTTTTTCGAGGTCGAAGCGCGTGAAGAGTTTTTCGGTTTCCTCCGGGGCGCGCCGCCATGCCCCGAGACTCTCGTCCTGCGCCAGGGTGCGCACGAGTTCGCCGATAATCGCCGCGGAGTCGTCGATCAACTTCGGCGGCACCTTGTCGATCGTGTCGGCCAGGTCGTGATAATGGCGCACCGACTCACGCGGAATCGGCGCGTTAAAGGTGATCGTGCGCACCCCCGCCAGCTGGTAGGGCGTGTGGTCGCTGGCCACCCAGTTGATATTTTGCACACCCAGCGCCAGCCGACGTTCGCCCCGGGACTCGTGCCAGCGCTCCAGTGCCGGCACCAGCGAGTCGTCGCCGAGCGCGTTGACCGCGATGGGCACGCCGACCATGTCGAGATTGACCATCGCGACGATCGGCGCGTCGCCCAGCTGCGCGGCCTGGTGGCGCGAGCCCCAGAGGCCCTGCTCCTCGCCGTTAAACCACACCAGCTCGATCGTGTGGTGGAGCGTGGCCCCGCGCAGCGCGGTTGCGAGCGCGTAGAGCTGCGCGATGCCGATGCCGTTGTCCATCGCGCCCTGCCCGAGATCCCAGCTGTCAAAATGCGCGCCCACGACGATCCGGCTCGCCGCGCGGCCCGGCAGGCGCACGACGAGATTCGCCGTCTCGACCGGCCGGCACCGCGATCGGGTCTCCAGCCGCACCCGCACCGGCGTGCCCCGCGCCAGCAACCGCGACAACCATCGCCCCTCCTCCTGCGTGATCGAGTAGATCGGCAGCGGCAGCGGCTGGCCGGCAAAGCCGCCCGTCCGCGCGAGCAACTGCCCCCCGCCCTCGCGATTGGTGAACAGCACGCCCCGCAACCCGTGGGCCAGCGCGTGGCGAACAAGGTCCGGCGTCGGCAGCGACGCGTCGCCCGCCAGCACGCCCACCCGACCGGCCACGGCGCCTGGCGGGTAATCCTCGTCGCGCCCTTTCCCGATCTCGACAACATCCGCCTCGAAGGCCGCGTGCGCCTGCGCATAGCTGAGCGCCGCGACGCGCAACGGCCGGGCCAGCGGCGCGATCAGGTCCACGCGATCCGCCCCGCGCTCCCAACCCGGCATCGTGAACGGCACTTTCTCCGGCGTGACGCCGAGCGCGCGCAACCCGGCGGCAAGCGCATCGAGCGCCGCGGCATTAGCCGGGCTGCCGGTGAGCCGGCCACCGAAATCATCGCACAGGCGTTCGAGGAAAACGTGCGGCGCCGGCGGGGTTGGAGCCCCCGGCGGGAGTTCGGCCGCGGGCAACGTGGCGGCGAACAGCGGGGCGAAAACGAACGCCGTCAACCGCCGCCTGAAGTGATCGATTCCAGATTCAGTCGTCTGCATTCTTGGCCATCCGTGGTTATCCGTGGTTGCCGAACAATCCCATCATCCTAGGGATTCACCCTGTCGGTGATCGTGAGCGTGTTAAAGTCCAGCACGCGCTTCAACCGGCCATGGGTCATCGTGAGCATCCCGCTGCCGACCTCGGCATTGAGGTAGGGGCCGGAAAAGAGCTTCCACTCCTTCGCGTAATCGATCGCCCGGCCGTCCACGTACGGGGCCGCACCGTAGGCGCAGTCGATTTTCTTGCCGCGGAGCGAGGTGAAAATCACCCGCGGAGTCGGTTGACGCTTGATTTCGAGCGGCAGCGCGCGAATCGCGTTCCTGAAGTCGTTCCAGCTCTTGAACTCACTCACCGAGGCGGCCTGCACCAGCGTGCCGTTCTGGCGGTGCGGCGAACGCAGGCGTTTGCCCCCTTTTTCCAGCGGGCGCCACTCGTACGGGGCGAGCGGTCGATAAGCGATGTAGGCGCGTCCTCCCTGGGTGAAGATCCAGCCGGACTCATCCTCTTCGAGACGCGTGAGGTCCTTGGAGAAGAAGCCGTTCACCTGCTCAAACGTGGCCCCGACCGGAATGTCGCACAGCGAGATCAAGGTGTCGTCGATCTGAAAAATCTGCTCGTAGGGCGAACCACCGAGCAGTTTGTCCTCCTGATTATAGGAGGGCTTGCCCTGAAACGTGACCGCCGCCGGCATGTGGTCCGGCAACTCGGTGAAATACATCATGAGTTCGTGCGTGCTGTAGTGGGCCTGCACCGAATAGATCGTATTGTGCACGCCCCGCGGATCGGGCACCGCCCAGGTGACATCCCACGAGTGCTGCTGGATCGGCTGCAGCAGGCCGCCCTGATCGGACCCGATCGCGTAGTCGGGCGTGACGTAGGTGGTCTTGTACACGGGGGCGTTGCGCACGTCGCTGTTGCGCCAGCGATGGCGCGTGCGCTTGCGCTCGTAGTGCGTGTAGGCGCCGGAGCGATCGGTGCCGATGCGGTAGATGACCTCGGGCAAGTCGTAGTTGGCCGCCACATAGGCAAAGTACGGGCCCCAGCCACCGTAGGCCGCCGTCGGGGGACAGTTGCCAAACATCAGCCAGCCAAAGAACGACGCGAGGCCGTTCCATTTCTCCCGCACCGTGTTGTCATCCGTGCGGGCGTGGGAGCCGATGTAGATGCCGTTGAGCGTCTCGGCGGCGTAATCGGCCATGACATAGTCGAGCATCATGCGCCCGCGCTGGCGCATCGCCGGATCCGCGGCCCACGTCGCGAGATAAAGCATCGGGATCGAATACTCGCCGATGTAGTGCGTACAGTCGTACTCGCCCTGGCCGATGGTCGTGGTCACTCCCGTCCAGTGGATCAGGAAGTCGCGCGCCTCCGCAAAATTCTCCGCCGAACTCTTGCCGTTGAACCAGCGATCGCCGGCCTCGTCCGGCCAGAGCTGCGCCATGAGGTAGAGCGAGGTATAGTACATCACCCAGTGATTCTCGGTGTCGCCGCGGAGCGGAAAATAAGTACGCCAGGCCTCGCGGACGGCCGCCTTGGCCGCGGGGGTGAGCTGGTCGCGGCCCAGGTAGGAAACGCAGGTCACGGGAAACATCCAGAACATGTCGCCCGAGGGCGTCTTGAGCAGCTCGATGAGGCGCTCCGAACACGCCGCGGCCTCTTCGTGCCGGCTGAGCTTCGCGGCGATCTCCGCCAGGCCGAAGGTGGCGGGCTCGCCCGGCTTCACGAGCCCGGCCCGCCAGGTGATCACCTCCTGCACCCGGGCAAGGTACGCGGCGCGGCGTTCCCC
>JBIJCX010000102.1:0-24075 GCA_044344465.1 Opitutaceae bacterium
TATGTTGCACAAACTCGTCGGTAAAGACGCGGCCGGAGACCATGATGGAGCGTGGCATTGCCAGGCACCGTGGCGGGTCGCACCGAAATTGTCTAGCGGGATCGCGATGTGGGTTAAGTGCAGGCTTTAGCCCGCGCTTGGAAGGTGGCGCGCTTGTCGCGCCACGTTGCGAGGCAAGCTCGCAACCTACAGCAAACCAACGCGGGCTGAAGCACCGCGCTACTCGGACTAGAATCAGTTGCCGGGAGCTTTCGCCGCGGCGGTCGCCGCTGACCCGTGCTCGGTCGGGGTCCACTTCAACTTCACTTCGAGTTGCGTGCGACGCAGAGCCGCGAGCTGCGGCGGCGACAAAAATGCCTGCGCTTGCGCGAGGATCGCGTCGGTGTTCATCGCGGGGAGATCGACCTTGCCCTGGGCATTGCGCGAGTTGGCGGCGACGACTTCGACGAGTTGCTCGGCCTGGGCTACGGTAAGCGGCGTGTCGGTGTAGAACAGCGCGCTCGAAAGCTCCTTCGTCACCCCGCGGCTGGCCATCGTGTCGGTGTAGTGTTGAAACGCCTGGAACGTGGCGTCGCCGAAGTTGGTGCGAATCGTCGTGAGGAACTCGTCGTAGTTTTGTTTCACGGTGGACTCGACTACTGGCTGCCAGCCGGAGCGATCGGGCCGCGGATTCTGGGCCATCGCCGCGGTCATCACCGATTTCACGCGCTCGTCGGTGCGATCCATGTTGTCGACGAAGAGCGCCTTGAACTGCTCCTGCTGCGCGGGCGTGAAGCCGGCCAAGCGGTAGAACGCGCGGTAGGAGGCGTCGCGGCTCTCGATGTTCATCTCGCGAGTCAACCGGCGCGACTCGGCGGGATCGTTCGGCGCGGGCGAAGCGCGCAGCGTGAGGATGCCACCGTTGGCAATAATCTGGCCGTTCGCATTGCGCGCAGGCGCGGAACCGAACGAGAGCGCACCGGCTGGCGGTGGTGGGCGCGCGGCGATTTCGGCGGCGGCCTTGGCCGCACGCGCGGCGGCGAGGTCGCGCTGCAGGGCGCCGTTTTGCTGCTCGGCAGTCGCGGTGCGCTGCTGCGTCTCGCGCATCTGTGCGCGCAGTCCGTCGCGTTCGCGCGCGAGCAGCGCCAGCTCCGCCCCGGTGCGGCGGTTTTGATTGAGTTGATAAATCGTCGAGCCAATCGCGACGAGGGCGACGGCGCTGGCCACGAACGTGCTGGTCGCCATAAAAAATCCCGCGGCTGCCGTCGCGGCCCCGCCGCCCGCCGCAGCGCTCCCGGCGATCGAGGCAGCCAGTCCCGCGGGCGCGGCGACCATCGCTTGGTTCGCCAGCGCGGCTGTGAGCGCCGCCGCCGTGGAGGTCACACCGCGGCGCGCGAGGAGCGCGCGCAGTTTTTCCAGCGCGCGATCGACGCGCATCCGCGCGGCGTCTTCGGTGAGATGGAGCGCGGCGCCGATGTCCGCGAAGGGACGCCGCTCGAAGTAGCGCAAGAGCACCGCCTCGCGATCAGGCTCGGTAAGTTCGCGCATCGCGTCGTCGAGCACGGAGCGCACGCGGTCCCAGTCGGTCGCGGGCGTGGCGGAAGAAATCAGGTCGTGCATGGTGGAAGCCTCCGTTTCGCGAACGCGCCGGCGCTGTTCGCCGCGCACGGCCTGTGCCGCGGCGTGGTGCGCGCCGAGATAGAGCCAGCCAGTGAGCGCGGTGCGCCCAACGAGCGACGGTGCCTTGCGCGCGAGCGCGGTGAAGACGTTTTGCGCCACATCCTGCGCGAGGTGCGTATCGCCCGCGAGCTGGCGTAGCGCCGTGGAGTAAACGAGGTCAAGGTGCCGCCGGACGAGTTCGGTAAAAGCCTCCTCGGATGTTTCCTCAGCGTAGCGGCGGAGCAGTGCGTCGTCTTCGATCATCGGCGTTCAACTATCAGGCTGCCGCCGATTTTGAAACCGAACAAAGAATCTTCCCGCCCGCTGCGGCTCCGCTACTTCTTCTGCGCCAGCTGCCGCGTCCCTGACTACGTTCAGCGGATCCTCCGTTCAGGTTTCCATCGGACTGCGGCACCTGGACCAAATTGCCGAGACTGGAACCGACATGGCGTCGAGCGAGGGTAACAAGAAGCCGGAGCGAAGCATCGGGGGCGCACGGAACGGTTCAGGGCACGACCGTCATAATCACCCGCTGATAGCGGGTCAGCCGGGGCGTGCCGTGGTCGGTGACGGCGAGGATGAGGTGTAGAGTGCCGGTGCCCGGGGCCATGACGCGGCTGGTCGGGATGGTGAGCCAGGCCCTGGGCTGGTCGAAGCCGTGGATTTCGAGCGGCTGACCGGAGCGCGCGTTGGAGGTCGCGAACGTGCCCGCTTCGGGATAATAGAACCAACTATACGACAGCGTATCGCCATCGGGATCGGTCGTGCCCTCGGCGCTGAGATCGACGCGGGCGCCGCGCTTGACCGTGAGTTCGGCGGCGTGGGCGAGCTTGGGCACGGGCGGGTGGTTGGCGTCCTTGTAGGGCTTGATGGTCCAGTCCATGCGCGCGGCGAAGTCGTTTTGGTAGGCTTCGCGCCAGCGCCAGATGGTCGCGTGGTTGGTGTCGTGCCAGCGGCCGTCGACGCCCATGACTTCGTCGTCGGTGTCCGTCCAAAATGGCCGCGTCTCCGGGGAGAGGTGCCACTTCTGCGGGCGCGGGGTGTAGAACTCGTAGCGGCCGCCCCAGCCGCCCCAGTCCGGGTGTTCGGGCGCGTTGAGCCCGTTATTGATCAGACCAAGGAAGCTCGGGGTGTCGCCTTCCATCAGGTAATCCCAACGCGGATACTCGGCGCCCAGCGGGCCTTTCTTGCGGATGTTGCGATCCAGCCACTCGTTGCTCACGAGCATGAAGTCCGCGCCGGGACACCGGGCATGGAAGTAATCGCCACTGATGCCGCTCCAGGTCGCGTGGTGGTAGGCGCCGCCGGCGCTGAAGCCGGGACTGGTGATATAGAAGAGCCCGGGGAATTCCTGGCGCAGCCACGGCCCGGAGTCGTCCTGATCGGAAATCGTGTAGACGCGGAGCTTCGCGACGGCTTGGGCCAGAGCCCCCGGCGAACGGGTGGCGCGGATTTTCCAGAGGGCCTGACCGAGCACGTTGGGACCACCCCAGGCCGGCACCCAGAGCGGGCGCGGATCGTCGCGGTCGATCGCGCGGATCAGCATCTCGGAGCCGGGCGAATCCTTGCCTTCGCCGACGGCCTGCAGGCCGTAGACGGGCAGGCCCTCGGTCACGAGGGACAGCAGGTGGTCGGCGCGGGGAAAGCCGGGCTCGTGCTTTTCCAGGTTGTCGCGCACCTGACCGTAGGCCTGCACGATCCGGCGGATCGTCTGCGGCGCGACCTTGGTGCGCTGGTGGATGGAAGTGGTGGCGACGAGGCCTTCGATGTCGAAGTGGTTGGCGTAGGTGAGAAACCGCACCATCGACATGGCGTCGTCGGGCTCGTTCTCGATGTCGGTGAGGACGAGGACGCGGGGTTTTGCCGCGGCGGCAAAACCCAGGGAGGTGCCGAGCAGCAGCGCGCTGAGGGCGAGGAAACGGGAGCGGATGGTCATGGGACTAACGGGTGAGGGCGGAGCCGGGTGGGCTGAATTTTCTGGAGGAATCGTCGAGGACGAGAACCCAGTCGTTGCCGGGCGCGGGGTTACCCGGAGGGTTGAAGGCGACGGAGCCGGTGCCAGAGCAGGCGCCAGCGGGGGTGACTTCGCCGGTGCGTGGGTTGAACCACGAGGCCGTGAGGCGTGGGCCGGCGGCGCCGTCCAGCTTCAGCGTGAAGTCGCGGCCGGTGTGGATGTAGGCGGCGATCCAGCCGTCGCCACGGGTGACGAGGATGCGGTCGTATTTTTCGCCTTCGTCGCCGGCGACGAGGGACTGGCCGTTGACGCGGCCGGCGACGGGCCGGGAGAGGATGAAGTTTTTCACGTGGCGCATCTGGGTCGCGCCCTCGGCTTCGAGGCGGTCCCGGAAGAAACCCTTGGCGCCGCTTTCACCCTTCTTGTCGGTGGGAAGGTAGATCTGGCGGACGGAGTTCTCGCCGTAGTTGTGGCCGGCGGCGCCGGCGAAGACCGACCACCAGGCGTAGCGGCGCACGTCGTCGGCGCTCCAATACGGCTGGGTCGGATCGTGCAGACCCTGCGGCGTGTTCTCGTAGGCGGGCTCGCCGTCGAGCGTGGGCTTGCGTGGCGTCAGGGCCAGGTCCTCCCGCGCGTAGCGCCAGTTGTCCTCGCCGTAGGCCTTGCCCTGAGTGTCCTGGTCGTAGCGGCGGTGGCCCGACACGAACATGTTGATGTCGAGCCAGGGCTGATGGTGGAACCAAGCGGACGATTGCGTGCGGCCGAAGGGATGGAAGGTGACCAGATGGTCGGGCGCGTGGCGCTTGAGCGAGGCGCCGGCAGCGTTCCAATAATCCAGGTCGTCACCGCCGCGGGCGGAGCCGCCGTTGACCCAGATGATATTGGGGCGCTTGCCGTAGCGGGTGGCGAGTTGGGCGACGAAGTCGGCGGCCTGCGCCGGTGCGGGCTTCTTGGGGTAGCGCCACATCGGCGTCAAAGCGGCGTAGATGCCGTTGGCGGCCGCGGACTCGATGATGAAATCCACGTGGTCCCAGTAGTCGTATTGGGCGGGATCGGCGGGATCGTTGCCCGGCGTTACGTTGAGCTTCGTGATGTCCCCGTCGACGAGAGCCGGGCGGCCGTTGAAATTCTTGTCGTGGAAAAACTGCACGAGGCAGCACTGGACGACGTTGAAGCCCTTGGCGCGGCGGTTCTCGAAGTAGGCGCGGATCTCGTCGCGGTTGAGCTTCTGGGGCATGAGCCAGGCGGTGTCGCCGAGCCAGAAGAAGGGCGTGCCGTCAGCGTGCTGGAGGGATCGGCCGTCCGGGGAGACGACGAGCTTGCCGTGGTCCCAAGGGGATCCGGCGGAGAGGGAGGCGCACAGGATGAAAAAGAATAACAGGCGGAGGAAATTATTCATGGGGCGGGCTTTGGGGCCGCGGGTGCGCGGCAGCGTTCAAGCCGCGCGGCGAAGTCGCGCAGGAACTCCCCGCGCCACTGGCTGACGGTGCGGGAACCTTGGTGGACACCCTCGGCGACGGCGGGCGACGGGTCGTCGGTCCACCAGTTCGGTCGCGCCGGGTCGGGCGTGAGCGCGGCGACGGGCGCAGGCAGGGTGGACGTGATCTCGCCGCTCCGCCCGTCGAGCGCGGGCACATTGCTGCGGATCGTGTAGCGGTAGGTCTTGGCGTCCTTCGGGCAGAAGCGAAAGCGCATGGCGCCGCGGCCGTCGCTGTGGCCGACCAGCGACTGGTTCTCCACGACCAGGTGCGCCTCCGGTGCCTCCGGGGCGCCCGCGCCGAGCGGCAACACGAGTTCAAGGATGCCGCAAAACTCGACGCGGTCCGCGGCGGTGGTGAGCCGGTCGAAGCGGGCATACGGGCGCGGCCACGCCCGCACGTAGCGCCCGCCCCAGCCCGGCTGAAAGGGCAGAGACGGTTCCCCGCGCAGCAGCCAGCCCACCGTCGGTGAGTCGCCCATCTTGACGGCCGTGCGGGTGGCCCCTTCGAAACGGATGCCACCGGCGAAAAAGTCCCCGAGGGCGCCGCGTCCCGCCGCGAACGCAGCGGCGAACGCGTCGACGCCGAGGCCGCCGCTCTGCACTCCGCCCGTGAACCAGCCGCGATAGGTGGAGTTGGACTCGATGATCCAGAGCCGCGGGTGCTCGGTGGCGATGTAGTGGTAGGCGTCGGGGCTCCATTTCTTGTTGGGCCCGCCAATGAAGTGGACGCGGAGGTTCGGCAGGATGTCCGGGGCGTCGTGGAGCGCCTGGGCGAGGTCCTCGATGCCGCCCCAGATCAGCACGTGCAGTGACCGTGGATCATCGCGCCGGGCGCAGCGAACGATCCACTCGGATCCTTCGGTCGATCGGCGCACGCCGGCGTAGGGCGCGGTTTCAGTCTCGCCCTGCTGGGTGATCGCCCGCAGCGCCTCCGCGGTGGGATAGCGATCCGAGTAGGTGCGAAGATTTGGGTAATCGCGCTCGTAGGGCGCCAGCACCTGCAGGATGTGCTCCTTCCGCCCCGGTCCGTAGGGCGAGGAGATCAGGCCCTCGAGGTCGAGCACGTCCGCGTAGAGGAGGACGTGCACCAGCGACTGGAAATCGTCGAAGTCGGTGCCGCCGATGTCGGTCGAGACGATCACGCGGGGTTTTTCCGCGGCGGAAAAACCCAAGGAGGCGCTCAGGAGGAGTGCAACGCAGCAGAGGACGCGGAAGCGGGATTTCATGGGTCGCGGCCGCGGGCGTTGAGTTTGTCGATCGCCACGGCGAGCAGGATGACGGCGCCCTTGATGACCTGCTGCCAGAAGGGCGAGACGTTGAGGAGGAAGAGGCCGTTGTTGAGCACGCCGATGATGAGGCAGCCGAGCACGGTGCCCCAGATCGAGCCGCGGCCGCCGGAGAGCGAAGTGCCACCGATGACGACGGCCGCGATGGAATCGAGCTCGTAGCCGAGGCCGGCATTCGGCTGCGCGGAATCGAGACGCGCGGTGACGATGAGCCCGGCCACCCCGGCGAGCGCGCCCGCGAGCGTGTAGACGGCAAGCTTGATGCGCGGGACGTTGAGACCGGTGAGCCGCGCCGCGCGCTCGTTGCCGCCCACGGCGTAGATGTGGCGGCCGAAGCGCGTGCGCCGCGTGACCACGACGAACACCGCGACGAGCGCGAACATGATCCAGACTGGCATCGGCATGCCGAGAAACACGCCGGTGCCGAGGAAGCCAAACGTCGAGCCGAGCGACGTGACCGGGAAGCCGCCGGTCCACAGCATCGTGAGACCGCGCGCGATCGAGAGCATGCCGAGCGTGGCGACAAACGGCGGCAGTTGAAACCGGGTGATCGCGAAGCCGTTGAACCACCCGGCGGCCCCGCCCACCGCGATGCCCGCGACGATCGCGCCGGTGACCGTGAACTCCAGGCGCGCGTCGAAGGCGCCGAGCACAACGCCGTTCTTCAACAGTCCCGCCGCGACGGCGCCGGCGAGACCGAGGATCGCGCCGACGGAGAGATCGATGCCGCCGCTCAGAATGACGAGCGTCATCCCGATCGAAAGGCAGAGATTCACGGAGATCTGCCGCAGGATGTTCCAGCCGTTGTCCGGGGTGAGGAAGTTGTCGGAGAGGATCGATAGGGCGCCAACCATGAGCGCGAGCGCGAGCAGCGACTGGAAACGGCGCAGGGAGAAGTGTGGAGTTATGTCGCTCATCTTACGCCGAGGGATTCGCACCGCGGCCGGGAGCCGCAACCAAAGGACCGGAAAAGACACTTAACCGCGGATAACGCAGATGGCGCGGATAGGCGGAGGTTCTCCTGCCTTTATCCGCGTTATCAGCGCAATCTGCGGTTAAGAATCCTCCGGTTTGAAGATCGTCGCAGGCGGCCAGGAAACGACGCGAGCCTGGCACCGGCCAAGCGGATTTCGGACAGAGTTTGGCCGCTCCCAATCCTTGAGTCACAAAGTGCACCGAGGTCCAATCCGAGGACACAGAGCAAGAAAAGTTGGGTGATCCTCTGCCTTGCTCTGTGGCCTCCGGCTCTGCTCCGTGATCTCTGTGTCTCATCCGAATAGTCCTTTGGTTGCGGCCTTGAGGCTCGGGGCGAAACATACGGGTTAGGCCGCGGCGGTGGCGGTCGTGACCGGAAACGCGGCGGCCAGAATCTTCTCGGCCGTGGCGTCGGCGCGGGCGAACTCCGCGGTCTTGCGGCCTTCACACATGACCAACACCCGGTCGGCCAGCGCCAGAATCTCGGGCAGTTCGGAGGAGACGACAATCAGGCCGAGGCCGAGACGGGCGAGTTCGTCGATGAAGGCGTAGATCTCGCGCTTGGCGTTCACGTCGATGCCGCGCGTCGGTTCGTCCAGCAGCAGAACCTTCGGGTCGGTTGCGAGCCACTTGGCGAGGATGACCTTCTGCTGGTTGCCGCCGGAAAGATTGACGATGAGCTGATCGAGCGACGGCGTCTTCACGCGGAAGCGCTCGACGTAAGGCGTGATAAAGGCCGCCTCGCGCGTCTCGCTGACGAAACCCGCGCGCAACGTGCGGTCGAGGCTGGCGAGGCTGGCGTTGGCGGCGACGCTCATCGGCAGGACGAGGCCGTCGCGCTTCCGGTCTTCGGGCGCGAGCGCGAGACCGGCGGCGATCGCGGCGGCGGGGGAGGTGAAAGCCACCGGCTGCCCCTCGAGCGTGACGCGTCCGGTCGCGCGGCCGGCATGCAGGCCGAACAAGGTCTCGAGCAATTCGGTGCGGCCCGCGCCGACGAGCCCGAAGACACCCAGGACCTCGCCCCGGCGCAGCGTGAACGAGACGTCCTCGACGAGAAACGGCCGGCCGACACCGGCGCCGGCACCGGGCAAACTGACGCCCTCGGCGCGCAGCAGGATTTCTTCGGCCGTAGGGGCGTCGCTTGACGACGCCCGGGTCGGGGGCGTGCGACGGGCCTCGACAGGCGACGCCCCTACCCGGCCCGCCATGAGCCGCACGATGGCATCGCGCGTCAGGTCGGCGAAGGGCGCTGCCCCGACGACCCGACCGTCGCGCATGACGGTGACGTCGTCGCAGATGTGGGCGAGTTCCTCGAACTTGTGGGTGATGTAGACGAGCGCCACGCCGCGTTTCTTCAGCTCGGCGATCACGCTGAAGAGCACTTCGACCTCGTGCGCGGAGAGCGAGGAGGTCGGCTCGTCGAGGATGAGCACGCGGGCCTCTTCCGAGATGGCGCGGGCGATCTCAACGAGTTGCTGCTGGCCCACGCGCAGGTCGGCGATGAGCGTCTCCGGCGAAACCTTCAGATGGAGCCGCGCGAGCACCGCGGCGGTGCCGGCGTGCAACTGGCGATAATCGATCAAGCCGGAGCGGGTGCGCGGCTCGCGGCCGAGGTAGATGTTTTCCGCGACAGACAGGTAGGGGACGAGGTTGAGTTCCTGATGGACAATCCCGATGCCGTGGGCGTGGGCCTCGCGCGGGTTGCGAAAGCGCACCTCGCGGCCATCGAGCCGGATCGTGCCGCCGTCGGGCGGAAACACGCCCGAGACGACGTTCATCAACGTCGATTTGCCCGCGCCGTTTTCGCCGAGCAGGGCGACGAGACGGCCTGCGCGCACGCGCAGCCGCACGCCGTCGAGGGCGCGGACGCCCGGAAATGATTTCTCGATGCCCTCGACCTCGAGGATCACATCGGAGGGCGAGATCACGGAGCGACCTCCACCGGCACGAAGACCAGCAGCGGCCCGGTGCCCAGGCTCTCGGGGGCTTCGGCGCACCCGGCGAACGTCAGCCGCGCGCCGGGCGCCACCCCGGTCTTGAGGGCCGGTTGCACCCGCTCCTCGACCATCCGGTTGAATTCGGCGGAGAGCGCGTTGAACTCGGTCAGTCCGGGCACGTCGTTCAATTCGATCAACCCGCAGCCGTCGCGCACGACGTTGCCGAACACCGGGCCGGTGCGCACGGCGACGATCGCGCCCGGGGCGCCGTCAATCTCGACGAGCAGCCGGCTCTTCTCGACGGCGGTCACGCGGCCGGACCCGCGCGCAAAGAAATACCACGTGGTGCCTTCGCCAACCTTGCGACCGTGCTGTTTCGCGGCGGCGAGCGGCTCGCGCCGGACGGCTTCGAGGATCGGAGCCATCGCCCCCGCGCGCCCGGCGGCCGGTTGGAGTTTTTCCGTCCAGAATTTCTCGGCGAACTTGGGCGCATCAAACCCCACGCCCGCCCCGCCGGTCCGCACCCGTTTGCCGTCGGACCCGAGCGGCACGATGTGAAACGGCGGGAACGCCACCAGCACTGCGATCACCGCGATGACGGGCGCGATCCAGCGCCAGGGAATCGAGGCGCGGGCGGGCGATGATGTGCTGGGTCTGCTCATTTTTCCTGCCGCGGCGCCGCCGCCAACAAGTTCCTGCGGATATCCCCTTCACGGTTTCCGGCCGTAGTCGCCGAACTTCGCGACGTTGGCCTGGGTGACGAGTTCGACGGTGACCGGGACGCGCTGCGGGAACTTGCGCTCGCCCTTGAAGTATTTGTCGGCGTTCTCCGCCGCGGTGCGAGCCATCGTCTTCGGGAACTGCATGACGGTGGCCGCAATCTTGCCCTCGGCGACCGAGCGGACGACGTCGTCGGCGCCATCGAAACCGAAGACCTTAACTTTCGACGCCTTGCCGGCGGCGAGGAGCGCCTGGTAGGCGCCCATGGCCATCGCGTCGTTGCCGCAGAACACCGCGTCGATGTCGGGATTGGCCTGCAGGATCGCCTCGAGGACCTCGAGCGCCTTGGTGCGGTCGAACTCGGCGCTCTGTTGCGCGACCATCTTCAAGTTGGGAAAGCGATCGACGACACTGTGGAAGCCCTTCGAGCGATTCCAGGTGTTCGTGTCGGCGACGATGCCGAGCAGTTCGACGTATTTTCCCGTCTCGCCGATCTGCTCGACGAAGTACTGGCCGAGTGCGACACAGCCCGAGTAGTTGTCGGAGAGAATCTGGGAGGTGGCGGCGTCATTGGCCTCGATCTCGCGGTCCATGCAGAACACCGGAACGCCCGCGGCCTTGGCGCGGCGAACGTTGGCAATCGAGCCCTTGGCGTCGGTGCAGTTGAACAGCACGGCGCCGTAACCCGAGGAGATCAGGTTGTCGAAATGCGTCGATTCCTTCGCCGGGTCGTTTTGCGAATCGAAGATGGTGGCCTCGTAACCGAGTTCCTTCGCGCGGTTGCGCGCCGTCTCGGCGAGCACGACGAACCAGGGGTTGTTCAGCGTGGAAATGACCACCGCGACGCGGCGCGAGGCGGGCGCTTTCGACGTCGCACCACCGGCGGCGGAAGCGGTGGAGTCGCTGCGCTGGCAGGCGGCAGAAAACAGGCTGGCGAGCAGGCTGACCCAGGTCAGGAGCCGGAAGAAACGGGGAGTTTTCATCGGAAGTGATTCACCGGGCAGTCGGATATCAGACCCGCCTGGGCGAGGCAACGCCGCACGCCTGAGTTCGCCTGGTGATGGGCGCACCCGCGGGGTGTCGGGGGTCGACAGGAAACCCCGTGATGAGGGCGGGTCGTGAAGACGGTCTGGGGTGAGAAAGCACAGGAGGAAGCGATCGCGAGGTGATAAGTCTAACATGCCTTTTCCCTAGCAGTCTCCCGAGTTTTGGGCATTTACTTCCTGCCAACTAAGATTGCGTTCGATGCCGATCCCACCCAGCCCGGTTACGTTTGACCCCAACCGGCCCGATTTTGCGCCGTATGGTCTGACCTGCGTGCATTGGCGTCCGTCGCCCATGCGGCGGCCGGATCACCACAACGAAATCGAACTGAACTTCCTCGAATCGGGCACGGTGACGTATCTGCTTGGGGGCAGAAAGATCGTGGTCGATTCCGGACGCCTCAGCGTGTTCTGGGCGGCGATTCCCCACCAGATCATCGATTTCGGCCGCGCGACCTCGTATTTCGTGGTGACCATTCCCCTGCAATGGTTCCTGCAATGGCGGCTGCCCGAGCACTTCGTCCAGCCTTTGTTACAGGGCCTGCTCGTCAGCGAGCCAACCACGGACCGCGCGGTGTCGGATTCACAGCAGTTTGCGCATTGGGAGGAAGACCTGTTGCGCGAAGGGACCGAATTGCAGAAAGCCGTCTTGCTCGAAATGCAGGCGCGGCTCGTGCGTCTGGCGCTGAACCTGCCGGTCCGCCCCGCCCCCAAAACGAACCGCGGCCGGATGGCGACGATCACCGACACCGGACTGAACAAGGTCGAACAGATGGCGTGTTTTATCGCCCGCAACTACACGGAAAGGCTGACGGTGCAGCAAATCGGGGACTGCGTGAGACTCCACCCAAACTACGCGATGAATCTCTTCCAGAAAAATTTCGGCACCACCCTGATCAACTACCTCACGCAGCATCGCATCTCGCATGCCCAACGACTGCTGGCCACCACCGACCAGACGATTGCCGATATCGCCTTCAGTTCCGGCTTCAATTCGATCAGCCGCTTCAACGATGCCTTTCGGCGCGCCTGCGGGAGTTCGCCGCGCGAGTATCGCCGGTCGCACCTGCTGGAGGAATTCGCCCCCCGGCGGCCGGAACAGGGCAAGCACGCCGCGCGTTGATATCGATCCTGATCGTGCCTGTTTGCGACGATTCAAATCTTTCTCTTTCTTCTTTCTCTTTCTCTTTCGTCAGGGGCTCGGCGATTTCCCGGAAGAGAAAGATTACGAGAAAGAGGAAAGAGAAAGATGCGGCCGGGAACGTCTTTGGCTGCGGCAGCCGCCGTTGGAAAAGGTTCGAGCTAGTCTTTCGCCAGCGCATCGCGATCGCGGGCGGCCGCCTGATCGAGCAGGGCTTGCATCCGGCGGAGACGATCGGGCTGGCTCGCGGCTAGGTTGTTTTTTTCCTGGGGGTCGGCGGTCAAATCATAGAGCTCGGCTTTGCGATTCGCGCCGTCGCCAAGAACGATGAGCTTCGACGATCCGTGGCGCAGGGCGCGCGCCCGCCACTGCGGGGCGACCGAGTACAACGGACGGTCCGGCAGCGGCGTGTGCGCGGTAAGCAACGGCAGGATGCTGGTGCCGTCCCATTTCAGATCGCGCCCGGGCTTGTAGCCCGTGAGCGCGGCGAACGTCGGCAGCCAGTCGGTGATGTGCACGGGCGTCTCCACCTTGCCCGGCTTCGCGCGGCCGGGCCATGAGACGATCGCCGGCACGCGCGTCCCGCCCTCGTAAAGGTCGCCCTTCTGGCCGCGCCAGGGGGCGTTGCTGGCCGTGAGCTTCCCGCTGGGGCATTGGTCATCCGGATACGAGCGATCGTTGTTCTCGGCCGTGCTGCCGCCGTTGTCGCTGGTGAAAACGACGAGCGTGTTCTGACGCCGGCCCGTTTTGTCGAGGGCGGCGAGAATGCGGCCGACGCTCGCGTCGAGATGCATGACGCACGCGGCGTAGTGGCGCGCGACGTCGCCCTTGATCGCCGCCGGCACGCGCGCGACCCATTCGTCGGGCTCCTTGATCGGCAGGTGCACCGCCGTGAACGGAACGTAGAGGAAGAACGGGGCGGCGCCGCGCGACTCGATCCAGCGCACGGCCTCGTTGGCAATGAGGTCGGTGACATAGCCGGTTTCCTCGATGAGCTTTTCGTTGCGATGCCAGGTGTCGGTAAAGCGCCCCTTCTTGTACTTGTGGCTGTACGGCGTGACGCCGCCGCCCAGCGAGCCGTAGGAGTGATCAAAGCCGAAATGGTTGGGTCCCTGCTCCGGCAGCGATCCGAGGTGCCACTTGCCGGTGAGGCAGGTGTCGTAGCCGGCGCTCTTCATCACCCGCGGCAGCGTGACGGTGTCCCACGGCAGCGCGCGCTCGCTCTGCGGATTTACGACCCCAAACCGGCTCCAGCAGCGGCCGGTCATGAGTCCGGTGCGGGTGGGGCTGCACACGGGCGCGACGTAATGCTGCCCGAGCTCAAGTCCCTCGCGGGCCAGCCGATCAAGGTGGGGCGTGGGTGCGTTGCCGCCGTGAAACGCCACATCACCCCAGCCGAGATCGTCCGCCAGGATGAAGACGATGTTGGGGCGGGCCGCGGTGGGCGCCGCGGCCCGCGTGGCCGCGGGCGCCGCGAGGAGGAGGGACGCTACGAACAGGGCGATCAGGCAGGGGTTCGGCTTCATGGCAGGAAGATTTGGCGGAACGATGCGAGGGTTTCAACCACGGCGATTTGATCGGGAGGCCGCGTTTTCGCTGCGCGCAAACGCAACTACGAAACGGCGCCACCGCCAGCCCGCCAATGCCGCCTCGTTGAGCGGCGCCAGCCAAACGGGAGCGGCCTGCCTTCGCCCGCGGCCCCGGGGTCTGGCGGACTTTGTCATCCATTAGATGACAAACTGTCTTTCACCTTCCACCCGTGGAGCCGAGGGATCTTGTCAGCTAAGATCCCGGTTTGAACTAGGCGCGAACAAGCTTGTTCCTGCCGGACATGACCAAACTCAGCCGGACTCCGTCTGACCAGACCCGGCGTTCTATCCACCCACTCCGTCATTGCCCCGCGTCACTGGCGACCCCTCACTCGGGCCATGATTCACCGCCGCGCCGCCTCACCGACATCCCGCTCATGATGAAGGTCGGCTTCGGCGTGCACGGTGGCGTACGCTTCAACCGGTGATTCGGTGAACCTCGGCTCATTCGAACGCCCCAGGGTCGTGGGTTCCGGAGTGGAGAGGGCGCGCGCCGTCACCCGCTGCATCCGGGCTCTCGCCCCCGCCCTCGTTCTCGCCCTCGCCCCTGACGCGGTCGCGCCGCGCCTCGCGGCTGCGCCCGAGGCCGAAAGCGGCCGGCCGTTTCTCCAAACCTTTACGCCGCGCGACTATCGCGCGCACCAACAGATCTGGATGGGCGCGCAGGCGCCCGATGGCGTGATGTGGTTTGGCAACAGCCACTCCGTCCTCTCCTACGACGGGGCGTCGTGGCGTCGGATTGAGATTCCCGGCACGAGCTGGGTGCGGGCCATCGCCTTCGGCCCCGACGGTCGCCTCTACGCGGGCGGCACCGACGAACTTGGCTTCATCGCGCCCGGCCCCGGCGGCGCGCCGCGTTTCACCTCGCTCCTCGGGAAACTCCCGGCCGACCGCCGCTCGCCGGGCGTCATCTGGAGCATGGCCGCCACGTCCGACGCCGTGTGGTTTGCCACGGAGGCACTGGTGATCCGCTGGCGGGACGGCGGGTTTCGGCTCTGGCCGTTCACCAACCAGCCCCGGCAGTTCCTCCACCGGGTCGGCGACGATCTGTTTCTCCACCGGCAGGGCGTCGGCCTTTTCAAACTCGTCGGCGACGACTTCGCGCTCGTCAGCGACGCGCCCGAGATCGCCGGCTCACAGTTTTGTCTCATCGAGCCCGCCGGCGGGCGGAGGCTGCGCCTCGGACTCACGACTGGACCTTTTTTCCATTTGGAGGACGGCCGCCTCACTCGTTTCCCCACGCCGATCGATCCGCTCTTCGCGTCCACGAAACTCCGCTTCATGGTGCGCTTCCCCGACGGCACCCGCGCGATCGGCACCACGACGATGGGTATCATTGTCACGGATGCGGATTTCCGCTTCCGCACCCGCCTCAGCGCCGCCAACGGCCTCGAGAGCGAAGCGCTGCTCAGCCTGACACCCGATCGCGAAGGGGGCTTGTGGATCGGCACGGGCAACGGGGTCGCGCGGGCCGAGGTCGCGTCGCCCTTCACGGTCTTCGATCGGCTCAATGGCCTGCCGCGAAATCTGACCCACGATTTGCGCCGGCACGCCGGCACCTTCTACGCCGCCACGCCCGCCGGCCTGCTTCGACTCGCGCCGGCCGAGGCCGCGGACGGCACCCCGGCGCGCTTCGAGCCCGTCACCGGCGTGCGTGATGCGTGTTGGTCGCTCGCCAGCCATCCCGCCGGCCTGCTCGTTGGCACCGCCCGTGGTGTCGTCCAACTCCCGCTTGACGGGACTGCGCCGCGCCTCGTGTTCGACGCCCCCGATGGGGTGAGCAAACTGGCGCCGTTGCGCGGTCAGCCCGATTGCCTTCTCGTCGGCCGCTTCCTCGGGCTCAACGTCCTGCGCTTCGCCAACGGCCGCTGGCGCGACGAAGGCGGAGTACCTGGTCTCAAGACCGAAGTCCGCACCATCGCCGTGGGAGCGGATGGCGTCATCTGGCTCGGCACGCCCACCCGTGGATTCATCAAAGTCACGCGCCCCCCTGATACGGCGGCCGACGACTGGACGCGCGCCACCTTTGCGGGCTACCGCGAAGATCACGGGCTGCGCCCCGGCCAGGGCTGGAGCCATGTTTACAACGTCGCCGACCGCGTGGTCTTTGTCACCGACGTTGGCGCCTACACGTACGACGCCGCGACCGACCGGTTCAACGTCGATGCGGTGCTGCAGATCGCCGGGCGGCACGATCGCACCCAACTCTGGCCGCTGACGGCGACCGACGTGCCCGATATCCTCTGGGCCCAGGCGGACACCGAACACACCGAGATTCCCCACCAACTCGGCCGTCTCCAGCTGGGAGTCGGCGGTGCCGCCGGCTTCGCGCCGCTCCCGCGAAAAATCCTCGATCGCGTCGCCTTCGGCGGGGCGCGGAGCCTCGCGTGGGAGCGCGAGGGCGACCGCGAGTACCTCTGGCTCGGCGGACCCGATGCCCTGGTGCGCGCCGATCTCGGCGCCACGCGTCCGCCGGCGGCACCGTGGCGCGTCCTGATTCGCGAAATCGTGCCGCCCTCCGGCGCGCCTCTCACCCCTGGGCCGGACGGCGCCGCACCGCGCTTCGCCTACGCCCGGGCCCCGCTCATTTTTTCGTTCAGTGCTCCGCACTTTGGTGCCGGTCCCGGCATGAAGTACCAGACGCGCCTCATCGGCTATGATGACTCATGGCAGCCCTGGTCGACACGCACCGAGGTGGAGTTCACCAACCTTTCCGGCGGTCCCTTCACCTTTGAAGTCCGCGCACAGGATCCCGACGGCATGGCCAGCGCGGTGGCCGGCTTCACGTTTTCGGCCGCACCGCCCTGGCACCTGAGCCCGCTCGCCTACGCGCTCTACGCGCTGGCGCTCGCCGCCGCGATTTTTGTCTACCTGCGCTGGCGCCTTGGTCGCGGCGAACGCGAACGCGTCCGCCTCGAGCAGCTCGTCGCCTCGCGCACCCGCGAACTCGCGACCGCCCGCGACGCCGCCGAGGCCGCCAACCGCGCCAAGAGCGCCTTCCTCGCGTCGATGAGCCACGAGCTCCGCACGCCCCTCAACGGCGTGATCGGCTACGCCCAGGTGCTGCAGGCCGACCGCCGCCTCGCGCCCGATCAGCAGGAGCGCGTGCGCATCGTGCAATCCAGCGGCGAGCACCTCCTGCGCATGATCAACGACGTGCTCGACCTCGCCCGGATCGAGGCCGGCAAACTCACCGTCCGTCCCGCCCCCTGCGCGCTCGGCGATCTCCTCCACGACATCGCCGCCGCCCACGCTCCCGCCGCCGCCGCGAAAAATCTCTCCTTTCAATTCGACCTCGCCCCCGGCCTCCCCGCGTGGGTCGAATGCGACGCGCAAAAACTCCGCCAGATCCTCGACAACCTGCTCGGCAACGCCGTGAAGTTCACCGCCGCCGGCCGCGTCACGCTCCGCGTCTCACCCGCCGCCTCCGCCGCCCCACTCCCGGCGTCCAACTCCCCACGGGTGCAGTTTGCCGTCGCCGACACCGGGGCCGGAATCTCCGCCGCCGACCAGGCCCGCCTCTTCCAGGCGTTCGAACAGGCCCACGACGCGCGCCCCGACGCGCCCGGCGCCGGTCTCGGCCTCGCCATCAGCCGCGCCCTCGTCGAACGTCTCGGCGGCGAGCTGGCCCTCGCCAGCGAAGTCGGCGCCGGCAGCACGTTCGCCTTCACGCTCGCGCTCCCCGCCATCGCCCCCGCCGCGCCCGCCTGCTCCTCCGGCCGGCACATCGCCGGTTACGAGGGCGACCACCGGCGCGTGCTGATCGTCGACGACCACGACATCAACCGGCGCCTCCTCGTCGATCTTCTCACCCCGCTCGGTTTGGTCTGCGCCGATTTCGACTCGCCCCAGGCCGCGCTGGCGCGTCTTACCGCTGGCGCGGAGCCCTGGCCCGACCTTGCCATTGTCGATGTGCGGATGGCCGGCCTCGACGGCCTCGCGTTCACCCGCCGGCTCCGCGCGCTCCCCCGCGGTCCACAGCTGAAAGTTCTCCTCACCTCCGCCTCGGTGCTCTCCTTCAACCTCGCCGACGGCGAGCGCGCCGGCGCCGACGACTTTCTCGCGAAGCCTTTTCGCACCGCCGAACTCCTGGAAAAAATCGGCCGCCTGCTCGTGCTCCGCTGGCGCGACGCGGACTTCACCCCGCTCCTGGCCGCCACCACCGCCACCGCATCTGCCCGCGTTCTGCCGGAGGCCGTGTGTGCCGCCCTCCGCGAGCACCTCGCGTTCGGCGACCTCGATGCCCTCCGCGCCGCACTCTCCAGCCTCCGCGCCGCGCACCCCGCGGCCGCGCTCGACCCCCTCGACGAAGCCGCCGCGCGCTACGACCTCCCCCGCCTGCGCGCGCTGCTGGGCGCGGTGCCGGGAGGCGGCGTCGTGCGCGGCCCGGGATAAACGATCGTGCCATCCGCCGCCGGGACCGTCATCACGAACCGTGCCACCCATGCCGTCCGCTGTCACCCGCACCCTCCTCGTCGTGGACGACACACCCGCGAACCTCGGCGTCGTGTGTGACGCGCTGCGCCAGGCCGGAGTGCGCGTGCTCCTCGCGGAAAGCGGCGCCGCCGCGCGCGAGATCCTCGCCCGCCTCACACCCGACCTCGTTCTCCTCGATGTGATGATGCCCGGCGAGGATGGCTTTGCCGTCTGCGCCTCGTTCCGCGCCCATCCCGTTTGGCGCGACCTGCCCGTGATTTTCCTCACGGCCGTCGACGAGCCCGGGCAAAAGGTCCGCGCCTTCGCCGCCGGCGCCGTCGATTACGTCACGAAACCGGTTCACATTCCCGAGCTCGTCGCCCGGGTGCGGGTGCAGCTCGAGTTGCGCGCCGCCCGGTGCACGCTCGAGGAGAAAAACGCCGAGCTCGAAGCCGAAATCGCCCTCCGCCTCGATGCCGAGGCCCAGCTCGCCGCTTCGCTCGAAAGCGCCGTCGTGGTGCTCAGGCGCGATGGGGTGCTCCTCTTCGCCACCCGCCTCGCGCACGATCTCATGGCGAAGTTCGCCGCCACGCCCGTGGCACTCTCGCACACCGCGCGTTTTGCCGGGGCCGGTGGCGCGCTCACGGTCCGCCGCTTCACCGAGCCCGGCCGCGATGACCTCGTCATGCTCGCTCTCGAGGAGGAACACGCCCCGCCCGGCCCGGCCGCCCTCCTCACGCTCGGCCTCACCCCGCGTCAGGCCGAGGTCGCCTACTGGGTCGCGCAGGGAAAAACGAATCCCGAGATCGCCATCATTCTCGGCGCGAGCCCGCGCACGATCGACAAGCACATGGAGCGCATCTTCGCCCGCCTCGGCGTGGAGAATCGTGTGTCCCTCAACATCGCCACCGCCGAGCTCCTGCGGCCCGGCATACGCAGACCCACGTAACGACGGCGTCTGGCGAAGGGACTATGATGGGCGCGCCTCAGCCACCCATCATTATGAAACTCACGTCCCTCTTCGCCCGTTTCCACTGCCGGCTCGCGCTGTCCGCGTGCTTCGTCGCCGCCCTCGCCGGTTCGCCCGCCGCTCGCGCCGTCACCAACGACGAGCTCCTGCCCGCCAACCTCGTGGGGAAGACGCTTTCCTTTGTCTACAACGCCGGCACGCCCAACACGCTCGAGCCAACGGTCAACAGCTTCACGGTCCAGTTCACCTCCGCGAGCACCTACGTCCGCACCTCGCCCACGCTCGCCACCGAGGGCGGTACCTATTCCGTCCTCGACTCCAGCATCTCCGCCGCCACCGGCAACCGCGCCACCACGATCCAGATCAACAACAACTGGCTCGCTCAAGGCAGCACCACCGCGATCCTCCTCGTCCTCACGCAGCAAGCCGGCAACGGCGCCTACTCAGCGAATGAATTTTTCAATCCGCTAAAGAATACCGGCGGCACCTTCACCCTCGGCGGCGGCTCCACCGGCGGCGGCTCGACTGTCGTCCGGCCCTCCATCACGAGCGGCACCACCGCCTCCGCGACGGTCGGCACCATCTTCAGCTACCAACTCGCCGCCGCCAATTCCCCCACTGGCTATCGCATCACGAATCAACCGTCGTGGCTCTCGATCAACGCCACCACCGGTGTCGTCTCCGGCACACCCACCGCCGCCGGCACCATCAACGTCAACCTCACCGCCGACAACTCTGCCGGCTCCGACACCATCACGCTGGTCTTGACCGTCGCTGGTGGGTCCACCGGCGGCACCATCGCCAGCTACGCCGGCACCTACACCGGCGCCATTCTTCAAATCCAGAACGGCATTGCCTTCGTCCTCGGCGGAGCCACCTACAGCACCGTCATCACCTCGGCCGGTGCGGTCACCACGACGATCACGAACGCGGGCTCCAGCACCACGCTGACCGGCACGATTAACGCCATCGGGGCCATCGCCTTCACCGGCGGCACCGGCGCCGCGATTTACCGGATCACGACCGGCGCCGTCGTCACCTCCGGCACCCGGCTGGTCTTCAGCACGCCGCTAACGACGGCCGGATACGTCCTGCAAAACAGCTCCAACTTCGTCGCCGGCGCGGCCGGAGGCGGCTCCACTGGCGGCAACGTCGCCAACTACGCCGGCCGCTACCTCGGCATGATCGGTCGGCGGGCAGGCACCAGCACCGACGCCAACTACCAGGCCTACGCCGTCACGATCGCTCCGACCGGCGCGGTCAGCGCCACCTTCGCCAATTTCAACAACGCCCTCACTGGCACCATCGCCGCCAACGGCGTAATCACCTTCACCGGCGGCTCCCAATTCGCCAACTACGGCATCACCATCGCCAACGTCACTGGCACCACGTTCTCCGCCGACTACGGCACCGCCATCAACAACGCCCAGTATCGCTTTGAAGCCAGCACCGCGTTCGTCCCCGATGCCACGGTCGTCAGGGTTGCCACCGCGCCCGCCAACCTCGTCGGCTACCGCAGCCGCGTCGGCTCCGTCTTCCAGTTCGCCGTCACGGGCACCTCCTCCGGCGCCATCTGGGGCACGGATGTCTACACCGACGACTCCTCCGTCGCCACCGCCGCCGTTCACGCCGGCGTACTTGCCGTCGGCGAGACCAGGACCGTCACGATCACGCTCCTCTCCGGCCAGCCCAACTACACCGCCTCCACCCGCAATAATGTGAACGCCTCCGCGGGTGGCGCCTGGGCCGGGAGCTTTTCCTTCGCCGGCGCCGGCTCGGTCGCCTCCTCCGCCTCCGCCGCCAACGTCGCCACCGCCCGCCCCGCCGCCGCCGCCGGCTTCACCGCCACCACCACGTCGCTCGCCGTCGGCGGCCGCCTCGTGTGTCCGGTCAACGTCACCGGCGGCGGCACCTACAGCTATCGCTGGTATCTCAATGGCGTTCTGATCGCCGGCGCCACGGCCAACCCCTATATTGTTGAATCCCTCACGAGCGCCAACGCCGGCACCTATTCCGCCGACGTGACCAACGCCCTCGGCACCACCCGCATTCTCGCCGGCACCATCGTGGTCGGCGCCGCCGGCTCGCCGGTCCTCGCCCTCCAGCCCATCTCGAAGATCGTCATCCCCGGCGCCACCTTCACCCTCGCCACCAATGCCAGCGGCTCCGCCCTCACGTATCAGTGGTTCCGTAACAACACGGCTCTCTCCGGCGAGACCGGCGCGATCCTGCTGCGCAACAACGCCACCGCGACCGACGCCGGCAGTTACAGCGTGCGGGTCAGCAACAACTCGGGCTCTGTCACGAGTAACGCCGCCACGGTCACGCTCTCGGCCGATGCTTCGCGCCCCGCGAACATCTCGGTGCGCACCAACGTGGCGACCGATGTCACCGTCATCCCGGGCTTCTTCGTGCAGGGCACGGGCACCAAGCGCGTGCTCATCCGCGCCGTCGGCCCCGGCCTCGGCGCCTTCGGTCTCTCCGGTCTGATGGCCGACCCGAAGTTCAGCGTGTTTCAGGGCGACACCAAAATCGCCGAAAACAACGACTGGTCGGCCGGCAACATCGGCAGCGCCTTCACCGCCACCGGCGCGTTCGCCCTCCCCGGCGGTTCCAAGGACGCCGCGCTCGTCACCGATCTCACCGCCGGCCGAGGCTACACCGTGCAGGTGACCAACGCGACCGGCGCCGGGGGCATCGTGCTGATCGAGGTCTACGACGCCGACGCGCTCACCGGCCGCAGCACGAGCAAGCTCGTCAACGTCTCCGTGCGCGGTCAGACCGCGCCCGGCGACGATGTGCTGACCCTTGGCCTCGTGATTGGCGGCATCGGTCCGCGCACCCTCCTCGTCCGCGGCGTCGGCCCGAAGCTCGCGGCCTTCGGCGTCACCGGCACGGTCGCCGATCCGCGGCTGCAAATCTTCGACAGCCAGCAGCGCGCGATCCTGGCCAACGACGACTGGAGCAACGCCGACTTCGTCAGCGAGCTCGCCCTCGCCGCGAATTATGTCGGTGCCTTCGCCCTCGACGCTGGCAGCAGGGACGCCGCGACCCTCGCCCTCGTCGACCCCGGCGCCTACACCATCCAACTCAGCGGCACCGCCGCCGCCCCCACCGGCGAAGCCCTCGTCGAAGTTTACGAAGTCCCCTGATCCGGCGCGCGCCGCGCTCCGCGTCGCTGGCCTGTCACTTCGCGTCCAGCGGCGCGGGCTCGAAGTCGGTTTCGTTCACCCAGCCGGCGCGCAGTTTCTCGCCCTGCATGTAGCGGGCGTAGAAATTGACGTGACCCGGGCTGGCATGGACATAGCGATCAAAGATCTCGCCCTGGCCCGCCATGCGCGGGTCGCCCTGCGCCCGGAGTTTCGCATATAGCTCCGTTTTCAAAGCGCGCCGCTGCGGTTCGGTCGAGGCCTGCGTCGCGAGGTTCTTCACGCAGTCGGGATCGGTTTTCAGGTTGTAGAGCTCGATGCCGGGCCGCCGGCCGAAACAGAGCGCCCAATACGGGTCGGCCGGATTTTTGCGGTGCGCGTCGAGGATGAACGTCTTGGTCGGGCTCGCGTCGACGTTGAGGTAACCCGTCTCGGGATTACACGCCGGCCAGCGCGAGGGCTCGAAATTCTCCAGATACATCATGCCCGCCTTGACGATACCGCGGATGGGATAACCGGCATCGTTCGGGCGGCCGATATCGTGCCGCTCCATGCCGATCAGCACGTGATCGCGCGCGGCAATGACCTGGCCCGAACGGTCGACCCGGAAGATTTCGGTGAGGCTGCGGCCGGCCGCCTCGGCCATGCCGGTCCGGGACCACGGGAGTCCCGCCAGCTCGATGAACGTCGGGGCAAGATCGATAAAGCTGATATAGTCGTCGACCACGCGCGCGCGCCCGGCGATCCCCCGTGGCCACATCGCGGCGAACGGCACGTGGTTGGAATACTCGTACTCGGAACCCTTGCCGCGCGGGAACGGCATGCCGTGGTCGGAGGTGACGATCACGAGCGTGTTGGCGAGCAGTCCGCGCCGCTCGAGCGAGGCGAGCATCCGGCCGAGGTGGGTGTCGAAGTGCTCCACCTCGAAGGCATAGTCGAGCATATCGTGGCGCACGACGTCGTTGTCCGGCCAGAAGGCGGGCACGCGATCGATCTCGTTGAGCTGATGTCGGCCCTTCTTCACCCCGGACCCAAATTCGTAGCCGCGGTGGGGCTCGACGGCGCCGAACCAGAAGGCCCAGGGCTTGCCCTTGGGCGCGGCCTCGAGGAAGTCGTCGAAGTTCGCCGCGTAGTCGGCTTTGCCGATGCCGGAGGCGGGCGGCGTGGCCTGACGTGCGTTGAACGCCCGGCCGGTCATCTGCCGCGGCTTGCCGGCGGCGTCGTTGGCCACGCCCGGCGCCCAGCCCTTGGTGGTGTGGCCGACGAACCAGTCGTTTTCGCGGAGCGCCTCGCCCCAGCTCTTGAATTCGGCCGGGTAATAACAGATGTGGTTCGCCGCCTCCTTGAGCTGCCACGAGTTGCGCCCGGTGAGGATGCAGGCGCGCGACGGGGCGCACTTGGCGTTCGGCGTGTAGGCGTTGTTGAAAAGGATGCCGTCGCGCGCCACGCGATCGAAATGAGGCGTCCGCACCCACTTCGTGCCATACGCGCCGGCGTGGACCCCCCAGTCGTCTGCAATGGCGAAGAGAATGTTGGGCGGCTCGGCGGCGGCGGCGGCGCAGGCCAGGGCCGCGGCGAAGAGCGGAGCGAGGAAGAGGAGCACGTTTTTCATCTTGGGAGCAGGATTAGGGAACTCGTGGCCGGACCGATCTTGAACGAGGATCAGGCCGTTGGCACCACGGATTTCATCGCTCGGCGTGGAATTGTAGCGGCGGTCTATGACCGCCGTGGAATTGCTTCACCGACCGGTCAGACGTGGTCGGCGGTCATAGACCGC
>JBIJCX010000103.1:0-24040 GCA_044344465.1 Opitutaceae bacterium
GCATCTTCAGCGAAGGTGCCCCGGACTGGCTTGCGGAACCGGCCGTCACAGGCCTGACGGACCACCGCGAATTCATGAAGAACGCAAGTGATTGAACCCGAATGGCCGGATCGAGAACGCCGCAGACGGGCCTCTGAACTTTAGCCACAAAAAGGCACAAAAAATCGGAGGGCGATCGCAGCTCTCGCGGCGCCTATAGGCGCCCGGGGGATTCCCGCCGGTCGGACGGACAATTCCTTGCGCCTTTTTGTGGCCATGCTTCCGGGGGTTGGCGGTCTTCATGAATACGCGGTGATGGCCAAGCCTCCTTTCAAGTTGTCGCTTGCTCAATATCCACGCCGCGGCATCCTGAAAGCCCTCGAAAGTCATGCCCGAGGTCGGAGTCATTCAAAAACTTCCTCCTTTTCCGATGCTTTGCGCATCGGCAGAACGACTGTCATGTCCGTGCGCACCAACCGGCCAGGTTGTGCGCATAGCTTCGCTCACGGGCAGGGTCGCGTTGTTGGTGGTCGGCTTGGGTCCGATTAACGCTCTGGCTCAACTCCGCCCCTCCTTAGCTTGAAAACCCGGGCTCAAAGGCAGGCGAAGGATACGATTGGGACGACCTCCGCGAAGCAGCGCAGCGCGGAGCGGAAGCGAGTCAGGTTGAAACTCCGCATCTCCCAGGAAAAGTTGCGCGCCCTCGCGGCCCGGTTGCTGGTGGTGCGGGAGGAGGAGCGCACCTTTTTGGCCCGGGAAATCCACGATGTGCTCGCCCAAGACTTGACCCGGCTGAAGATCGACCTGGTCTGGCTGCAGCGCCGGCTGGCCAAACTCGGCAAGGGTGCCGCCGCGGGGAGCCTGGCGGCCCGCGTCGCCGAGATGAACCAGATGGCGGCCAGGGTGCTGCATTGCGTGCAACGGATTGCCACGGGGCTACGGCCCGTGGTGCTGGACAGCCTGGGGCTGTGCGCCGCCGTGGAATGGCAAGCCCGCGACTTTCAGGACCACAGCAAAATTCAGTGCCGCGCGAGTGTGCCGGCGGATGAACTGACGGTGGGTCACGATGCCGCGACGGCGGTGTTTCGCATCCTGCAGGAGTCCCTGACCAACGTGCAACGGCACGCCCACGCCACCCGCGTGGAGGTCTCGCTCCGCCGCGAGGCCGGCCAATTGCTCCTCCGGGTCGAAGACAACGGCCGCGGCATCCGCGCCAAGCAGTTGCGCGACCCCAGGTCGATTGGGCTGGTAGGCATGCGGGAGCGGGCGCTGTTGCTGGGTGGACAACTGGAAATCCGGAGCCATCCGGGTGCGGGCACCGTCATCGAAATGCGGATTTCACTGCGGGGGGGGGGGCGCCGTCGTGAAAGCACGCACGATGCGGATCCTGATTGCGGACGATCATGCCGTCGTGCGCAAGGGCCTGCGGCAAATCCTGGCCGAGGAATATCCCGATGCGCAATTCGGCGAGGCGGCCAGCACTGCGGTGACGCTGGACCGCGTGTCCCGGAACCGCTGGGACGTGCTGGTGCTGGATATCTTCATGCCGGGGCGCACCGGTTTGGAGGTGCTGCACGAGGCGCGGCGCCTGCGGCCGGAACTGCCGGTGCTCGTGGTGAGCAGTGCGCCCGAAGAGCAGATAGCGGTGAGGGTCTTGAAAGCCGGCGCCAGTGGCTACCTCAACAAGGCGATGGCGGCCGAGGAGTTGGTCCGGGCCATCGGCCGGCTGCTGGCGGGCGGGCGCTACGTCGGCCCGGCGCTGGCCGAGCGCCTCGCGGCGGAAATCAGCCAGTCGGGCCGCTCGCCGGCCGGCCGGTTGTCGGACCGGGAATTTGCCGTGCTGCACCTGCTATTGGCGGGCCGCTCGATCAAGGAAATCGCCGCGGAACTCTCGCTGAGCGGGAAGACCGTGAGCACCTACCACACGCGCATCTGGAAAAAACTCGGCGTACGCAACGACGTCGAGCTGATCCATTACGCGGTCGAGCACGGGCTGGGAACGGCCAGAGGCTGAGAGGCTGAGAGGCTATAGGCTGAAGGCTGAGAGCCCCAGGCCAGCGCACGCGCAGGCGCGAAGCCGATCCGATCCAATCCGGTTCACCACGAAGACACAAAGACACGGAGAGCAAACCACCGAGGAATATCAATCCATTCTTGCGCGCTTCGCGTGAGCCGGCCGACCTGGCGTGTCAGTTACGGACACGCTTTGGCTCGGCGGGATACACACCTTCCTCCATCAGCGCTTCGCGAACCAAAACTGCATCCAGCCGATTGATCTGAAGGACCCCGACTGTGGCGCGGCCAGTCGGCGTCAGCCCGAGGAGTTTGGACTTCTCCCAGACAAAATGTTCGGACCAGCGATCGCGTCGGGGATGAAACAATCGAACCATTTCTCCGGTGACGGGATCAATCCCGGATAGGTTCGGCCCCTTGTGCTTGTTGCAACGCAGGCACGACCACGCCAGATTGGCCGAAGCGGTCGGTCCTCCGTGCTGCTGAGGGATGATGTGATCCACTTGGAACCGAAGTTCCGCGCAACGCTCCGGAAACTGGCAATACTCACAACCAGAGCCGGCGCGGCGCCGCACTTCAGCCGTGAGTCGTGGATTCACACGCGGGCGTCAAGCGGCCGGCCGCACACGTTTTAACGAGGTCCGGGCTTTAGACTTGAGAAATTCCAGCGCGCTGCCAACGGCCACGTAATCGTCCAATTCCCGTTCCTCTTCCGGAGTTAGAATACCGACCCGTGCTTTGGCCGCCAGTTTGTCAGCCCGATTCAAGTCAGTCGGCGAGAGCTTGAGACGTAAGAGGGCTCGGGCTTCGGCGGGTGCAACACCTCCCGCTTCCGCCTGGATCGTTCGCTTCCAGATGGCGACCGAAGAGTGTCCGGCAACAAGCGCGTTCATGCGCCATCACTTGGCCCTGTTCCCGGGGCATTTCAAGTCTCGAAACCGCCGCCCGCGCCTTCGCGTGAGCCGGCCAACCCGGCGTCCAGGTATTCCAGCGGAATCTGGCCCAGCAGATTCGGCACGTCGTCGTCCACTTCCACCACGTTAAAGTCGCCGTAGCGCCCCATCAGTTCCAGCCGCACCGGCGCGAAGACTGCCCGGCGGCGCACCCCGTTGGTGGTTTTCGACTGAACTTCGCTCTGCTTGGGCAAGCCCAGTGCTTTGATGAGGCTGGACTGGAGATAGAGGCGCGTCGCCCCCGTGTCCACCAAGGCCTCCGCCCTCACGCTGCGTGGTTTGCCCGTCAGGAGCTTTCGCCGCTTCATTTCCAACTCAAAGGAGTTGGTCAGCTTCAGCTGGACTACGACTTTCCGCATGCCGATGGAGTGCTCAAGGGGAGAGGCATCGTCAAGCGCACCGAACCGCCTCATGGCCGCAAAAGGCCCGCGGAGAATTCAGGGTGGTGGCGGAGATCGCCCATCAAAACTCGCGGCTTGGTCTTTGTGCCTTTGTGTCTTTGTGGTGAATCTGCCTTGGCTGTTGTTTTTCTCTGTCCAATCCAACAATCCACTCACCACAAAGGCACAAAGACACAGAGGACAAACCAGGGAGACAGCCTTCCGCCTCTTCACGGCTTCGAATGAGTCGGTCATCGTGTGTGGCCAGCGAGAAGTGACCAAGGCCGGGGTCGCGCGAAGCCGCGAAGAAGGCAACGAAGGAAACGAAAAATCTGAACTCACTTTCTTCCTCCTTCGTTTCCTTCTGTCTGACTATTCCGGCGAAGAGACCAACAGGTTTGTCGTAGCGATCAACGAACAATCCAAAGCAATTGAACCACAGAGACACGAAGACACAGAGTAATCCCCGTTTCGGCGGATCGACTTTGTGCCTCTGTGTCTCCGTGGTTCACCTCCGCGATTGAGAGAATTGCCGTTAAGCCCTCTCTTGTAGGCCGCGGCCTACATGATCTTTCAGCCACGCGGCATTCGCGGGAGCGCGCATCGGCGGCTACCTTGTCGGCATGAAGAGCCGTGCTGCGCCTGTGCGTCCGTTGACCCTGCTGCGCGTCGTCGTCGCGGACAATGGGATTTCCGTCAACGACAGCCTCACGGCCCTGTTGTCCGAATTCGATGGCGTCAGCGTGCTGGGGTGTGTCCAGGAGCCGGCCAAGGTGCTCGCGTTGGTGCAGACGGCGCAGCCCGACGTGGTGATCCTCGATCTGCAAACCGAGCCGGGAACCACGCTGCAGACGCTGAAGCAAATCAAGCAGCCCCGGGCACCGGTGGTGATTGTGCTCTCGGATTACGACCTGCCGCCCCTCCGGCAGGCCGCCCTCGCCGCCGGTGCCGATCATTTCCTCAATAAGTCGACCGAGTCCGGGCGCCTGCTGAAAGTGCTGCAAGCGCTGGTGCGAAAGTCGCGGAATGGAAAATGACATGACCTCGGAACGCACAACCCATTCGGCACAGTTAGGGCCGCTCACCGGCCGGCTCGCGGGAACGCTGACGCTGCTGGTCGGCGGCATGGCCCTCGTCGGTTGGGCGTTCGACATCACCGTGCTCAAGAGCATCCGGCCCGACTGGGTGAGCATGAAGCCGAACACCGCCCTGTGCTTCGTCCTCGTGGGCCTGGCGCTGCTGGCCACCCGCGAGCGGCTCTCAACTCTCAGCCCTCAACTCTCAACTGCCGTTTCCCGCCTCTCCCGCCTCTGCGCCCTGCTCGCGGGACTGATCGGACTGCTCTCGCTCGCCGAATACGCCTTCGGATGGAATCTTGGTTTCGACCAGTGGCTGTTCCCCGAGCCGGCGGGGACGGTCGGCACCTCGCATCCGGGCCGGATGGCGCCAGACACGGCGCTGTGTTTCCTGCTGTTCGCGACGGGCTGGGAATTCGCCCGCCGCCCGCGCCAGACGAGCCGGACCTGGATCGTCACCCTGCTGGTCGGCACGGCGATGATCACCGTGGCACTGGTGGAAATCCTGTCCTACTTCACGCCGGTCCTCCGCACCTATGGCTGGGGCGGTCTGACGATGATGGCGCTGCCCACGGCGGCCTTGTTTGCGGCGCTGGGCGCGGCGCTGATCCTGACCGCGCGTCCGGAAAACCGCCCGGAGTCAGCCGCGCCCACCATTGCGCTGGCCGCACCCGGCGCGCGCGCCAGCTGGCTGTTTCTGCTGATCTTCCTCCTGCTGGCGGCGGGCATCGTCGCCACCGGCATTTTCTACTACCGGAACTACGAGCGGCAATTCCGCGCCGAAGCCGAGCAGCAACTTGCCGCCATCGCGGAATTGAAAGTCGGCTTGCTGGCGCAGTGGCGCAAGGAGCGACTGGGGGATGCCACCATCCTCCACCAGCACCCCTCTCTCACCCAACTGGTGCGCCGGTTCCTCGCGTCGCCGGCGGATGCGGACGCGCAGCGGCAGTTGCAGGTGTGGCTCGGAAAATACCAGGCCCAAGGTCCGTATGACCGGGTCTTCCTGCTGGATGCTCAAGGCGGGGTGCGCTTGTCCCTGCCCGAAACAGCAGTGCCGGTCGCGGCCGTGATGTCGGCGCGGGCGCTCGAAGTCCTGCGGTCGGGCCAGCCGGTGTTTCAGGATTTCTTCCGGCACGAACTGAGCCAGCGCGTTTATCTGGCCCTCTTGATCCCGGTCCGCGACGAGTCGGACGCCAACCGGCCGCTGGGCGTGCTCGTCCTGCGGGTTGATCCCGCCAGCTACCTCTATCCGTTCATCAGCCGTTGGCCCGTGCCGAGCGCGACGGCGGAGACGCTGCTCGTCCGCCGGGAAGGGAACGAGGTCGTCTTCCTGAACGAACTCCGGTTTCATAAGAACACCGCGCTGACTTTGCGCAGTTCGCTCGCCAACACCAACATACCCGCGGTGAAGGCCGCTCTGGGGCAGGAAGGCATCGTGGAAGGCGTGGACTACCGGGGCGTGCCGGTGTTGGCCGCGCTGCGCGCGGTTCCGGATTCGCCATGGTTCCTGGTGGCCCGCCGGGATACCGCGGAAGTGTTTGCGCCGCTGCGCGCGCAACTTTGGCAGGTGATGATCATGGTCGGCCTCCTGCTCTTCGGCGCGGGCGCCGGGGTGGGGCTGCTCTGGCGGCAGCAAAGCGTCCGGTTCTACCGGGACCAAGCGCAGATGGTAGTGGCGCTGCGGGAGAGCGGAGCAAAGTTCAGGGCCGTGGCTGAATTATCGCCCATGGCCATCTATGCTTCAAGCGGCAGCGATCAAAAAGCAGAATATATTAACGAGGCGTTTTTAAAAATATTCGGCTTTTCGATGGAGGACGTGCCCACCGTCGGGCAGTGGTGGATAAAAGCGTTCCCGGATGAAAAATACCGCCAACAGGTAATTGATCAATGGACTCACAACATTGAACAAGCCGGCAAAAACCACACGGATGTTGAGGTCTTGGAGTGCGTTTGCATCTGCAAGGATGGTTCAGCGAAAAATATCGCCTGGGTAGGCAAAACCATTGGCGGTGAATTCTGGGCATTTGGATATGATTTAACCGAGCGCACGCGGGCGGCGGATATGCTGCAGGCAAGCGAGGAGCGCTTCCGCCGCGCGGTAGTGGATTCGCCGTTCCCCATCCTGCTCCATGCTGAGGACGGCGCGATCCTCCAGGCCAGCAACTCGTGGTGCGAAATCACCGGCTACACCCGCGAGGAACTTGCCACCATCGGCGATTGGACTGAACGGGCCTACGGCGAAAGAAAATCGCTCGTGCAGGCGGAGATCGATGCGCTTTACGGACTGGACCACCGGAAATACGAGGGCGACTATACCATCCGCACCAAGTCCGGCGGGACGCGCATCTGGGAGTTCAGTTCCGCGCCGGTGGGCCGGCTGTCTGACGGGCGGCGGATCGTCATCAGCATGGCGATGGACGTGACCGAGCGCCGGCAGGCGGAGGACGCCGCGAAACGAGAGCAAGCCCTCAGCAAGACCATTATTGATAGTATCCCCGGCACCTTCTACATGCTCGACGAAGCCGGCCGCTACGTGCGGTGGAACGCCTACCAGCGCGATGAAATCGTCGGCCAGCCGGAAGAGCGGGTCGCAGGCATGAACGCGGCCGAGACCATCCACCCGGAGGACCGCGCGCTCATCCAGTCGAAGATCGCGGATGTATTGGTGCACGGTTCGGACCAGATCGTGGAGAGCCGCGTGCTGCTGCGCGGTGGGCCAGCCTACCGGTGGCTCCTGATGACGGGCCGGCGAATAATGGTTGAGGGCCGGCCATTCCTCGTGGGCATCGGAATTGACCGAACCGAGCGCAAGCAGGCGGAGGAGCGGCTCAGCATCCAGGCCGAACACCTGGCGAAATCGACCGAAGAACTGACCCGCTTCAACCGGCTCATGGCGGGCCGGGAATTGCGCACCATCGAACTCAAACAACAGGTCAACGACCTCGCCGCGCAACTCGGCCAGGCGCGACCGTATCCGCTGGCTTTCCTGGATGCGGCCGCCGCTGAGGTCGTCCGGACCACGCCGAAGCCCAACGATCAAGGGGCAGAAGCCAGAGGTCAGAAATCAGAGGTCAGCGATTAGAAGTCAGAAGTCAGCAAAACACAGAAGGAGAAGTCACCATGAACGAAACCGATCAAAGACCGCATCCCTCTCTGCCCAAGTCGCCGACCGGCATCGAGGGGCTCGACCAACTCACCGGCGGCGGCCTGCCCCAGGGGCGGCCCACGCTGTTGTGCGGCAGCGCCGGCTGCGGCAAAACGCTCATCGCGATGGAATTCCTCGTGCGCGGCGCCACGCAGTTCGGTGAGCCGGGCGTCTTCATGGCGTTCGAGGAACGCACCGAGGAACTGGCGCAGAATTTCGCCTCGCTCGGCCACGATCTCAACGTGCTGGTTGCGGAGAAGAAACTCTCGCTGGATTTCGTCCGGGTCGAGCGGAGCGAAATCGAAGAGGCCGGCGAGTATGACCTCGAGGGCCTGTTCATCCGGCTGGGGCACTCGATTGACCGGATCGGCGCCAAGCGCGTGGTGCTCGACACCATCGAGACGCTCTTCTCCGGGTTGACCAACACCGCCATCCTGCGCGCCGAACTGCGCCGCCTGTTTCGCTGGCTCAAGGACAAGGGCGTCACCGCCATCATCACCGGCGAGCGCGGCGAAACCAGCCTGACCCGCTACGGGCTGGAGGAATACGTGGCGGACTGCGTCATCATGCTCGACCACCGCGTGAGCGAGAACATGTCCACGCGGCGCTTGCGCATCGTCAAGTATCGCGGCTCCAGCCACGGCACGAGCGAGTATCCGTTCCTGATTGATGAGGGCGGCATCTCCCTGCTGCCGATCACGTCGCTGGGGCTGAAGCACGTCGCCAGCATGGAGCGCGTGTCCTCCGGCCTGCCGGGCCTGGATGCGATGATGGGCGGTCCGGGTTACTATCGCGGCAGCAGTGTGCTGGTGTCGGGCACGGCCGGTTCGGGCAAGACGAGCCTGGCGGCGCATTTTGCCGCCGCCGCCGCCGCGCGCGGCGAGCGGTGCCTGTGGTTCGCCTTCGAGGAATCGGCCAGCCAGATCACCCGCAACATGCGCTCCATCGGCCTGGACCTGGAACAGGCGGTCCAATCGGGGTGCCTGCGCTTTTGCGCGGAACGGCCGACGTCCGGTCTGGAAATGCACCTGGTGACCATTCACAAGCAGGTGCAGGCGTTTCAACCGCGGATCGTGATCATCGATCCGATCACGAACTTCACGGCGCTCGGGAGTGACGCGGAGGTCACCGCGATGCTGACGCGCCTGATTGACTTCTTCAAGCAGCAGCAAATCACCGCGCTGTTCACCAGCCTGACCTCGGGCGGCCGGGCCGGGGAAACCCCCGAGGTCGGGGTATCCTCGTTGATGGACGTCTGGCTGCTGTTGCGGGACCTCGAGAGCGGGGCGGAGCGGAACCGCGTGTTGCACCTGCTGAAGTCGCGCGGCATGGCCCACTCCAACCAGGTGCGCGAATTCCTGCTGACCGGCCGCGGCGTGGAGCTGCGCGACGTGTATCTCGGACCGTCGGGGGCCTTGCTCACCGGCAGTGCGCGCGTGGTGCTGGAGGCGCAGGAACAAGCCCAGGCCCTCGTGCGCGAGCAGGAAGCCTCCGGTCGGACGCGGGCGCTGGAGCGCAAGCAGGCGGCGCTGGAGGCGCAGATCGCCGCCCTGCGAGCCGAGTTCGGCGTCGAGGAGGCGGAACTCAAACGCGGGATTGCACAGGGCGCTGCGCGCACCGCGATGCTGGCCGGTGATCGCGTCGAAATGGGCCGGCAGCGGCAAGACGAAGCGCCCGCCCTGCCGGCGACGGAAAAACTCAACTGAAGACATCCCTCATGAACCCTACAACCGATTCATCGACAGTTACGGTGGCGGAGCCCGTTGAGCTTTGGCAACTGCGGCTCTACGTGGCGGGGCAGACGCCCAAATCACTGGCGGCGTTCATCAACCTCAAGCGCCTCTGTGAGGAACGCTTGCAGGGGCGCTACACGCTTGAGGTGATTGACCTGCTCAAGACACCCCAACTGGCCGAGGACGATCAGATTCTCGCCCTCCCCACGCTGGTGCGGAAACTCCCGGAGCCCATTCGCAAGATCATCGGCGATCTCTCGAACACCGAGCGGGTGCTGGTCGGTCTGGACCTGCGGCCCCGGGCATCTGGAGGCAACGATGCAAACTAAACCCGACCCCAGTGACAACACCGCGGCGTTCGAGCAGGCGCTGATGCAGACCGGCGAAGGCAATTATGTCCTGCGTCTTTACCTGACCGGCCACACCAGCCGGTCGCTCACCGCCGTCCAGGCGGTGAAGAAGCTTTGCGAAGAACACCTCCCGGGCCGCTATGAGCTGGAGATCGTGGACCTGTGTCAGCAGCCGGAGCGGGCGCAAGCCGCCCAGATCATCGCCGCGCCCACGCTGGTCAAGGAATTGCCCCCACCGTTGCGGCGGTTGATCGGCGACCTCACCGACCCCGATCGGGTGCTGGTGGCGTTGAACCTCAAACCCCGGAAGCCTTAGCCATGTCGGACGGCCCGGACATCACCCGCCAACTGCGCCGCGAACTCGACGAGACGCGCCTGCGCCTGGCTGAAGCCGAAGAGACACTCGAGGCCATCCGCCACGGCGAAGCGGATGGCTTCGTGATCGCCGGCCCGCAGGGCCCGCAGGTCTTCACGCTGCAAGGCGCGCTGGAACCCTACCGCCTCCTGATCGAGCAGATGAGCGAGGGCGCGCTGACGCTCTCGCGCGACGGCGTCATCCTTTACGCCAATCAAGCTTTTGCGGCCCTGCTTCAGCTGCCGCCGGGCCGGGTCATCGGCACCGTGCTGCGGGACTTCCTCCCGGCGGCGGACCAGTCGGCCCTCGCGGGTCTGATCGCAACGGCCTTGAACGGCAGCAGCTCGGGAGAAGTTTCTCTCCACGCCGCCGTCGGTTCCACGGTCACGCTGCGCCTGGGTCTGCACCGGTTGCAGTTGGGCGCGGAGACTCTGATCTGCGCGGTGGCGACCGACATCACCGTGGAGAAGCAGCGGGAAATCGAGTTGCGCCGGCTGGCCGCCCTTTTGGAGGCGCGGGTCGCGGAGCGCACCGCCGACCTCGCGGCGTCGCGGGTCGCGGCCCTGAACATGATGGAGGAAGCGGTCGAAGGGCGCAAAGCCGTCGAGGAAGCCAACCGCGGACTGACGCTGGAGATCACCGAACGCGAGCAGGCGGAGGAGGCGCTGCGGGCATCTTCAGCCTACGTGCGCAGCCTCATCGAAGCCAGCCTCGATCCGTTGGTCACCATTAGCGCCGAAGGCAAGATCACCGACGTGAACGAAGCCTCCGTGCAGGCCACCGGCGTGCCGCGCGAGCAGCTCATTGGCACGGACTTCTCGGATTATTTCACTGCGCCGGACAAGGCACGTGAGGGCTACTGGCGCGTGTTTGCTGAAGGCTGGGTCCGCGACTATCCGCTGGCCATCCGGCACGTTTCGGGCCGCATCACCGACGTGGTGTATAACGCGAGCGTTTATCGCGACGAGCAAGGCAACGTGCTGGGCGTGTTCGCCGCCGCGCGCGATGTTACCGAGCGCAAGCGGGCGCAAGAGGACCTCCGCCAGCTCAACGCCGAACTGGAGCAGCGCGTCCAAGACCGCACCGCGCAACTGGAAGCGGCCAACCAGGAACTGGAGGCGTTTTCCTATTCGGTGTCGCATGACCTGCGGACGCCGCTGCGGGCGATGGACGGCTTCAGCCTGGCGCTGGCGGAGGACTACGCCGGCCAGCTGGACGAGAGAGCGCAGAACTACCTGCGGCGCATCCGGGCCGGCAGCAAGCGGATGGCGGAGCTGATTGATGATCTGCTGAACCTGTCCCACTTGTCGCGGGAGGCCATGCACCGCGAGCGCGTGGACCTGACGGCGATGGCCCGGGAGGTGGGCGCGGAACTGCAGCGCGCGAACCCCGGGCGCACAGTCGAGCTCGTCTTGGCCCCGGCCCTGACGGCCGACGCCGACGCGCGGATGTTGCAGGTGGTGCTGAGCAACCTGCTGGGCAATGCGTGGAAGTTCACGGGCAAACGCGATGGGGCAAAGATCGAGGTGGGCGCGGTGGATCAGGACGGCGGTGCCAGTGGCATGGGCATCCTGCCCATGTCGGAGGGTCTGGCTCAAACCCACGGGCGAGACGCCCGTGCCACCGCCGGACAGCGGGTCTTCTGCGTGCGCGACAACGGGGTCGGGTTCGACATGGCCTATGCGGACAAACTCTTCGGCGCGTTCCAGCGCCTGCACAGCGTCCAGGAGTTCGAGGGCAACGGGATCGGACTGGCGCTCGTGCAGCGGATCGTCCGCCGCCACGGTGGCCGCGTCTGGGCCGAGGGTGCCGTCGGCCAGGGCGCCACGTTTTATTTCACGCTGGGGAAGAACGCAGGAGCGGAAACCCCATGACGACGCGACCAAAGCCCCCGCGCAGCGCCGTCCCCACTGCGAGAAATGCCCCAAACATTTTTACCACGGATTCCACGGATTCGATCCGGATAAAGCCAAGCAGGCTCATGCGATCGGAACTCCCCTCCGTCGGGGTTCGGATCCGTGTTAATCCGTGCCATCCGTGGTCAATACTCCGGAGCTCGGCCGTGAATTCCTTACCCCAATAATCCAATACTCAAAAATCATCATGAACGAAAAAATCATCCTGCTGGTGGAAGACAATCCGGACGATGTGGCGCTGACGCGGCGGGTGCTGGAAAAGCACAGCGTCGCCAACAAGATCGTGGAGGCCCACGACGGCGTCGAGGCGCTCGACTACCTGTTTGGCACCGGGGTCCACGCCGGCCGCGACCTCCGCCAGCAGCCCCAGTTGGTCCTCCTCGATTTGAAGCTGCCGAAGGTGGACGGCCTGGAGGTGCTGCGTCGCATCCGCAACGATCCGCGCACGCGGCTCCTGCCGGTGGTGATCCTCACCTCGTCGAAGGAGGAGAAAGACCTCTTGGCCGGCTACGGCCTGGGTGCGAACAGCTATGTGCGCAAGCCGGTGGACTTCACCGAATTTTCCGAGGCCATCCACCACACAGGCGTCTACTGGCTTCTGTTCAACGAAACGCCCCCCCCCCGATAAGTAAATGAGCGCGACAACCAAATCCCTACGCTGCCTGATCGTCGAGGACGTGGACGACGATGCGCAGCTGATGCTGCGCCAGCTGCGCACCGACGGCCACGACGTGACGTGGGAACGCGTGGACACCCCCGAGGCGATGCGCGCCGCGCTCGCCCGCCAGCCATGGGACGTGGTCCTTTCCGATTACCGGATGCCGCGGTTCAGCGGGCTGGCGGCGTTTGAAGTCCTTCGGGCGAGCGGCATCGACCTGCCGTTCATCATCGTGTCCGGCACCATTGGCGAGGAGACCGCCGTGGCCGCGATGAAGGCGGGGGTCGACGATTACCTGGTCAAGGGCCAGCTGGATCATCTCTCTGTCGCCGTGGAGCGGGAACTGCGCAATGCGGCCACGCGCCGCGAGCGCAAGGTGGCGGACGCGGCGCTGCGGAGGAATGAAGCCCGACAGCGCGCCATGGTGGCGAACATCGGCGACGTGATTGTTATTATAGATCAGGACGGCATCAATCGCTACAAGAGTCCAAATATCGAGAAATGGTTTGGCTGGCGGCCGGAGGACGTGCTCGGCGTTAGTGCGCTGGACAACGTGCATCCAGAGGATAAGCCGCATGCCCAGAAATTCATTGGCGATCTCCTCAGTGCACCGGGCACACCGGGCACACCGGGCACACCGGGCACACCGGGCACAACGGAATGCCGATATCGGTGCAAGAATGGCGATTACAAGTGGATATCATTTACGGCGGTCAATCTCCTGCATGACTCCAATATACAGGGACTGTTGGGCAACTACCACGACATTACCGGGCGCAAGGAGGCCGAAGTGGAAAGGGTCAAACTTGAAACCCAGTTTCAGCAGGCTCAGAAGATGGAGGCAGTCGGGCGTTTGGCAGGCGGGGTGGCGCATGATTTCAACAACATGCTCCAGGCCATTCTGGGCAATGTGGACCTGGCGTTGGAGGGGGTTCCGTTGGGCAGCCCGACGGATGAGGGCCTGCGAGAAATCCGAAAATGTGCGGAGCGCTCCGCCGATCTGACCCGGCAATTGCTGGCATTTGCGCGCCGCCAGACCATCGCGCCCAAGGTGCTGGATTTAAACGCGACCGTGGAAAGTCTGCTCAAGATGATGCGGCGGCTTATCGGCGAGGACATCGACCTGGCGTGGTTGCCTGCGAGGGACCTGGGGCTGGTCAAGGTGGACCCGACTCAAGTTGACCAGATTCTCGCCAACCTTTGCGTTAACGCCCGCGACGCCATCGACGGAGTCGGCAAGGTCACCATCGAAACCGCGAACGCCGTCTTCAACACGGCCTACTGCGCCGATCACCCGGGGTATGTGGCCGGGGAATATGTGAAGGTGACCGTGAGCGACAACGGCTGCGGCATGGCCAAGGCAACCCTGGCCCAAATCTTCGAACCTTTCTTCACCACGAAAGGCATGGGCGAGGGCACCGGCTTGGGGCTGGCCACGGTGTATGGCATCGTCAAACAGAACCGCGGGTTCATCAATGTCTATAGCGAGCCTAACCACGGCTCGACCTTCACGCTCTATCTGCCACGGCACGAGGGGCAGGCCACGGCGGCCGGGACGGCTGACGTAGGGGTAATACCCAGGAGTTTCGGGGAGACGGTGCTTTTAGTGGAGGACGAACCGGCGGTCCTGGCCATTGCCCGGATGATTCTCGAACGGTTGGGCTATACGGTGCTGGCCGCGAGCACGCCGGGCGAGGCGATCCGATTGGCCGAGACGCACGTGGGGGAGATATATTTGTTGATAACCGATGTAGTGATGCCCGAGATGAACGGCCGGGATCTGAACCTCCGGCTGTTGGCGATCCGGCCGAAGCTCAAGTGCCTGTTTATGTCCGGCTACACAACCGATGTCATTGGCCATAACGGCGTGCTGGAAGCAGGGGTATGCTTCATCCAGAAGCCATTCTCGATGGGTGATCTGGCGACCAAGGTGCGGAGGACTTTGGATGACTCCTCCGCACCACAGGACGATTTCAAATGAACGGGAAACCTACTCCTCAATCATCTGCCTCGTGGACTTCACCGAATGTTCCGAGGCCATCCGCCAGTTCGGCCTTTACTGGCTCCTGCTCAACGAAACGCCCCCCCGATAAGTAAATGAGCGCGACAACCAAATCCCTGCGCTGCCTGATCGTCGAAGACGTGGAAGACGATGCGCTGCTGGTGCTGCGCCAGCTGCGCACCGGCGGCTACGACGTGACGTGGGAGCGCGTGGACACGCCCGAGGCGATGCGCGCCGCGCTCGCCCGCCAGCCATGGGATGTGGTCCTTTCAGATTACCGGATGCCCCGGTTCAGCGGGCTGGCCGCGCTGGAAATCCTTCGGGCGAGCGGCATCGACCTGCCGTTCATCATCGTGTCCGGCACCATCGGCGAGGCGGTCGCCGTGGCCGCGATGCAGGCGGGGGTCGACGATTACCTGATCAAAGGCGAGCTGGCGCACCTCACGGTCGCCGTGGAGCGCGAGTTGCGCAATGCGGTGACGCGCCGCGAGCGCGCGGCGGTGGCGGCGGCACTGCGGGAAAACCAAGCCCTGCTGGCCCAGGCCGAAGCGTTGGGGAAAGTCGGCGGCTGGGAATTTGATGTTGAGACGAAACAGCAAACCTGGACCGATGCGGTCTACGCCATCCACGAATTGGACCGCGCCGTCCATCCGACGGTGAGCCAGGGCGTCAATTTCTACACGCCCGAGTCGCAGCTGATCATTGCCCGGGCCGTGCAGCGCGCGATCGAGCTGGGCGAGCCGTTTGACGTGGAACTGGAAATCATCACGGCCAAAGGCAACCGGCGCAGCGTCCATGCCGTGGGCCAGGCGGCTCCGACGCGCCGCAAAGTCTCGGGCTTCATCCAGGACATCACCGAGCGCAAGCAGGCGGAGGCGACGCTGCGGGAGAGCGAGCACCAGTATCGCGAGCTATTCGAGGCGGCCGGGGATGCGCTGCTCCTGCTCACCAGCGATACGGGCCGCGTCATTGATGCCAATCCGATGGCGACGGTGCTCTATGGTTACGAGCGGGCAGAATTACTCACCAAACAGAACACGGACCTGTCGGCCGAACCGGAAAAGACGACTCACCGCACGCACGAGGCGCAGTCCCATCCGGGCCAAGTCTATAACATTCCGCTGCGCCTTCATCGCAAGAAGGACGGCACCGTCTTTCCCGTCGAGATCACGGCCCGGTCTTTTATCCAGCAGGGACAGTCGGTCCTGCTCGTTGCCTGCCGCGACATCACGGAGCGCAAAAAGGCGGAGGCCGCGCGGCGCGAGGATGAGGAGCGGCACCGCACCATTCTCCAGACATCCCAGGATGGCTTCTGGGTGGTGGATGTCCAGGGGCACCTGAAGGAGGTCAATGCAGCCTATGCCCGGATGAGCGGCTATCGGGTCGAGGAGTTGCTGGGCATGGGCATTCCCGACCTGGAGGCCGCTGAAACGGCCGCGGTCGCCGCCGAACACATGCAGCGGATCGTGCGGCAGGGGTCGGACCGCTTTGAATCGAAACACCGCCGCAAGGATGGGAGCGTGTTCGACGTCGAAGTGAACGTGCAGGTCCAGTCCGGCGAGGGCGCGGGGTTCGTGTGTTTCCTGCGCGACATCACTGAGCGCAGGCGGGCGGAGCAAATGGTGCGCGAAAAAGAGCTGAAATACCGCACCTTGTTCGAGACCGCGGAAGAGGCCATTCTGCTGTTTACCGACGGTTGTTGGATTGACTGCAACTCCGGAGCGTTGAAGGTATTTGGCTGCACGCGGGAACAGATCATTGGCGCCCATCCGAGCCGGTTCTCACCGCCCACGCAGCCTGACGGGCGGCCTTCCGAAGCAGAGGCCATCAAATTAATCAATCTGGCCTTCACGGGCATACCACAGTCTTTCGAATGGGAGCACTGCCGGGCGGATGGAACACCTTTTGCCGCCGAGGTCTCCCTGAACCGGCTGGATTTGGGCGGGAAGCCGCATATGCAGGCCATCGTGCGCGATATCTCCGGGCGCCACCGGGCCGAAGCGGCCCGGCGGCAGAGCGAGGCGGATCTGCGCCGCGCCCAGGAGATTGCCCACCTGGGCAACTGGAGCATGGATCTGCAGGAGAATTTTTTGACGTGGTCAGCGGAGATGTATCGGATTTTCGGCGCGACGCCGGAGACCTTCGATCACACGCCGGAGGGCATCGCCAAATTCATCCATCCGGAGGACGCGGCGCTACATTCCAAATCCATCGAAACGGTGCAGCAGGGCTGGACCTTTGAACCGTTGGAGTATCGCGCGGTCCGGCCGGATGGGGAGATCCGCGTGGTGCATGTCTTTGCCTGCGAGATGGAGCGGGACACCGCCGGCCGGCCGGTGCGGGTGGTTGGCGCGGTGCAGGACATCACCGAGCGCAAGAAGGCCGAGGAGCAAATACGCCAAAGCGCCGAGGAACTGCGCGCCCGGAACGAGATGCTGAGCCGCTTCAACGCCGTCGCCGTCGGGCGCGAACTGCGGATGATCGAGCTGAAACAGGAAGTGAACGCGCTCTGCGCGAAGGTGGGCGAACCGCCCCGCTTCCGGGTTCCGCAAAGTGCGCCGGCTCCACCGCCGGTAAAGGAGACGCAACGATGAATCAGCCGCTGGCCGCAGGCTTTGCCCCCGAAGTGGTCTATCGCTCCTATCTGGACGGCCTGCTGGCGAACAATCGCCAGCAGTGTCGCGCGAGCTTCGGGCAGTGGATGGACGCGGACCCGGACTTGCTCTCGCTCTACGAAGACCTGGTGCAGCGCTCGCTCTACGCCGTTGGCGAATTGTGGGAGCGGAACCGGATTTCCGTGGCCACGGAACATCTGGCCACGGCGATCAGCGAAAGCCTGCTGAACCTCACTTATCCCCGGCTTTTCGCTTCGCCTCGCAACGGCAAGTCCGCCGTCGTCACCTGCGTGGCCAATGAGCATCACCAGATCGGCGGCAAGATGGTGGCCGACCTGTTCGAACTCCACGGCTGGCGCGGCTATTTCCTCGGCGCGAACACGCCGGTGCGCGAGGTGATCGCGCTCATCACCGAGAAACGGCCGGACGTGGTGGCGCTTTCCGTGGCCACGGCGTTCGGCGTTGCGGAGGCCATCAACTCGGCGGCGGTGATTCGCGCGGAATATCCCTGCCTGCCGCTGCTCGTCGGCGGGCAGGCGCTGCGCTGGGGCGGCCGCGAGCGCCTCGAGCGCATCCCCGGCGTGCACTGCCTCGCGTCCCTGCGCGAACTCGCCACCTGGCTCAAGGAAAGTAAAGAGCCGCGGGGCACACCCCAAGGCATTCGCGGTAGGGACGCCTCTCCGCAGGCGTCCACGGACGTTTCGGAGAAACGTCCCTACCATCCAGAGGACCTCCCCACGGGCCCAACCAAGGCGAAGTGAGCTTCGCGGTATCGAGCCAATGTGAATGAAAACCCTGTTTGACGACTCTCTCATCGCCGCCGCCATGAGCACCTACGTGCAGGAGACGGCGCCGGTGCTGGCGCTCCGGCTCGATGCGGCCGGCCGCGTGGCGGCGGCCAACGCCGAGGCGCGCCGTGTGCTGCGCGATGGCGGACTAGGCCGGCCGTTCGCGGAGCTGCTCGTGGACTTCACGCGACCGGCCAATCTCCCCGCGCTCGTCCGGGTGGGCGGCGCGCTTCACCGGCTCACGCTCGAGACTGCGGCGGGCGAGCCCGAGACGCTCGACTTCCGCTTTTTCCCCGTGCCGGACGGCACGCTCGCGGTGGCGAGTCCCGATTTCCGCGAGCAGCAGGCCCTGCGCGGGCAGGTGCTCGGGCTGAATGCCGAGTTGAACAACCTCACGCGGCAGCTCCACCAGGCCAACGCCGAGCTGCGCGAACTGAACGAACTGAAGAACCGGTTCCTTGGCATGGCCGCGCACGACCTGCGCAAACCCGTCGGCCTGATCATGACCTACAGCGAGTTCGTGCTCGACGAGGCCGGTCCGCAGCTCGCCGCGGAGCACCGCGAATTCCTGCGCACGTGCCTGACCGCCGCGACCGGGATGCGGCAGGTGATCGATGATTTTCTGGACCTGTCCGTGATCGAGTCGGGCCAGCTGCGGCTGAACCTGGCTTCAGCCAGTGCGCAGGAAATCCTGGCCGGCGCGCTGCCGGTCGCCCGGCACGTGGCCGAGAAGAAGAAAGTCTCGCTGTTGGTGGAGGCAGCCGACGGCGCGCGGCGGTTGGCCGTGGACGCGGCGAAGCTCCAGCAAGTCCTGCTGAATCTGCTCGGCAATGCGATCGAGCACTCCGCGCCGGGGCAGCGCGTGGGGCTGACGACGCGGTGGGAGGAGCGGCAACTGGTCTTTGCCGTGCGCGATGAGGGGCCCGGCATTACGCCGGAGGATCAGGCGCGGTTGTTCGCGGCGTATGGCCGGGCCGGCCCGAAGAAAACCGCCGGGGAACGCAGCACCGGGCTTGGGCTCAGTATCGCGCGACTGATCGTCGAGGCGCACGGCGGCCGGATCTGGATCGAGAGCACCCCCGGCCACGGCGCCACGTTTCTCTTCTCCCTGCCGGATCAATCCCTGGAGCCATGATGAACCACAAAGACACCAAGACACTAAGCCGGAACGCTGCACTCGGGTGTAGGGGCGCGCCTCGTGCGCGCCCGGGCAGCCGTGGTGCAATCGCCAAAAATGCCGTTTGGCAGCGAGCAGTTGCCCCAGGCCATAGGTCCACAGAAAACACGGAACAGACGGAAACGACCGCATCGCTTCCGTGTGTTCGGTGTGTTCCGTGGGCAATCAGTTCGGGGTTTGGTGGCGGTTCCGCGGCGGGCACGGCCAAGCGGCTGGCTGGGTCGGGGACCCAAACCCCAATCCTTTGGGCAGAAAGTTGGGGTCAGAAAAATGCCTCCAATCCCCGGGCGAAGATTTTTCTACCCCCATTTTTCTGCCCGACCGCCTTCTTGCGGCCTCAACCCAAAATACAATTCTCATGAACCTGCCCTACCTGCTTCATTCCGCGCAACAACTGCGCCAGCCGTCGCCGGCCACTGCCGCCGAATTCGAGTCGGTCCGGGAAGGCCTGGCCGAGGAGCTCAGCCGCCAGATGGCGGCCCGCCCCGATCTGGAGAAGCTGATCGGCCCCGGCAACCTGCCAATGATGCAGGACAACAGCCGCAACTTCTGCCGCTTCATGGGCTCGATGTTTCTGGCCTATGAACCGGAGGTGCTGGCGCAGACCGCGCTGTGGGTGTTCCGCGCCTACCGCTCCCACGGATTTCACACCACCTACTGGCCGGCGAATCTCGACACCTTCGTCGAGCTCGCCCGCGCGCGGCTCGCTCCGACCGCCTTCGCGGAGACGTATCCGTTCTTCCAGTGGCTGATCGTCAACATCCCAACCTTTGTGAAGATCAGCGACGGGCAACTGGCGGACTCCGTCGCGCCGGCGCCCAGCCATGAGCCGAAAAGGCAGCCATGAAAGATTCGCTTAGCATCCTGGTCGTGGACGACGATCCCGAAGTCCTGCACGGCACCGCGCGGCTGCTGGAAAAGGAGGGCTACGTCGTCGACCTTGCCACCAACGGCGAGGAAGCGCTGAAGTCGGTCGAGGCGCACCACCCCGACCTGCTGCTGTTGGATCGCAGCCTGCCGGGCATCGATGGCCTCGAGGTCTGCCGCCGGATCAAGCGGGACCCCGCGCTGGCGGAGATCCTCGTGATCATCGCTTCGGGTAGCCAAATCGAGAGCAACGATCAGGCCGAGGGGCTGGAAGCCGGCGCGGACGGCTACATCGCCCGGCCCATCGCCAACCGTGAATTGCTCGCCCGGGTGGAAGCCTATGTTCGTATCGTCATTCTGAACCGTGAGCTGCGCGAGCAGGCCGGGACGTTGCAGAAGATCACGACGGCCGCCCTCCAGGCTGAGAACGCTTCGCTCAACCTGATGGAAGACGCGGTGGAGGCCCGCCGTCGGCTGGAAGCAACGAACCAGGAATTGCGGCGCGAGATCGCTGAGCGCGAGCAGGCCGAGGCGGCGATGCGCGCGAGTGAGGAACGCTACCGGATGCTGTTCGAGGAAAATCCGGTGCCGATGTGGCTCTACGATGTCGAGACGCTGGCGTTTCTGGCGGTGAACGAGACCGCCGTCCGGCAATACGGCTACACGCGCGAGGAGTTCCTGGGCATGACGCTCCGGCGCGTCTGCAGTCCGGACGACGTGCCCACGCTGCTGAGGCGGATTGCCGCCGACCAGACGGCCACCAGTTCCATCTGCGAATTGCGTCACCGGCGGAAGGACGGGATGACGATCCATGTGGAGATTTTTTCCCGTCCGCTGACCTATGCCGGCCACGCCGCCCGGCTGTCGCTCGTCACCGACATTACGGAGAAGAAACTGCTCGAGGAAAAATTCCTGCACGCGCAGCGGCTGGAGAGCGTCGGCATGCTGGCCGCGGGCATCGCCCACGATCTCAACAACGTGCTCTCGCCGATCGTTTTTGCCGCGCCGATGCTCCGCGAAAACCTGGTCTCCCCGCGCGACGTGAAGATCCTCGACACGCTCGAGCAGTGTGCGGAGCGCGGCGCCGGGCTCGTGAAGCAGATCCTCGGCTTCGTTCGCACCTCTTCCACTGAGTTCCGGCCGACGCAGGTGAAACATATCGCCCGCGACGTCGGCGGCCTGATCGAGGAAACCTTTCCGAAGGGAATCGAATTCGAGCATCAGGTGCCCTCGAACCTCTGGACGGTCGAGGGCAACGCGACGCAGATTCACCAGATCCTGGTCAACCTGTGCGTGAACGCCCGTGACGCCATGCCGAACGGTGGCAGGCTGCGTTTCAAGGTGGCGAATCGCCGGCTCGACGAAGTGGAGGCGGCGGCGATTCCCGGGGCCCGGCCGGGCGCTTGGCTCATGCTCGAGGTCGGCGACACGGGCACGGGCATTCCCCCCGGGCTGTTGGAGCAAATCTGGATGCCGTTCTTTACCACCAAGGGTCCCAACCGCGGCACCGGGTTGGGGCTGACGACGGTTCGCAGCATTGTCCTCAGCCATCACGGCTTCATTGAAGTCCAAACGGAAGAAAGGAAGGGCACGACGTTCCGGGTCTTTCTGCCGGCCATCGAAACCAACTCGCGCTTGACCAGCGATGGCGCCGCGGCCCGTTCCCCCGCAGGTCACGGGGAACTCATCCTCGTGGTCGAGGACGATGCGAACATTCGCGAGTTCGTCGCCAGCATCCTCGAAAAACATGGCTATCGCGCCCTGCAGTGTGCGGACGGCGTGGACGGCGTCACGCAGTTCATATCCCAGCCGGAGGCCGTTTCCCTCGTCATCACCGATGTCGACATGCCCCGTCTCGGCGGTCTGGGCCTGGCGCAGGCCGTGCGGCGGACGCACCCCGGCCTTCGGATTATCGCGATGAGCGGTCTTTCCCACAGTGCGAGCGGCGTCTCCGATCTGCCGTCGATCCAGTCGTTGGCTCACGCGATTCTGCACAAGCCTTTCACCGCCGATGAACTGCTCGGCACCGTGCACCGGGTGTTGCAGGCCACGGAAAAGATCTGATTCGCCATGTCCTCCATCCTCATCATCGAAGACGACGACCTCTTTCGCGACGCGCTGGCCAACGCGCTCGCGGATCGGGGTTACTCGGTCACGCAAGCCGCCGATGGCGCGGAGGGCGTGAAAGAGTTCCGTGCCGCGCCCACCGATCTCGTGCTCACCGACATTGTGATGCCGAACCAGGAGGGACTTGAAACCATCGCGGCGCTGCGTCGCGACCAGCCCACGCTGGGCATCATCGCGATGTCCGGCGGTCTCGCGCATGACGCCCCGCTCTACCTCAAGGTGGCGGGCGGGCTCGGCGCCAACCGCACGTTGAAAAAACCCTTCGCTCTGCCGATCTTACTGGCGGCGATCGAAGACGTGCTCGCCGCCGCGGGGAAGAAACCGCCGCCTGCGCCCGCGGCCGACCTGCCTCGGCCCATCGCGGTGGATCCACCCGTTCCAAAAATTCAACCAGCTCCCGTCACCATGCCATCCCTCCACGTTGCCTCCCACCTCGGCGCCAGCCTCACGACCATCCTCATCATCGATGACGACGTCCCGCTCGCGTCGACCCTGGCCTTGGGTCTCGAAGCGAACGGTTACCGCGCCTTGTGCGCCGCCGATGCCACCATCGGCTGGAAGATGGCCCACGCGCATCTGCCCGATCTCATCCTGAGCGACATCGAAATGCCGGGGAAGGACGGTCGCCGCCTGCTGCAAGAGATGCGGGCGGACCCGGCGATTGCCGATCGCCAGTTCGTGCTCATGACCGGGAAAGCCTCCTTCGGCAATCAGCGCACCGCGATGGATCTGGGGGCGGACGATTTCCTGCTGAAGCCGTTCACGCTTCCGGCCCTCCTGGGTTGCGTCGCGGCCCGGCTGCGACGGGCGGAACTCAATCGCCGCGTGGACGACCGCGCGGTGGAACAAATGCAGCAGAGCCTGGGCTCAAATCTGCCGCAGAAATTTTTCATGCCCCTGGCCAGCGTCCTCGGTCTCGCCCAACTGCTGGAGGCGGAGATCGACACCCAGAGCAAAGACGAGATGCGGCAGGATCTGCGCGATATCCAGTTGGCCGCCCGCCGGCTCCACCGCACGCTGCGCAACCATCTCTTGATGCTTGATCTCGAGCCGGCGGGGCGCGACCAACCCGTCCCGCTGCTCGACGCCGCGACGGTCAGGAAGGATCTGGCCAGCGGAATCGCCGCCGCCGCCGAGCCGCACCGGCGTACCGCCGACCTCGCGCTCGATCTCACCGGAGCGAGTATCCGGGCTTATCACACGGACCTCGGCATTGTGGCCGAGGAGCTCGTCGACAACGCCTTCGTCTTTTCCTGCCCGGGGACACCCGTCCGGGTGCGCGCCTGGGCGGAAGGCGCCGCGTTTCACTTCACCGTGGCCGACTCCGGTCGCGGTTTGACGCCGGAACAGTTGGAACAGATCCGGGCGCTGCACGGGGGCGCCGGCCACCTCCGGGAGCAGGAGGGCCTCGGCATGGGGCTGACCCTCGTGCGCAAGATCGTGACGCGCCTCGGCGGCGAATTTGATCTTGAGAGTGTGGCGGGCCAGGGAACCACCTGCCGGATCAGCCTGCCGATCGGCACGCCATGAGCAGTCCAAACCCCGGCAAGACCCGCGCTCCGTCCCGGGAATTTCGCGAGCCCCTGACACAAGAGAAAGATAAAGAGGAAAGAGAAAGATACGGCATCTGAATCGGCGGAGACATGAACGACATGGCTCGAGATTTCCTGCCGCAGCGGAGCCCAGGCACGACGACGCCCCCGGACGGGGCGATTCGGATTCTCGTCGTGGACGATGACCCCGCCGTCGCGCGGGGCACGGCCCATCTGCTGGAGCGGGCGGGCTATGCCACCGCGCTCGCGGTGAACGGCCGGGAGGCGCTCCAGACCATGCCCTCCTTCCGCCCCAATCTGGTGCTGTCGGACCGGGACATGCCGGAGATGGACGGCATGGAACTGTGCCGGCG
>JBIJCX010000108.1:0-23388 GCA_044344465.1 Opitutaceae bacterium
CCTCATAGAGGAGGGGGAAACGTTGGTCGACTGCCAGCCCGCGTTGATTAATCCGCCCGCTGGCACCCAGTTGACGGTGTGGCTGAGATTCACGGCGAAGCCGATGTTCCTGTCTTTTCCGATGACGTCGGAGTACCCGAAACTGAAGGTCGGGCGGATGCGATTGGAGGTGTAGGCGGAAGTGCTGATATTATCGCCGACCATGCGAACGCTCCCGCTCACCGCGTAAGTGATCCGCCGTGGATTCGCCAAATTGAAGATGCTGGCCGGGCGTAGATTGATGTTTCCGCCAATGGAATCGCCATCCATGTCCGGTGTCGGCGACTTCGTGACCTCCATTACCTCGATCGCGCCGAGGGGAATTTCGCTCATGCCCGTCTGGCGATTGGCTCCCGATCCGCCGCTGGCGAGCTTCATGCCGTCGAACGTGACGTTGTTCAAATTGGCGTCCATACCGCGAACCATCAGGAAACGCGATTCGTTTTCGTCGTTGATGGCGGCGACGCCCGGCAGCAGGCGAAGCGCTTCGGCCGCGTTACCGTCGGCAATATTGCCGAATGCGTCCGCCGCCGCGACGTTCTTCACGTTGGGAGCATTGCGCTGTTGCGTGATGGCTGCCGCTTGGCCCTCACGAATGCTGGCGACGGTGAATTTATCCATCACATACACGTCGGAGGTCAGTTCGATCTCCCGGTTGACCAGCTGTTGAGGCCCGACTCGGAGAGGGACATTTTGCGCGCTCAGGCCAGTATAGGAAACGGCAATCGTCACGTCGCCTGCTGGCACTTCCGGAATACGAAAAAGCCCCTGGCGGTCGGTGAGAACCATACGGTTCGTCCCGACGATTTCCACCCGCGCGCCCTCGAGAAACGTGCCGAGCGCTTTGTTCGAGACGCGCCCGGTGATTTCCCCCGCGGCCTGAGAAGAGGTGGAGTTGGTGTTGGTAGCTGCGCGGACATCGGGGGTGGGCGCCCCAAAGCCGGACGCAACAATCAAAAGAGCGATCGCGTTTCTCCCAGAGGCGACAATTCCCATCAAACCACGGAGGCTCATCGGGAAGGATATTTCATTGGTCTTGCGCGGCTGGTACTGGGCTCACCGGGATTCGTAACGCTCTGTTGACCGAAAGCAATTATCTCGGAATGTTAATCGTCACATGGCCGCTCAACACGTTACCCTGAAGGATATCGCCCGTGAGTCCGGCGTCAGCATCATGACGGTCTCCCGCGCGCTGCGCAAACATCCCAATCTGGCACCTGAAACGCGGAGTCTGATACTTGAAGTCGCCGAACGCCTCGGATATCAGCCCCATCCCATGGTCTCGGCTTTGATGAGGTATCGTCGGACCGGTCGTGAGCCTTCACCCCATTTTACGCTCGGATATATCACGAACTTTCCCACTCGCCGCGGTTGGAACCAGCCTTTCCTCAACCAGCAAATCTACGAAGGGGCTACGGCCAGCGCCAATCTTCACGGCTATAAACTGGAGGAATTCTGGCTGCGAGCACCCGGCATGACCGCCGAACGACTAAGCAAAATCCTTTATGCCCGCAACCTGGTAGGCTTGTTGATCGCTCCACTGCCCGTGCCCGCCGGCCATCTGCATTTGGATTGGGACAAGTTTTCTGCCGTGGCGCTGGGTTATTCGATGGAATGGCCTCCGCTCAGTCGGATTGTGAATCAACAATATCATGCCATGCGGATGGCTTTGAGCCAAATTCAAAAACTTGGCTACCGGCGTTTTGGCTTGGCGATGCGGCTCATGTTTGATCGGTCCGACCATGATCATTGGACCGCCGCGTTCCTCGTGGACCAACATCATCGTCCGCCCGTCGAGCAAGTTCCCTTGTTTGTGGTTCCAGATCCAAACTGGAGCCAGGACGCCTTCAAAAAATGGTTTCTAGAAAGCCGGCCAGGCGTTGTCCTCAGCCTACACGATGAGGTTCTGCAATGGATAAAGGGGATGGGATTGAAAGTGCCACAAGACGTGGGATTTGTTCATTTGAACTGTCCGGAAGCCAGCGGTCGATATGCCGGCATTTATCACAATGGGATGGCCGTGGGGAGTGCTGCCGTGGATTACGTTGTGGACATGATCCATCGCAACGAGAGAGGGATTCCTTCTCCGCCAAAGTGGATTCTGGTGGAAGGCAACTGGCAGCACGGCGCCACGCTCAAAGGCCCATAGTATTGGCTTGCTCCTCGCGAAGAACTTCCATGGGGAATAAACGGACGGAAATGCAGGTTCCAGGTTTACTTCTTCGATGGATCCGGTGCTGCGGCGTCGGGCCGGCGGATCCGCGCCCTGGGCGGGTGTGAGCGCAAGACTTCCGTCCGCGTTGCGACCAAATACGTCATTGGGAGTGGTGTCCTGTGGGTGACAGAAAGTCCATCTCCCCCAGAAGTCATTGCTGCACAAGCAAGCCGTCGTAGCCTGCCAAGCCATGATTTCCCTCGTTCTCGAAATCCTGCGGAGCTTGGCCGCAGGATTTCATGCGCGTCGAAACCTCGTTTTCGAGAACCTCGCCTTGCGGCACCAACTGCTGGTGCTGCACCGCACGGTCCACTCCCCTACCTTCCGCACCTCTGACCGGGTTTTCTGGGCAGCACTGCGCGCGTGCTGGTCGCGGTGGGCAACAGTATTGGTCATCGTTCAGCCCCAAACCGTCGTGCGCTGGCATCAAGCCGGCTTCCGGCTTTTCTGGCGCTGGAAATCCCGCGCACGAATCGGTCGCCCGTCGAAAGACCGGGAGCTGATCGATCTGATTCGGCGCATGTGGCGGGCCAATCCCACTTGGGGCTCGCCACGTATCCGGGCGGAACTCGCCAAACTTGGTATCCAAGTCTCCGCCTCAACGGTCCGCAAATATCGCCCCCAAACCGGTCGCGCACCAGCCTCGCAATCGTGGCGGACCTTCCTTCGTAACCACACGGAGCAACTCCTCGCCGTCGACTTCTTCACCGTGCCGACGGCCACGTTCCGCGTGCTGTTCGTCTTCGTCGTGCTCGCCCATGAACGCCGGAAGGTGCTGCATTTCGCGGTCACCGATGCTCCCTCGGCAACATGGGCCGGCCAGCAAATCGTCAATGCCTTCCCCTTCGCTTCGCCGCCCAAATACCTGCTGCGCGATCGCGACGGCGTCTACGGCGACCAGTTCGCCAAGCGGGTGGCGGCACTTGGGCTCGAGGAAAAGCTCACTGCACCGCGCGCGCCGTGGCAAGATCCTTACGCCGAACGGCTGATCGGGACCGTCCGCCGAGAGTGCCTGGATCGAGTGATCATTCTCGGCGAACAACATCTCCAAAGAGTTCTCGCGGACTATTTCGACTACTACCACCGGTCGCGTCCCCATCGCTCGCTGTCGCACGACTGCCCGATTCCAAGACCGACAATGACACCAGAGAAGGGTGTGGTGGTCGAATTTCCGCAGGTCGGCGGCCTGCATCACCTCTACACCCGCCGGGCGGCCTGACGGACGTTTCGCGCAATTCCGGGTTCGACAAAGCGCGAACCGAGACAATCGCGGGGCCCTCCACTGCTCTGGTCACCAGCAGCGTGTCCAGATCCCGGTCATGACGAGATCCGTGACTTGGTCTACGCTCGACAACCGACCGGACGTGACGGCGGCAGGCTGCTGCACGCTCCCAATCGGCCGGAAATCGGCCGAATTTCACCGCCCGGTTGCCCGATGGAGTTTCTGTCACCCACTCCGGAACCATCGGCACATCCACTCCCACTTCAAAGCCCCAGGCAAGCAGCCGGCGTTCGCCCATCATGGCATGGCGCATTTCATCGTAAGCCCAGCGCGCGGTCTCACGGTAGAGCTCCCAAGGGAAGTTGTGGTAATGCCAAATGAACGCCCCCGACAGCTCACAGGCCCAAAGCTCGTTCACGTGATCGATCGCCACCCATACCTGCTGCTCCTGCGGCGTCCGGGGCGGGCGCGGCGGAACCTGCGTAATCGCGGGAAGCCAGCGCGGGTCGCGTTTCGGTAGTTTAGGGATGACGTAGCGCGGCCGGTCCGAGAAACAGGCGTGCGCCAGCAAAGGCAGGCCGGAATCGGGACCAAGAATCCCGCCCGCTTCTTTCACCGCCTCGCGCAGCCAGGCTTCCCAGGGGGCTGCCTCGGCGCGCTCTTCCTCCGGGAACGCGCCCCAGATCGCAGCAAACTCATGCACCTGATCGCTCAGCTCCTCGACCACCCTCCGCAGCGCGCGATGGCTGGGCGCATCGTCCAACCGGTCACTCTGCTCCAGGTAGCGCTGCACCGCTTCGAGCACCGCCGGCTTGATCACGCGATAAACACCCAAAAGAAACTCCGCGTCGCTGCGGGTGGAGGGCAGCTTTACCAGGACGGCGGCCAGCGCCCCATCCACCTCGCAATCCACGTCCACGCGCGGGTACCGCAGTTCGAGGACCCGTTGGCGGATGGCATCCGCGTGCTCTGCGTCCAGCCATATATGCCGGGCGAGTAGCTTCTTTGCTTCCCAGTTCGCTACCCCGGAGATGCGGCCCGCCATCGCCCGCATCGTTTCCCGGATCGTACGATACAGCCGCCGCTGAAGCGAGCTGGCCTGTTTCTACGTCCTGCAGCCGGTGCCCCCCGCCGTTCGCCGTAGGGAATGGCATGCCCATAGCCGCGGTCATGGCTGATCCACGGAGTGCTTCGTGCCCATGGTCCACACGGTCAGCCCGGTGAGAGCGCGCGGCGGCGATTTCCGCATCAGGCTGAGGCCATAGGCGAGCGCCATGAAGACGCCGTTCACCAGCGCGGTCGTCCAGTAACTATGGATACCCGGCTTCCACCCCGCGGGCAGCGCGCCCAGCGCCGCCAGCCCGAGGTAAAGGTTGAGCGCCACCGCCCCCACCAAAGCGAGGTTGACCGCCTTCCCGTCGACGCGCGGGACGAAGAAACCGATCATGTAGAGCCCCATCAGGCATCCGCCGAATACGCTGGCGACCGTCAGGCTCACATCGTTCATGCTCTCTTTCTCGATGCGCGCGAAAAGGAGGGCGCCGAGCGTCATCGCGAGAATCGCTACGGCGGTGGCGATTCGTGCGGCGTTGAGATAAAAGCGGTCGCCGCGCCCGGGCGCGAGATACGGTTTTACGAAATCGACCACCGTCACCGTGGCGATCGAATTCACCCCGGAATCCAGCGAGCTCATCGCGGCGGCGAGCACCGCGGCCACCACCACGCCAGCCAATCCCGACGGAATGTGGGTGAAGACGAAATACGGCAGCACCTGGTCCGGCTGCAGCTTCGCTACAGCGGGATCCGGGTACTCCTTGAAAAACACGAACAGCGCCGTGCCGATAAAGAAGAACATCGTCCACATCGGGACGGCGATGGCGGAGAAAATCGAGGTGGCCTTGCGCGCCTCGCGCAGCGAGCCGGCCGACAGGTAGCGCTGCACCATCGTCTGTTCCCCTGCGAAGACTGTCAGCCAGTTCACCACACCAAGGATGGCCACGGTATAGAACGTCCGCTCGTGGCTGCTCCAGGCGAAGCTGCCGAGGCTGAACTTGTGGTGAGCGCCGCCGACCTGGAGAATCTGCGCCAGCCCGCCCGGCAACTCGGCCACGACAAAAAACAGGCAGAGCACCCCGCCCACCAACATGATCATGGCCTGCACGACTCCGGCCCAAAACACGGTTTCCATGCCGCCTACGATCGCGTAGAGGGCCACGAACACGGCGCAGCCCACGATCACTGAGGTGAGTGGCGCACCGGTGAGAAACTCCATTGGGAGGGCCACGAGGAAGAGCATCATCGCCAGCCGGACCTGTTGCAGCATGACGAAACTCACCGCCCCATACAGCCGCGCGCCCCGACCGAACCGGTCGAGCAAATACTCAAACGCCGAAGTCCGGCCGGCGCGGCGAAAAAACGGGATGAAGACCACGACGGCCAGTACCGTGACGAAGGGCACCATGAGGTTCACGGTGAGCTGCCGCCAGTCGAGCACGTACGCCGCCGCGGGTAGCGCCAGAAAAGTAGCCGAACTCACGATCGTCGCGAGCATCGACAGCGCCACGGCCCAGCCGGGGAAATTGCGCCGACCGACAAAATAGTGTTCTGCACTCGTGCTGCGCCGCGAACAGTAGAGACCGATCGCGATCATCGCGACGAGATAGCTGGCAACCGCCGCGATATCGAGTGGGCGACTAGTGATGCTCATGGAAGGTGAATCGCTCGAGCCCGCCGATGCTTGATCTTCGTTTGTCGGCTGATCTCGCGCCGCGCAAAATCTGCGGCCCGGTGATGCGGTCCCTGGCTGCCCTCGGGCGGAAACAAGCGCGCGAGATTGACGGCCGTATCATGGGTGGCTGCCGCCGCGATTGCGACGTACAGGGGGGACAATGGGGCCGGGAGCGACCCACCATCGAGGAGTGCATCATGGGAAGACGCCAGCATCACGAACCGGGGATGCGACGCCCACGATAAAAATCTAGCAAGAAAATGATGCATCAGAGAAGCAAAGGCGTTCAGAGCTATTCAGAGTGTGCTAATGAGGGTTAGCGGTGACCGCATTCGTGGATCGCCTCGTACATGGCTACGATATTCGCCGTCGGGCTGATCGGTTGGAGATTGTGGCATGGGGCGCAAATCCAGCGTGCGTGGCGGTAGATTGCCACGCTTTCGCCCACTTCGCGGACCACGTCATCCACCGTCCCAAACGGCAAGGTCTGCTGGTTGTCGATCGACCCGTGGAAAACGATGTGCCGGCCGAAGTCGGCCACGAGCCGCTCCCTCTCCATGCCCGGACAACGCCACTGGATCGGGTTGAGGATCTCGATGCCGACGCGATCGATCAAATCGGGAATAAACAACCGCACCGCGCCGTCGGTATGGTACATCACATGAATACCGTGCGACCGGGCCAAATCGGCCATCTTGATCTGATTCGGCAAAAAAAACCGGCGGTACATGGTCAAGCTCATGAGCGGCCCGGTCTGGGCTCCCAGATCCTCGGCCACGTAGGTCGTGTCGATGCGCCCGCGGCCGGCCTCGAAGAGGCGGCGGTGGTGTTCGTGGTAAAAATCGAAGAGGTGACCCAGAATGGCGTCTGCGATTTCTGGCCGCAGCACCGAGTCTTCGAGCGACGTTTCCAGCCCGCGCAGGTAGCAATACAGGAGAAAAGGCTCGTAGCAGCCTGCGTGGATGGGCCGGTAGCCGTTGTCAGCATCGAGTGCTCGCGTGACGACCGAGTAGTCGAAATCGTCGCAGGATGGCCAGCGATGGGCGTTAACCTCCGCGACGCTGTCTACAAATGCCAGTGGATGATGCTCCGGTTCCAGGTACACTCCAGATCCGTACGAGATCTCACGATAGACGATCCCCCACATGTCAGCCTCGGCAGGCAAGCCCGGCGGACGATTCCAAACTGGTTCGACCTTGCGGCGGGCATCAATGTGCAGCCGGCGGTACAGCACTTCGTCGTCGGCACAGCCCAAGTCGCGGCACAGCCGGGCGGTCACCTCGCTGGTGGCTTGATAGTCGGTGGGAATGCGATCCGGGGACTTGCGGTCCAGCAAGGCCAGCCATCGCTGGCGCGGTGTCATCTCCATAGGAATCAGCTTTCGACCGCGAACTTCGGCTTGGTCGTTTTCCACCGGCCACCCGTGAAGTCGGGACATTTCACCGGCGCACTGCCGGCCGCAATGGACTGCTCCGATAGCGGAAAGATCACGCTCATCGCCACCGAGTCGTAGACGTCGATGGGCGTTTGCGTCCGGGTCCGAACCGAGCGGACGAATTCCCGCAGTTCGACTCCGTCGGTACCGCCGTGAGCACCATTTCCGGGCGCATCCGCCGCCTCCCGCCACAAGACGTGGTCGTATTTGGCTTGGTACGGCGCGAACGGCTCCCAGTTTTCGGCCTTATCAGCTGAATCCGCTATGAATACGGCGTCGCGCTGCTCGTTGTACAGCCCGCGGGTCCCCTGGATCTGCCAGCGGTTGTCGTAGGGGCGCGGCAATTGCATGTCCATCGCGATGACAATCGTGTTGCCCCGGACTGTCTTGACCATCGTGGTGACGATGTCGCCCTGTTGATAGGGCAGCTTGGCGGGAGCGTGGTCCTGGCCGTACTTCCGCTCGAGCTGATCCTTGATGCCCAGCGAGCGCGAGGCCATCGAGACCACGGTGTCGAAGCGGTCGCCACAATTGATGTCCATCCAGCTCAGCACCGGCCCGAGACTGTGCGTGGGGTATTGATCGGCATTGCGCCGCAGCAGGTGGTGGCCGCTCCAGCGCGGCTGGCCCTGGGCGTCGAAGTACCAATAGACGCAGTTGTGCGAATGAGCGCAGTGGCAATGGACAATCTCGCCGAAGAGCCCCGCGCGAATCATCTTCAACACGGCGAGGTTGTCCCGGCGGAAGCTCCAGTTTTCGAGCATCATGCAGGGGACGCCGGTGGTTTCGGAGGTTCTCACCAGCTCCCAACATTCGTCCAAAGTGATGGCACACGGCACTTCGACGCCCACGTACTTGCCTGCCTTCATGGCGGAGACGGCCATGAGGGCATGCCACTCCCACGGAGTGGCCAAAATCACGGCGTCGAGATCGTCGCGGTTCAGCAGGCGCTGAAAATCTTGATCTCCCTTGGCGTAGATTTCCGGAGCCTTTCGGCCAGAGCGGGCGACCAACTGTTGCGCTTTCATGGCCGCAGCAGGATCGATGTCGCAAACGGCGGGGACATCGACGCCTTCCATGCGGAGCAAAATTCGCAGCAAACCCGTGCCACGCCGACCCACGCCGACACAGCCGATGCGCACCGGCTTCGGGTCGCCGGCCAGGCCCTGGCCCATGGCGGCCGGCGCGAGCAAGGTCCCCGCGATCGTTGCCGCCCCAGCTTTGAGAAAGTCCCGGCGTTGGATGGTGGATTTATGGATCATGGCGACTCCTGAAAAACTGACTGCTGGAAGTAAACCGGATTTTGATGGGGTTGGCGCGGCAGGCCGCCACGGCAAGCCCATCGAGAGTCCGGAGGTCGAGTTCCGTCACGGGGTCGCGGCCAGGTTGGCCCGCCGCAGTTGGTCCACGTCGCCGAGCGCCACCCGGATCGATTCCACCGTCTTCATGTCGCGCGAATAGATGATGAACAGGTGTCCGGCCTGCTCGATGACGTGGGGGTATTGGAAGCCCGCCGCCTTGCGCTCCCCGGTGCGGGGCCGGAGATCCTGCGGCGCCGTCGGCACCGGCAGCCGCACCAGGCGGGTGTAGGTCAGGCCGTCCTCCGACACCGCGAGGCACAGCGGGTTACGCTGCTGGGGCGCCGGGTTGGCATTGGAAACCAACACGTAGTAGCCCCGCGAGGTGCGCAGCGGGAAGAATTTCGAGGTGGCGTCGGGGAAGTTGGTCTTCACCGGCGTGGTCCAGCTCCGTCCGTTGTCGGCGGATACAGCCCGGTACAGCCGCTTCGAACCGCCGTTGTCGCGGAAGAGTCCGATGACCCGGCCGTCGGGCAGCGCCGAAAGCACCGGTTCGTCCGCGCGAAAATTGCTGCCGGGTGGCATGGTGAGAGGAATATTGCTCCAGTCGTGCGCTGCTTTCACCCCGCCGATCAGCAGTGAAACCTTCAGATCATGGTCGCGTCGCACCATGGCCCACGTGCCATCCGGCAGCAGCGTCGGAGGGAAGTTGTTGATCGTATCCCGCGCCAGCACCCCGCGGGGCTGCCAGGTGCCAGTCGCCTTGTTCCAGGAATAGGCGCGCAGTTCCAGGCTCGGGCCGAAGAGCTTCTTTTTGCCCGTGGCGTCGTAGGACTCGTCATGGCTGGCCAGGGCCAGCAACTCGCCGGCGCGGACCCAGAAGCCCCGGGCGATGTAGCGGAAGTCCTTGTCCGGCGACGGGCCGACGAGCGGCTTGGCCTCGGTCCAGGTGAGGCCGTCGAGGCTCGTGGCATACTGTACATGCTGCTCGGGATAGTCCTCCTGGCGCAGGCCGTGGCTCCACATCGCCCAGTAGCGACCGTCGAACCAAGCCAGGTAATTGTGATTGCGAAACACCCACGGAGCGTTGCCGTGCGAGACGATGGCGTGCTCGCCCGGCAGGATCGCCAGCGTGGCAAAATTGATCTTGCCGGGGTCACCGCCCGTGCCCGGCAGGTCGAACATGGGTGGTAGTTCCGCCGCAGCGAAAGTGGCCCCGGCCAGGAAGGATCCCCCCAGCACGAGGTTTGAAATGAAACGAAGGATACGTTTAGTGGACATGGGTGGAATCGGTGGCGGGAGCGGGAGTTGACGGTGACGAGGTAATTCCCCGCGACGGCGGGTTGGCGTTGTCGCGGCTGGATGACAGAAACTGCCATAGTGCCCCTAACCCTTCTCCCCGGGTAAGGGTCCCTTCCAGCCCGGCGGCGAGTTCAACTTCTGGCAGCAGCGCCGCAAACTCCGTGCGGCGCACCGGCGCTTCGCCCCGGGCGCAAGCGAGGGCGATCCTGCGCGCAACCGCGTTCGGCTCGGCCGGCGCGCCGCCACGGAGCGCGGCCAACCACTCCCGGGCGGTGCCACCATCGAGCGGCGCCGCCAGCCGGGCGTCGAAGTCCGGGAAAAAGCCCCAGCCGGAGAAATACTGCGCCGCCGCCGCCATCTCATCTCCCGGGGCCGAATCGAGGTCGTTGAAGAACGCGAGCGTGATCCCGCGGGCTGCCAGTGTCTGCCGCAGCCGATCGCCATCGATGAGGGCAGGAGCCTGCTCGTGCTGCAACGCCTGCAACGCCGCATACGCGGCGGCTTCGGCGATGTGCATCCAGGTCGCCTCAAGGCGGACCGTGTTCCACGCCACGTGCGTGGCACTGAGGCTTACGGGCACGAGCAGGTTGTCCACGCCGGTCGGCAACAAGGCGCGGAACGGCACCTGGCCCGGGAAGGTCTCCTGGTGCAGCATGATCTTGCCCTCCTCGAGGCTACCCGCGACGCGCCGGGGCGTGCAGGCGTGCGAATCCACATACCATTCGGTGAAAGCGATGCTGTCGCGGTGGAGGAGCGGCCGGCCGAGGCCGAGTGCCGGCACCGTGTCGGCCTGGGTCAGCAGGGTGCGCCCAACGAGCCGCCGCCCCTCGCGGAGATAGATCTCATGCGGACGATGATGGTGGTCGGAGAACTCGTCGCACGCCAAGCCGTACTCGAGCCAGCGGCGACGCTCCGCCTCCGGCACGGATTGGTCGTGTTGCCGGAACCAGAGCAGGCCCATCGCGGTTTCCCAGTGGAGATCCATCACCCGACGACGCGTGGACCAGTCACCCTCGACGTAGTCGTTGTGGGGTCCGAGCAACTGCGGCCGGTTCAGGCCCAGTTTGCCATTGGGAATCGCGTCAATCTCCGCTCCAAATTCGAGTTCACGCAATCGGGCGGGATCGTAATTCATCGGCGGTTGGATAGGCACGCGCCGGGCCGGTTCGTTCGTGAGAATGACGCGGTAATTCATCGCCTGAACGTTCCCGTCGCCTTCGCCGGTGCTTTCGGGCCGTCGCACCTGGAAGCCGGGAAAATGTCGCAACTGCAGCGCCGCCTGGTCCGCTGCCGTCCGCGCCATTCCCGCGTTCGGTGCCTCCTCCGCCGGCTGCATAAAGACGACACCTGCGTGGTCCTCGCCGTACTCTGACCGCGCCTCGCGGCCGACGCGGTAGGGAATTCCCGCCAGCGGCAGGGTGTCCGCTTCGTAAGAACACTCGGCAAAGACCGGCGCGCTGGCCCGAAAACGCCCCAACCCATTCATGGACGCAAACGTAATGTCCACAATCCGCGATCCCACCCGCTCGACCGCCGCCGGATAATGCGACAACACGACGGTGATTCGCTTTTCCCGGGCGACCAACGCCGTCAGGACTTGCTCCGCCACGCGAGGTTCAAACTTGCCGTTGGTATGACCGGTCGCGCCCGGCAAGGCGTCGCCATATTGCGGCGAATCCAGGCCATACGTGTTGCGGTAATGCGCGAAGATCGCCTGCCGGACCTCGTCGTAGATGGGCGACCGCATGCGCTCGTAGCGCGAATCCCACACGCCGAGGCCGTTGGCGAGCATCCCGCCGAGATGCGGCGTGTGGTGGACGAGCAGCACGCGGGCGCCTTCGCGGGCGGCCCGGACTGCAAGCACGATGCCGGCGGGAGTTCCGCCGATTACCACGACGTCGTAGTCCGCGCCCGACGGGGACGGGGCCGGAGAAGAGGGATTGGCGGCAGACATGGAGTGGCACCGGCCGATCAAGGACGCCCGGGATCCCATTCCGTGGCGGCAACGAACCGCTCGGTGTGGGCGCCGTCGTTGTAGTAATACACCGTGACGATACGCCCGTCGGCGCGCTGAAACGATCGCGAATAACCGAGATCGTGGGTGACGGCGTCAGCGCGCAGGACGATTTCATCGCCCCAAGTGGCTCCCTCGTCGCGGCTGAGGCGGGCGCGGAGGCCGCGCGGCGGGGCCCGGTATCCGTAAACCAGACACAGGCGACCGTCGCGCAGTCGCAGCAAGTCGGGGGGATTGCCGGAGTTCGTCCCGGTGTCGGCGACGGGCCGGTTGAAATAATCCCACGTCGCGCCGCGGTCGCGCGAGACCCAGGCATCGATCCAGTTGCGGCCATCCGGGTGGGCCACCCGCACCGTCGCCAGGAACGTCTGCGCATCCAGGGCGAGCGTCGACGGCATGATGACGAACTTCGCCGGCTCGGGCCCGATAAAGGAGATCAGTTTCCACGTCATGCCGCCATCGGTCGTGCGGGCACACAGGGGCCGGCCTTCCTCGCCGTTAGCCTTCTTCGCCGTGAGAAAAACGGTCATCTCCCGCGGGCCGTGCACCTGGTAGTCGGTACGCGCCTGAATGCCCGGCGTGCCGAGATCCGGGAAGTCATGCGGCCCCGCCCAGGTGTGCCCCTTGTCGTAGGTATAATAGAAAAACGCCGGCCCGGTCTTGTGGAAGCGCACCGTCAGAGCGAAGCCGGGGCGTTGGAAATCCAGCGGTTCGCGCAGCGGGGTCCGCGCCGGCGCCAGCTCCGCGTGGGGCAGGAGCGCCGCCGGTTTCTCGATTTGCCACGTCGCGCCGCCGTCGCGACTGCGCGCCAGCCACGATTCCTGCGGCCGGTTGCGGTCGATCTGGTGCCGCGCCACATCCTGCGTCTGGTGCCAGAATAAGCTCATGCCCACCAGTAGTTCGTCACCCCACGACCACGCGCCGTTGTTGGCGGGCCAGCCGGCAAAGCGCCCCGGATCGCGCCACACGATTTGGTGGCGCACAACGCGCGGCCCGGGCAGCGCCTCCACTCGGGCAACGAAGTGGTTGATTTCCGCGGCGACCTCCCCGGCGAAAGGCGGCGCCGTCACCTGGTGCCCCGCGCCCGCGATCCAGGCGAGTTCCACGTTGGGTTTGTCCGGCAGCAGCAACTTCTCGCGCGCGGGCCGTTGCGGCCGGCCGCGATCGCCAAACACGGCGAGCAACGGATAGGTCGTGTCGCGCATGATCGCCTCCCCTTCCGTCCAAACCCGCCACATCCGCGTCAGCGAGGCATACTCCTCCGCCGTCCAGCGGTGGGAGAGGTAGCGGGCTTCGCGCTGGCGGCGGGCCTCGACATTCTGCGCCTCCGTGCGGGGCGGCTGACCCGCAAACGCCAGCTCCGGCACCCGGGAGTGAACCCAGCCTTCGAGCGCGATGATCCCGCACAGCCCGGCCGGCTTGCGCCCCGCAATCGCAATCGCCGTCATGCCGCCCAGGCTGTGGCCGACGACGTACCAACTGGCCAGCCCGAGGTGCCGCGCGACTTCGATCGCATCCTCCGCGTAGTGCTCAATCGTGGCTTGCGCCGGTGTTGGCGGCGGCCAGCTCCGTCCCTGGCCACGGGTCTCGATGACCACCAGGCGAAACGTCCGGTCGATTCGCGTCAGAAATTCCTCCGTGAAATACTGCGCGCGATCGCCGTTGGTCTCGGGAATCAGGATGAGGGTGGGCCCGGTCCCGGGCCGCACATAATAGGCGAGCAGGGCGCCATCGCGCAGCACGAGGGCCTGGGTCGTGAACTCCGGGCGCTCCACCGTCGTCTTCGGCCAAACCGGCAACGGCTCCGGCGTTGCTTTTTCCCCCGCCGGGGCTGCGCCCACTGCGGCCACGCCGAGCACGATGCTCGCGACCAGTCCGGTCTGCGCCCGCCCGGAGCCGGGGCATAAACCGGAAAACACGGTGGAAGACGCCGGCCTCATCCGCATCAGAACCGGCCGGAGATGCCGATATTGGCTCGGGCGCCGTAGCTATCGGCGATGCGCACGCGTTCGCGGTTCGTGCCGGTGTACCAGACGGGCCAGGAATCGCCGAGGTTGATCAAGTCGACGAAGAACGCGAGCTTCGGGCGGTATTGGTACTGGAAACTGACATCGACCGTGGTTTTCGGCCGGAAGCGCAGCTGCTGGTCGATGTTGTTGTTGCGCGTGCGCAGGAAGTCGCCGGTGTAGTTATAGCTGACGCGCGACGTAAAATCGCGCCAACGGTAGGTGACGCCGGCATTGGCCGTCACCGGCACGAAACCATCGAGTTCGCTGACGCCGTTGTTGTACGTCCCCTCGGTCTTCAACTTGGTGTAGTTGGCGAACACCGCGAGCCCGTTGAACGGCGTCGGCAGCATCGTGAAGTTCTGACTGTAATTGATCTCGAAGCCCCGGACCGTGGCCGAGCCCACGTTGGTGGCGGTGTTGAGATCGAACAACGCATACTGGCCATTGAAGCCGTTGTCCGCGCCGGTCCCAATCTGGGTCAAGCCGCGTGCGATGAAATCGGTGATGTCCTTGTGGAACCAGCCCACCGAGAAGAGACCGGCCGGCTCGAAATAATACTCCAGGGACAGATCGATATTCTTCGAGAATTGCGGCTTCAGGTCCGAATTGTTCTGTGTCACGGTGCCGTATGCGCCGGAGTAGCTGACCGAGGTCGTCGGATAGAGATCCGTCATATTGGGCCGGGCCATGCTGGTGGAGAAGCTGGCGCGGCCGACGAGTGACTTCGTCACATCGTAGCGGCAGTGGATGCTCGGGAAGTAATCCTGGTAGTCGCCGACCTTGGTCGTGGTCACGGTGCCCGGATTGCGCGCATCTGTCACGCGACCGGTGGCTGCGACCTCGGTCCGCTCGAAGCGTACGCCGCCGAGCACATTCAGTTTGCCGGATTGCACACTGGCCTGCGCGTAGGCGGCAGAGACATCCTCCTGCGCCCGGTTGATGTTGTACGTGGCGGGCGCCAGCACCGTGAACCAGCGGGGGTTGGCCTTGAACACAGCCTCCGCTCTCGCGTAGTCGAGGTCGTTCATCTCCGGCCACGGCTGGGAACCCTGCACCTTGACCGGATGCACCGGGCTCGCCTTCAGGAACTGCGCCAGGTTGTCGTCGTTGAGGCCCGTCGCAGCGTTGCGCCCCTGCACGCCGTCGGCGCCGACCAGGTTGAAATTCGCGACGCCGCCTGCGCCGCCGAATTTCTCCTGCCGCCGCCAGGACACGCCGCTCTTGAGCTTCACCGGCAGGGACAGCGTACGAAACGCCTTCTCATAGTCGGCCTTGAGGTTGGTCAGGTCGTCCTCGGCCTGGTCCACCAACGCGTAGTAGGTCGCGGTGTACTGGCTCAGGTCCGAACCGAAACCAAACTTCGGGCCGTAGGTCTGCCGGTACACCGGCTTGCGCTGGTCACTGCGGGCATCGATGGAGAGGCCCACCTTCGGGACCATCGTCGCCGTCAGCGCCTCCGCCGTGGTGCGGCTGTCGGAGGGATTGTAGGTGGCCTGGACGGACAGCTTCTGGTCGCCACCGAGCTGGCGCGTCCCGCCCACCTCGTAGAAGTACTGCCAGACTTTTGGCGCGCTGTCGCCCGTGACCGCGTGGCGGAAGGTCGCGCCGAGCAATTCGGTGAACGTATCCGTGTAGCCGGGCGCCACGCCGGCGACCGCCCCGGCCGTGGTGCGGGGCACGGTCCCGGCCTCGATGGCCGCGCGGCTCACGACGTTGTAATCGGCGACGAGCCGGCTGGTGAGCGTCGCCGCAAACTCGGTGCGCGGGCGGAGGGTCAGGAAGTAGTTGTGCTGAAACTTGGCGTAGACGCTCGTCTGGGCGTCGATCCGGTAGTCGAACTTGAAGCCCACGCCCTTGCGCCAGCGCTCGTTGGCGTTGGCCAGGGTGCGCGCCTGGGTGTTGCGGAGGTCGGCCTCGACGCGCTGGCCGTCGATGCGGTCGCGCGGCGACACCGAGTCGGTGTAGGTGAGAGAGAGCGCGAGGCCGATGTTGCGCTTTTGCCCCCGACGGGTGAGGTACGTGAGCGCGAAATTGGGCGTGAATTGCGGCATGTCGTCGCGCTGGAAGTTGTGGTTCACCCCCGCGCGGTAGGTGACCACGTCGTGGTCAAAATCGAGGGCCGACTTGGTGACCAGATTCACACTGCCGCCGAGGGAATCGACCGCGTGTTCGGGCAGCGGTGCCTTGTTCAACTCGATCTCCTTCACGAATTCGGAGGGGATGTGATCGATCTGAGCGGCGCGGTCCGACATCGAATTGAAGCCCGCCAGCGCCGCGGCGGCGCGCACGCCGTCGACGTTGACGGCATTGAGGTGCGGCGGGAGGCCGCGCACGCGGATGCCGGTCACCTCGCCGTTCTCCATGTCACCCGAGATGCTGGGCAGGCGGACGAGAAAGTTGCCGATGTTGCCGTCGGCCACGTTGCCGAAGGCCTCGGTGCTCACCACGTTCATGACGTTGGCCACGTTGCGTTGCTTGGTGATCGATGCCGCCTCGCCGACCTGCGAGGCGGAGACCTCGAACTTCTCCATTCTGTACACGCCGGCCGTCAGGCTGATCGCGAGCGGAGCCACCCGGTCCGCCGCTACGTCCACGCGTGTGACCGCGTCTTCCAAACCGGTATAGTATGTCCGGACAGTGTACGCGCCCGGCGGCACGCTGGCGAAGACAAAGGCGCCGTCGCGCGCGGTGAGGACGCTGCGGTCCAGCTCCACGAGCGTGACGCGGGCGCCCTCGAGGTAGGCCTTGGTTTCCTGGAGAGAGACGGCACCCATCACCGTCCCGGTGGCGGCGACGGTTTGCGCGGGACCAGAAATCGCGATGGCGAGCAGCAGGGCGAGGTACGCGCCGGGGCGGAGTCCAGCGGCGAGGCGGAAGCACGGACGGTCTTGACGGGAGTACATGGCAGGGATGAGTTGAGGACACGGACGGCTGCGCTCCCGGTTGCAGGGCGCCGGGAGTGCAGCGTCAAGCAGCAGCAAAGAGCCCTCCCGTGCTCGACACGCGTAAAAATAAACTAGCAATACTGTAAGAAAAGTAGCGCGGGCCGGCGGGCTCGCGCGTTGCCGGACGCCCCTCAGCGCTCGTGGCGTTTGCGGTACTCGCCGGGGGTGAAGCCGAAGCGCAGCCGGAAACAATGGATGAAATGCGGCAGGTCGGTGAAGCCGCACAGCGTAGCCACGTCGCCGACGTTGTAGCGGAGATCGCGCAGGAACTGCATGCTCCGCTCCAAGCGGATTTCGTTCAGGTACGTGCGGAAGTTTTTCTTGGCGTGGGTGTGGAAGAACCGTGAAAAATGGTTCGGGTGGCGACTGAAGTAGCTCGCCGTCGACTTGCGGCTGAGTTGCGGGTCCGACCAGTGTTCCGCGAGGTAATCGGACACCATCTGCCAGAGCACGGCCCGGCTCGCGCGCTCGTGGGCCGGCGCGGTTTCGACCAGGTCCGTGACCTCCGCGAGGAGGATTTCCACCAGCGGCCCGAACGTACGTTCGCCCAGCCGCCGGGAAGGCTCGCTCCGCAGCAGTTGCAGCAGTTGGTCACCCTTCGGCCCCAGCGTCTCCAGCGTGCTCCATTGGGCGACTCGCCGATCGGCGACCGTGCCATCCGCCGCCATCGCAGGCCGCGTCGTAATGATCAATCTGGTCGAATCCGCGCGAAATGTCACGCCGAGCGATCGGTAAGGTTCGCGCGGCACCGGCGAAATCCACGTGTACCGCGCGAGGAAGAGAATCTGACCCGGCACCACGTCGAATCGCGTCTCCTTCTCATCCACGACGGCGAGAAACGTCGCCCGCCCCTTGAGCACCAGAATGAGCCGCGGCGCCTCCATGAAGTACGCCGCCGCCGGCCCCACCGGTCTCCCGCTCTCCAATACGCGCAGCACCGGCTGCGGCGGCGCCCCCGCCGCGAACCAACAATGCAGGGCGCGAAGGACTTTTTTCTGTTCAGCCGCAAGGTTCATGCACAAGGAACCTCTTACGGAAGGGCACGTCACGAAGCAAGTCGACCGGCGACGGGCGTTTCCTGTCGCCCATCGCGGGCGGTCTCGGCCGCCCCGGTCTCGATGGAGTAAGGCCGCTAAACGTCATCGAGCCTGGCGCGACGCTCGGGGTACGAAGGAAATTTCTAAGGGCGCTGAAATAGGGACAGGTGAATTCATGATGCGCTCTCAGCGATCGGGGCTTGGGTGGGGCGGCCTGGCTCCAAATAGGGAGCGTCAAACTGGATCGAGGCCAAGCGATCGGTGTCGTGTATCCACGTTAGACGGACGCGCGAGATGCCCGCGCCGGGCTGTCGGCCACCCACGGCACCGTTCTCCACCTTCCGGATACCCCGGAGCCGCTCGCGGGGGCGGGCTCAGCGGATTTCGAAGGTGTATTTCCAGGAGCCCACCTTGAAGGCCATTCGATCGCGATCGGAGGGCCACTGGAGCCATCGCCGCGACCCTGTGCTTGGCCCCGGGCTTGACCGGCAGATAGACCGTGGCCGACGTGTTGACCGGCACCTCGACCTCGAGTCGCAGTCCCGTACGGTCAAAAAACTTGTACTGGCCAATCCTCAAGGATTTGCCGGGCGGACGAGAGATTGCGCGCGGGCCGTTGCCTCGGTTAATTCTCCTTGATGAATTGGAAGCGAAGGTAAGGACAACGCGATCCTGTTCCCGGCAACAGCAGACTGGATTGGCCGTTCATCCGGCAAGATCCAAACCCGCTAACGCCTCGGCGGCCTCTTGAAATTCTATCACCGAGAGGCCGCATGAGTTTTTTGACCTTACGGGGCGTTCATCCGTTAAGATCCAAACTCGTGAGCGCCCCGGCGGCCTCCTCAAATTCTATCACTGTGAGGCCGTATGAGTATTTTGACCCTGCGGGAGTAGTTCGAGTTCACAGACTCGAAGGACGCCTACGAATCTCTCAATCGGGAAAACCGGCCCGGCTGGGAAATCTGACGCAGTCCCCTCGTCCCAGTCGGACCACCAGACTTCCCGGGCACCACCAATACGACGTGGATGATCCTCGTGCTTGCACTGGCGTAAGCGGTGCATCTGGTTTTGGGGCGGTCGCACCATAGCGCGCCGTTCACGCTACATTTTTCCTTCTCTGAGTGTCTCTTTCCCCTCCGCACGTCCGGTGCGGGCCGCTACTCTGCCCGCCACTGACCATGCCACTCCCCGCAATTGTCCCGGTTCTCACTCCCGACCTCGTAGTCGTCGGCGGCGGCATGGCCGGCGTGATGGCGGCCTTGGCCGCCAAGACCCCAGCCAATCGCGTGCTGATTGTAGAGCCCAGCAACATCCTTGGCGGCCAGGGCACAACGGGAGGGGTCGCGGGTTTTTGTGGGGACACCGCCAGAGTAAATCGTCCGTTCGCCGAACTCGTCGCGCGACTCGCCCGACACAATTTCATCGAGCCATACCGGCCCAACGAGGACCGTCGGGCCTATGACCTCGAGTGGTGCGCCTTCTTTCTTCAGGAGATGGTGACGGCCCAAGGCATCGATGTCCTGCTGCACTCCCGCGTGGTCGGAGCGGTCGCCGACGGCGGCCGCGTGAATTCGCTGACCCTCTCAACGGCTGGCGGCCTGTACACGGTGACGCCGCGTTTCGTAATCGATGCTTCCGGAGCTTGTGTGGTCCCCCTCCTTACTGGTTTCCCCGTCATGCACGAGGGCGCCAACCGCCAGTTGCCGATGAGCCTCTATTTCACGCTTTGGGACTCCAGACGGAAGGTGACTCCCGTGCTGCCGAGCGGATGTCCGCGCTGGAACGGCGACCACGAGATCCCGATGACGAGCCTGCACCGCTTCCCCTCGGGCAAGGTCGAGGTGAAGATGAAGGTGGTCGGCTTCGACGCCGCCGACGGTCCCAGTCGCTCCGCCGCAGAGATCTTCGCCCGCCGGCAAATGCACGCGCTGATCTATTACCTGCAGACGACTGGCTACCGCGGCCGCAAGCTCGACACTCACGTGCTGGCCTCGGTATCCCGCGGCATCGGCGTCCGCGAGGAGCGGCGCATCGTCGGCGAACACGTCCTCACGGAGGCGGAGGCGCGGCGCGCGGTGATTTTCGCCGATGCGGTCGCGGTCAACACCTACCACATCGATTTTCACTGGCCTGACCGTGCCCAACGCGCTGGCACCGGAGTCACCGACATGCTCGACCCGCATCATCTTCCGCTGCGCATGATGATTCCGCAGGGCGCCCGCAACCTGCTGGTGGCCGGACGCGGGGCCTCGGGGGATCAGACCGCGATGAGCGCGTTCCGGGTCATGACCGTCGTGGCGCAAATGGGGTTTGCCGCCGGCCACGCCGCGCGGCAGTGCCTCGAGCGAGACTGCGAGCTAGCCGCGATCGACGTTGCCGGCCTGCAAGGGCAGATCGTGGCTGGCGGCCAGTCGCTCGACCTTTCGCATTATGGCGAGTACTTGCGCTGCGATCTTTTCACGCATGAGGTCGCCTGCGCCGCCCCTGCCGGGGCCACTGCGGTGGCGAATCTGGCGATCAGTCAGCAACGCAACGCCTGTTTTCACATTGCCTGGCGCGAGCCAGCGGCGACGACACCGCCGTCAGGCATCTGGAGGGTCGAGCGGCGAGAGAAACAATGGTCAGCGCCGGCTCGTGTGGCAGAGAGCGAGGCACCGGAACCCGGTAACACGTCCGTCGCGCTCGATGATGGCAGACTGGCCCGGGCGGAGATCGACAGCGGCGCACTTCGGATCGACGTGTCCGCCGATGACGGTGTGACTTGGAGTCGTGGTTACGAGCTGGCTAGCGCCTGCGCTGCCGCGGTGTCGCCGGCAATGATCGCAACCCGCACCGGAGTTGCGATCGTGTACGTTGATGACCGTGGAAGCCTCCGGTTCTGGCATGGCTCGATCGAGCGTATCTTGGGTGTTAATTTCGCGCCAGCGGCGACGAGGCTAGATGCTCCACCTGACGAAGTTCAGAAAACCCAAGCTCCGCGCGCCTGACTCTTCGCCCCCCAACGACTGGGCTTGCCGGCCCACCGGGTGAACAATCTCATAGTAACCCCCATGCGACCCGCCGCCGACCGCCCGCAGATCCTCGACGCGCTCAACGCGTGGTTGGAGTCTCCGTCGCCGTTGCCCGTTCGGCGCGTACTTTCGGGCACGAAGCCGACCCAGGAGCAGCCGGCGTACTTTATGGAGGTGCCCCGCCTCATTATCGGCTTGGTCGGGCGTGGCACGTTTTTCACCGTCGAGAACGATCGCGAGGTGGTGTTCGATCTCGCCGCTGGACAGGTTCTGTTTATGGCCCCGTACACCTGGATTTGCCCGGTGCCGCGCACCCCGTATCAGTCACTCGGCGTCGTCCTGCGACCGGACTCCACGCGGCTGACGATCTACTCGCGAAAGGGCATGGCAAGAGATGGCACGATCGCCGGCCGGTATCTGGCGCAGTGGCGCACCCTCGAGACCCTCGGCGCCAAGGGCGAGCACCTCCTGCAACTCCTGCGCGCGGAGCCGACGGCGCGCTTGGGCGACCGGACTTTTTCGATGCTGCTCGAGATTCTCGTGGCGGAATTGGCCCACCTGATCACACACGCCCCAGAGCATGAACGGGCGACCCACACGGTCCTCTGGCAGTCGGTCTGCGATTATCTCTCCGAGCACTGGTCAGACCCCCAACTCAGCCGAAAGGGCACGGCGGCCTTCTTCAAACGCCACCCCAATCACTTCTCGCGCTTCTTTCATACCCACGCGAGGTGCAACTTCCGCACCTACGTGAATGAGATTAGGCTCGAACGCAGTGTGCAACTCCTGCGCGACCTGCGCTACAACGTGACCGATGTGGCGTGCCTATGCGGCTTCACCGATGTGCAGTACTTCATCCGCTGCTTCCGCTCCCGGTTCGGCTTCACGCCCGGCGAGTACCGAAAGCGCCAGGAGGATTAGCGCCGGCGTGGGGAGATCGCGCCGTGCTACGTTTTTCCCTCTTTTGCGCTCTTATTCGCCTTCTCCTGCCGCCCATTGGCGCGCCAGCCTCGGACACCCGTCATGAAGCCTCCCCGACTTTCTGCTTCGATCTGTCTCGCGGCACTGCTGCCGTGGTGGGCCACCGCGCAGCCCCAGCCCAACGCCAACACGCAGTTTCCGCATCCCCTGCGCAATCCCAGCTCACGGATCATGCTCGCGGGCCCGTGGGTGCCAGCCGATCCGCACACCATTGATTTCGCCAATCTGCCGCGCGTCCCCGTGCAACATGTGATCGTGAGCGACGTGCACGCACAGAAGGGTGTCAATCAACACAACTACCTCACTCACCACGCCGGCCGCTTCTGGGCAATGTGGAGCGACGGCCCGCGCGTGGAAGACATGGCCGGCCAGGTCGTAAAATACTCCACGAGCCTCGACGGCCTGAATTGGGCGCCGCCGAAATTCATCACCGGCTATCCCCCGAATTCCGGTCCCGATTCGCCCGCCTACAACACGCGCAAGCCAGAGGGTCTCCGCTACATCTCACGCGGCCTCTGGGTGCGCGAAGGTCAACTGCTGGCCCTCGCGTCGCTCGATGAAGCTTCTGGCTTTTTCGGCCCGAGCCTGGCGTTGCGCGCCTTCCGCTGGAATCCGACATCCGAAAAATGGGACGCCGCCGGCGTCGTGCAGAACGACGCGATCAACAACTTCGCGCCGCAGCGCCTGCCCACAGGCGAATGGGCGATGACGCGCCGGAAGCACGACTACAAGGACACCGGCGTCGAGTTTCTCATTGGCGGCGTGGAAGGATTGGACAAGTGGATTTCGGTTCCGGTGGTGCCCGGCGCCGGCGGCGATCTCTCGCTCAAGGCTGAGGAGCCAATCTGGTGGGCCCTCCCGGACGGCAACCTCGTCGCGCTGTTCCGCGACAACGCGAAGAGCGGGTACATCTTCCGGGCGTTTTCGACTGACGCCGGCCGCACGTGGAGCAGGCCCGTGCAAACCGATTTCCCGGACGCCCGCTCCAAACTCTACGGCTGTCGGCTCAAGGACGGTCGCTATGTGCTCGTCTCCAACTCGAACCCAAGAAAACGCGACCCGCTCACGCTCGCGGTGAGTAGCGACGGCCTGGTGTTCGACCGGCTCTTCTATGTTGCCGGCGGCCGGCACGTGGACTACCCGCACATGATC
>JBIJCX010000436.1:0-6364 GCA_044344465.1 Opitutaceae bacterium
TCGTCGGAGTGCTCCCAGGTGTCGGCGGTCTCGATGGCGGGCACCGGGCGCGAGGCCTGCCTCGACCAGTCAGGCCGTTGCACGAAAGCCCGGCCCTCGGGGACGAACGGCCGCAGGCGGGCGAGGTCCCGGGCCTTCTCCGAGATGGGCACATCGCCGAGTGGAGTGCGAAAGACATCGGCATTGGAAACCGCGGCGCCGTTCAAGGCGGCGTAGTGGCTCGGGGCCAGCACCACGACCGTGCGATAATCGCGCCCCGCCACCAGCCGGTAGGCACTGCCGGCGATTGGTCCGGAATAGGTGTATCCGGCATGCGGGCACACAAGCGCCCGCAGGTCGCCGCCGGTTTCGCTTCGCGCGGCGGCGAGGCAGGCATCGATCACCCGGGTGAGCTCCGCCTGGTCCTTGGGATAAAAGAGACCCGCGACGGCCGGCTCGCGGACGACAGCCGCGGCGGTCGCGCGTGCGGCCGCGCGCTGGGCGGAAACGTCGATTGCGGCGACCAAGGCGGTGATGCCGAGGCCTACCCATGGCCAGAAACCCGTGCGCGTGATCATCATGATGCGCCCCCTTTCCGAGTGCGCCCCAGTGTGGCGGGGCCCGCGGGTCGGTGCAAGCGCCGCTGTCACCCGGGGTGCCGCGTGCCGCCGGGACGCCGCCCCCGGGGTTGCCTCGGGTGGCCGCGCCGGCTTTGCTGGGGCCATGAACCGCGCCTTCCGTTGCCTTTGCCGGTCCGTGGTGACCGGGTTGATCTGCGCCGTGCTCGCCCCGCTGGCGGTGGCGAAGCCGTTAAACGTTCTCTTCCTGATGGCCGACGACATGCGGCCCGATTTGGGCGCGTATGGAAACCCCATCGTGCAGACCCCGAATCTGGACCGGCTCGCCGCCGCGAGCCTGCGGTTCGATCGCGCGTATGTGCAGTACCCGCTGTGCAACCCCTCGCGCGCCTCGATGCTCACGGGGCGTCACCCGACCGCGACCGGAGTGCTCGACAACCGGCACTGGTTCGGCGCCATCCATCCGGAGCTGGTCTCGCTGCCGAAGTTTTTCAAGCAGCAGGGCTACGCCTCGCTGCGGACCGGCAAGATTTTCCACGGGGGCATCGACGATGACGAGGCATGGAGCGAGGGCGGCGAGAAAAGGAAGTTTTCCGGCGATCTGGACGACAAGCGGCCCGGGCAGGATCCGCAGAAATCGGACCGGCTGATCCGGCTCGACGGCGACGGCGAGAGCCATGCCGACTGGAAAATCGCCGACCGCGCCATCGACTATCTCGAGCGGCACCGGGACAAGCCGTTCTTCCTCGCCTGCGGTTTCACGCGGCCCCACAGCCCGCTGACGGCGCCGGGGAAGATGTTTGACCGGCTCGATGTGACGAAGATCCCGCTGCCGGTTGACTTTCGCTCCGTGCCAACCACGCCGCCGGGGTTCCCGCCGATGGCCGTGCCGGCGCGAAGCGGCGATCTTTTCATCGGGCGCCAGGCGAGCGAAGCGGAGGCGCGTGAGTACATCCGCGCCTACTGGGCTTCGTGCTCGTTTGTCGATGCGCAGGTGGGTCGCGTGCTGGCCGCGCTCGATCGCCTCGGGCTGCGTGAAAACACCGTCGTGCTGTTCTGGGGCGATCACGGGTATCATCTCGGCGAGAAAGGCAAGTGGTCGAAGCACAACTCGCTTTTCGAGATTGGCACGCGGATCCCGCTGATGATCCAGGCGCCGGGGGCGAAGGGCAACGGGAAGGTGGCGGCGCAAATTGTCCAGATGATCGACGTCTATCCCACGCTCGCGGAGCTGTGCGGATTGCCGGCCCCGGCAGGCCTGCAAGGGCAAAGCCTCGCGCCGCTGCTGCGGGACCCGGGCACGCCGCGGGACCTGCCGGCCTTTTCGGTCTGCCTGATCAACGGTGTGCTGGGCCGCGCGGTGCGCACGGCGCGCTGGCGCTACGCGGAGTGGGACGAAGGCGCGAAGGGCGCGATGCTCTTCGACGAGGCCAACGATCCGCATGAGTTGAGGAATCTTGTCCAGGACAAGGCCCACGCGCCCGTCGTGGCGGAGATGAAGGCGCTGTTGAAGCGGTTGCCGCCGCGGCGGTGAGGGTGTTGGCGATGGACCACGACGTGACGAAGGGCGGAGAGCCGCGGGATTCAATCATGGGCATTTAGTACTACTCCGATGAGTTGTCGCCCCGATCCCTCCGGAATTTCATAGGTAAAGTAACCCAATGGGTTACTCCGAATTTTGGCGGGTTTGGTGCCGAAAAGTGACCGAGTAATGTTTGCCCGTTGCTTTCCATGGGCGGATTAAGCTGCTAAGGGATGGCGGCAGTTCTGCCGTCTTCCTGTCCGTCGATGAAACTTTCTTCGTCTCTTTCGCGGTATTGCTTCCTTTCCTTCCTCGCCGTGTCGATCGTGGTTCCGGCGCAGCCGGTCGTCGCGGAGGGCGGGCCGCTTCCCGCCCGCCGTGTGGCATTCGCCGGGGCGGCGAGCGAACACAAGTGGTCCCTCGCGGAGCTGAACCCGGAACTGCCGGCCGACTGGACTGGTTACCAGTACTTGGTGCTCGAGCTGAAGGCCTCCTCGCCGCAGCGCTTTGTCCTGTCGCTGTTCAGCGCCGATCGGGTGCAACGCCGCCAGGTGCAGCCGCTGCCCAACGTGTGGATTCGCGCCGCGGTGCCCCTGCAATACTTCCGGCAGCCTAACCGGTCGGGCCAGGATCTCGCCTCTGTGGGCAAGGTGCCGCGCCCGTCGTTTTGGATCAGCACCGGCGGCACTTACGGCCCGCTCGACGCCGTGACGGCGCTCGGCGTCGGCATGCAGAATGCGCTCGGTGCCCCCACGTTGGAGATCCGCTCGGTGCGGCTGGCGCGGGAGGATCCCGGATCGGACGTGCTCGATCCCAAGCCGGTCGTGGATGTATTTGGCCAGTGGATGCCGATCGACTGGCCCGGCAAGGTGCACGACCTCGCGCAACTCCAGCGCGCTTGGGCCGCCGAGGCCGGCGATCTGCGCCCCGGCGATTTTGGCACCGGTCGCTACGGCGGCTACCTCGCGACCCGCGCCCGGGCGACCGGCTTCTTTCGGGTCGAGGAGGTCGACGGTCGGTGGTGGTTTGTCGATCCCGAGGGGCATCTCTTTTTTTCCACGTCCGCGACCGGCATTGGCAGCGGAGCGGGGGAATCGCGGCTCAAGGGACGCGAGGATTATTTTGCCGCGCAGCCTCCCAGGGAGGCCGCCAGCCTGGGCCGTCGCTCCGCCGGCGGATTCTACAGTTGGAATCTTGTCCGCCGGCACGGCGCCGAAGTGCAGGCCAGATGGGTGGATCTCGCGTTGCAGCGACTCGACGCGTGGGGCCTCAACACCATTGGCAACTGGAGCGACTCGCGCCTCTGGGACGCCGGCAAGAAGGCCTACCAGGTGAACCTCGGCGGCTGGGGTATCAGCACCGGTTACCTTGGCCTGCCCGACGTGTACGCCGAAGAGTTCGTCCAGGCCGCCGATCGCGATGCCGCGGCCCAATGCGCCCCGCGCAAAAATGATCCGTGGCTGCTCGGTTACTTCATTGCCAACGAGCCGGCCTGGCCGGGGCGCGAAGCGTTTGTCGTGGATCTGATCTTGGAGCGGCCGGCCAGCGCGATCCAACGCGAGGCCAGGGCGTGGCTGGCGGCGGGCGACACGCCGGAGCGGCGCCGGCAGTTCGTCTTCCGGGCCTTTGAAAAATTTCTCGAGGTGACGATGGCGGCGATCCGCCGGCATGATCCCAACCATCTCATCCTCGGCCTGCGCTTCGGCGGCCACCGGATGTCGCCGGAAATGCTGCGCGCCTGCCGGGTCTTCGACGTCTACAGCCTCAACGTTTACGCGAACCAGGTGGACCTGAAGCTGCTGGCGGAGATCCATCAAGCGACCGGCCGGCCGATTTTGATCGGCGAGTTTCACTTTGGTGTGCCGGGGCGCGGTCTCGCGCCGGGACTCGTGCAGGTGCGGGATCAGACCGAGCGCGGAGTCGCCTACCGCTATTACGTCGAACAGGCCGCTGCGTTTCCCGCCCTGATCGGCACGAGTTGGTTCCAATGGGTGGACCAGCCCTGCACCGGCCGCATGGACGGCGAAAACTACAACATCGGCCTCGTGGACGTCACCGACCGGCCTTACCCCGAGCTCATTGCCGCCCTGCGCGCCACGCACCAACGGCTGCACGCCGTGCACGCCGGCACGAGCGCCCCCTTTGCCACGAAGGCGCGGTTCACCGTCAGTGCGGCGAACGCGCCGGCGGGCCCCTCGGCGGCCCCGCTCGATCGGCGAGCCCTGGTCTCACGTCACCACCCGCAGATTACCCGCGTTGATCCGTGGGCGCCGCTTTCCGTCGGCAATGGCCGGTTCGCCTTCACGGCCGACGCGACCGGCCTCCAAACCCTTTCCTCCCATTATCACCAGAATGGAATTCCGCTGGAAACCCTCGCCCGGTGGGCCTGGCACTCGAATCCGAACCCCGACGGTTACAAACTCTCGGACGCGAACGTGCCCTTCACCGCATATGGCAAGACTCTTGGATATCCGACGGCGGAGCGCAGCCCGGCGGGAGCGTGGCTCCGCGAGAACCCGCATGACCTGCCGCTGCCCCAACTCGCCTTGGTGCGGATTGACGGTCCGCCGATATCGCCCACCGACGTGAGCGACATCGCCCAGACGCTCGATCTGTGGTCGGGCCTGCTGACGAGCGGTTTTTCGATCGACGGCCTGCCGGTGAAGGTAACCGTGGCGTGCCATCCGATCCGTGATGTGCTCGCGGTGCGCGTGGAGTCTCCGCTGCTGGGCCGTGGCAAACTCGCGGTTCGGGTGGCCCTGCCGCGCGGGCACGACATCAAGGTGAAGAACAATCCGGCCTTGGACTGGACCCAGCCCGAGTCGCACGAGACGCAGGTCGTCTCGCAGTCGGACCGGAGCTTGATCCTCAGGCATACGCGCGACGACTCGCGTTACTTCGCCGCGGTGAACGCCGAGGCTCCGCTGCGGATCGCGCCGCAAGGTCCCCATGCCTTCCGCCTGGGGGTGACACCGGGAGACGTGCTGGAGTTCACCGTCGCATTCGGGGTGGAGATGCCCGACGTCGCGCCCACGGCGGAACAGGTGCGCGCGGCGAGCCGCGCCCATTGGCCGAAATTCTGGTCCACCGGGGGCGCCATCGATTTTTCCGGCAGCAAGGATCCGCGCGCGGCCGAACTCGAGCGCCGGGTTGTGCTTTCACAATACCTCACCGCCATTCAATTCGCGGGCGATTTTCCGCCGCAGGAAAGTGGGCTGACGAACAGCACATGGTTCGGGAAGCACCACACCGAGATGGTGTGGTGGCATACCGCGCATTTTGCCCTGTGGGGCCGCCACACGCTGCTGGCGAAGAATCTCGACTGGTTTGTGCGGGCGCTGCCGATCGCGCGCGACCTCGCGCGGAGCCGCGAACTCCGAGGCGCCCGCTGGGCCAAGATGATCGGACCGGATGGGCGGGAAAGCCCGGGCGGCAATCCCCTGATCGTCTGGAACCAGCCGCATCCCATCCATCTGGCGGAACTGCTTTACCGCAATGCGCCAACAGCAGAGACGCTGGCGCGGTATCGTGAACTCGTGCTGGAGACGGCCGACTGCATGGCTGCGATGCTGCACTGGGACGAGGCGAAGCAGCGTTACAACCTGGGGCCGCCACTCTGGATTGCCCAGGAAATCTACGACCGGGCGACGAGCATGAATCCGACCTACGAACTGAGCTATTGGGTGCGAGGCCTGAAGATCGCGCAGGAGTGGCGGGAGCGGTTGAAATTGGGCCGCGACCCGGCGTGGGACCATCGGATCGGGCGAATGGCCGCGTTGCCCATCAAGGATGGAAAGTACGTCGCGATGGAGTCGATCCCCGACACCTGGGAAAACAAGGACAGCCGGCACGACCATCCGTCGTTTTTGATGGCCTTGGGGCAGTTGCCGGGCGACGGCGTGGATGGGCCGACGATGCGCCGGACCCTCGATGCGGTGATTTCCTCCTGGGACTGGGAAACAAAAATCTGGGGTTGGGACTATCCGATGGTCGCGATGACGGCGGCCCGGCTCGGGGCACCGCAAACGGCCGTCGACATCCTCCTCTTCACCAAGGGACCGAACAACGCCTATGCCGCCAACGGGCATTGTCCGCAGCGCGGCGATTTGCCGGTTTACCTGCCGGCGAACGGGGCGCTCCTTGCCGCGGTCGCCATGATGGCGGTCGGATGGGATGGCGCCGCGACGCGCGACGCGCCCGGATTTCCGCAGGATGGATCGTGGGTGGTGCGCAGCGAAGGCCTCCGGCCGTTGCCATAGACTCAGACATCCTGATCCGCACGGGA
>JBIJCX010000104.1:0-23877 GCA_044344465.1 Opitutaceae bacterium
TATGTTGCACAAACTCGTCGGTAAAGACGCGGCCGGAGACCATGATGGAGCGTGGCATTGCCAGGCACCGTGGCGGGTCGCACCGAAATTGTCTAGCGGGATCGCGATGTGGGTTAAGTGCAGGCTTCAGCCCGCGCTCATACGGTGGGAGACGCGGACTAAAGCACCGCGCTACGTCCAACGCCGCATGAAATTCTTCATCGCCCGACTTCTCCTCGGCGCCCTGCTGCCCGGAGCTCCGCTGCGCGCGGTGGACTACTTCGTGGCGAACAATGGCAATGACAACAATACGGGGAGATCCGCCGCGTTGCCTTTCCGGACAATCAGCCGCGCGGCCGCGCTGGTCGGCGCCGGCGACACCGTGACGGTTGCCGCCGGCACGTACAACGAAGCGGTTACCATCGTCCGGCCCGGCACGGCGGGCGCACCGATCAGTTTCCGCTCGGTGTCGCGCGGTGCGGCCAAGATCACCAACGCGGTCAGCATCCGGACCTCCTATGTCGAATTTTCGGGCTTCGACGTCGCCAACCCGTTTTTGCATGGCATCACTCTGGTCGGTCACCACCTGACCATACGCAACAACGATATCCACAACTGCCAGGGAAACGGCATCAACTCGTTCGCGTCCGATTATCTCACGATCGAGGCGAACAGGCTGTTTCGCAACGGGCTGGAAAACGACCGCCAATCGAGCGGAATCCAGGTGTTCCAGCCAGCGGCCGTCGATCAGGCGCCGGGATTTCATATTATCATCCGCGGCAACCAGGCCTTCGACAACGAAAGTCGAAGCAACGGTCGCAGCAGTATTTTTACCGTCAGCAACGGCATCCTGTTGGACGATTTTCGCAACACCCAGGATGGATCCACGGCCGGTCCCTATCGACCGGCCACGCTCGTCGAGAACAACCTTCTGTATAACAACGTCGGCCGGGCACTGGTCATTTCCAACTCTGACAATATCACGGTCCGGAACAACACGGCGTGGGGCAATCTGCGGATCCGCAACACGACGAACACGGTCGATACCAACGGGACCTTCACCGTGCAGGATGCCGACGGGGTAAGCTGGTATAACAACATCGTTTCCGTGCGCGGTGCGCCGGATGTCGCCATCTTCGAGACGCGGACGACCAACGGGGCGTGGGATTACAATGTCATTTGGAACGGCGTAATCGCCTTTTCCAATCCCGCGGGCGCCGGGCTCGGGGGGCACAATTTGTTCACGGATCCGTTGCTCGTCGATCCCGTCAATGGGAACTTTCGTCCTGGCCGCGGGAGCGTCGCGATCGATGCGGGGTCCGCGACGCTAGGGGCGGCCACGGATTTCGACGGGGCGGCCCGGCCGCTTGGCCGGAGCGTGGACATCGGCGCGTTCGAAGCGGTGCCGGACTCGACACCGGCAGCGGGCCCGCCCGTTTTCACCACGCTCCTTGCCGGCCAGAGCGTGCTCGCCGGCGGTTTCACCACGCTCGTGGCCTACGCCAGCGGCGCTGCACCCCTGGCTTACCAGTGGACCAAGAATGGCGCCCCCATTCGCGGCGCGACCAAGAATACATTGACCTTTGCTCCGCTCCAGTCGGGTGACGGCGGCAACTATGCCGTGACCGTGACCAGCGGTCCGGACAGCATTACCAGCACCGGAGCGACGTTGAATGTCGCCTCGGTGCCGAACTTCGTCTGGCGCAACCCGGTGCCGGAGGGCGGAACGCTGAATGCCGTGGCGTTCGGTGCCGGCAAGTTCGTCGCCGTTGGCGTCGGTGGTCGCGTGCTCGTGTCGATCGATGGTGCGAATTGGAGCCAGGTGGCGACGCTGCCGACTGCGGCGCTCAACGGGGTCGGGTTCGATGACTTCCAATGGGTGGCGGTGGGCAATAACGGGGCGCTTTTTACTTCGAGAGATGGCGTTGACTGGACGCAGCGCAATCCATCGACGACGAGTACTCTCCGGTCCGTGGCTACGGTCAACGGGGCCTGGGTTGTGGCGGGTGACACCGGCACGATCGTCACCTCGTTGGACGGCGTGAACTGGAGTCTCCGTTCCACGGGGGCGACGCAAAATCTGTTTGCGGTTGCCGGCACAACCGGTCGCTACGTCGCGGCCGGCCAGACCGGAACCTTGCTGACATCGCCCGACACGGTGAACTGGACCCGCGTCACGCTGAACGAAGTGACTGGCGACTTATATGCGGTCGCGTATCTCAATGGTCAGTTCATCGCGGCCGGTGTGTCCGGGATCATTTATGCTTCGGCTGATGGCACAACGTGGACGGCACGCACGAGTCCCGGAAACACAAGCACTGTGCGCGGCGTGGCTTCGAGTGGCGCACGATATGTTTTCGTGACCGACACCGATCGCGTGCTCTTCACCCCGGATCTGGCGAGTTACACCAACATCACGATTCCGGCGTACAATATAACCGCGCCCCGGTGGTCGGTCGCCTATGGGGCGGGACGGTTTGTCACGGTGGGCAACGGCGGTGAAATCTCCAGCTCGCCGGACGGAGCGACGTGGACGGCCCGCGGGGCGCAGGGGGCCCGTTTCGTCAATTACGGCGTCGCGTTCTTGCACACGCTCTGGCTGGCCGTGGGGAGTCATGGCGGGGTGGCGACATCACCGGATGGGGCCACCTGGACGCGTCAAACCACGCCGATCGGCAACTGGCTTCGCGGCTGTGCCCATGGGGCGGGGCGTTATGTGGTTGCGGGTGACCAGGGCACGATCATTTCGTCGCTCGATGGCGTGACGTGGACGAGTGCGACGTCGGGTACGGGGCAGAACCTTAATGCGGTCGCCTTTGCGAATGGGCGATTCGTGGCGGTGGGCAACAACGGGACCGTGGTGACATCCGCCAACGGCACCACCTGGACGGCCGCGACGTCCGGCGTGACTTCTGCGCTCCAAAACATCGGAGTTTTTGGAGGTAGATTCTATGCGATTGGCAGTAACGGCGTCATCCTCGTCTCCAGCGATGGCACGACGTGGAGTGCCGTCAGCTCCGGGACGACCCAGACCTTGCTCGGAATTGGCACGGATGGAAACACCCTCTACATCGTGGGCGGCGGGCGCACCATCCTCGCGTCGACGGACGGTCAGGCCTGGAGTGCCCGAACCGTTCCTGCGCTCAACAATGGCACGTATCGTGGCATCACAAAATCGAATGGCGGCTGGCTCGTGGTCGGCAATGACGGCGTTGCCCTCTTTTCCCTGGATGGCCTGGATTGGGATTTTCTGCCCACGCTCGCAGGCAGCGAGACGCTGAACGCCGTCGCATCGAACGGTGGGTCGACGATCGCAACGGGCGCCGCCGCAACCATTCTTCAGGCGAGCAATCCGGCAATCGTGCCGACGGTCGGTGCGCCAGTCTTCACCTCGCCGATTGCGAGCCAGAACCTCGTCGCCGGGGCTTTCACCACGTGGGTGGCCAACGTGAGCGGCACCGCGCCCTTCAGTTACCAGTGGAAGAGAAATGGCACTGCCATCGCAGGCGCGACCAGTGCCGCCCTGAGTTTCGCCCCCATTCAGACCGCGGATGCCGGCACCTATACGGTCACCGTCACGAACGCGGTTGGGAGCGGCACGAGCACCGCCGCCACGCTGGTGGTTACCCCTTTGCCGAATTTTGTCTGGCGCAACCCTGTGCCGGAGGGGGGAACGTTGAATGCCGTGACGTTCGCGAATGGCAAGTTCATGGCGGCCGGCCTGGGCAGTCGCGTGCTGACCTCGACCGATGGTGTGAATTGGAGCCTCGCGGCGGTCCTGCCGACCACCCTGATCTACGGCGTCGGTTCCGACGGCTTTCAGTGGATTGCCGTCGGCAACAATGGCGCGCTCTTCACCTCGCTCGACACGATGACTTGGGCGCAGCGCAACCCGTCCACGAACGCCAATTTGCGATCGGTGGCAAAAGTGAACAACGGCTGGATTGCCTGCGGTGACAGCGGCACCGTGATCACGTCGTCCGACGGCGCGACATGGGCGGCTCGCCCCACCGGGGTCACGCAGGCACTGTATGCGGTCGCTGGAACTGCGGGCCGCTATGTCGCGGCGGGCCAGGGCGGCACCCTGCTGACGTCTCCCGATTCGATCAGGTGGACCCGCGTGACGCCGAGTGGAGTGACCGGTGATTTCCTCACGGTCGTGTATCACAATGGACAATTCGTCGCGGCCGGCGCCTCCGGGAGCATATTCTCATCCACCGACGGCACGGCGTGGACGGCACGCACGAGCCCGGGCAACACCAATTGGCTGCGCGGCGTGGCGTTCAACGGCTCCCAATATGTCTTCATCGCCGACGGCGATCGCGTTGTCGTCACCCCGGACCTGACGAGCTACACCAATGTCACGGTTCCGGCGTACAATATCACCGTGCCCCGGCTGGCTGTCGCCTATGGGGCGGGGCAGTTCGTCACGGTCGGCAGTGGCGGCGAAATCTCGAGTTCGTCTGATGGCGTGAGCTGGACGCCCCGAGGGTCCCTTGGGGCTCGGGACGTCAATCACAACATCGCGTATTTGGACTCGCGTTGGGTGGCCGTGGGAACGGCTGGCGGCTTGATGACGTCACCGGATGGGGTGAGCTGGACCCGCCAAAACACACCGACGAGCAACCGGCTTCGTGGATGCGCCTACGGTGCGGGCCGTTATGTGGTGACGGGCGACAATGGCACTATTATCAATTCACCGGATGGCGTGCTTTGGACAACGGCCACCTCTGGAACCACGCAGAGTTTGTATGCGGTTGCCTTCACGAATGGGCGCTTCGTCGCCGTGGGTAACAACGGGGTTATCGTGACCTCGACGAATGGCGCGACCTGGATTGCCGCGACTTCCGGCGTGACGGGTGTGCTCCAAAACGTCGGAGTTTTCGGCGGACGCTTCTATGCGATCGGAACCAGTGGTGTCATCCTTGTCTCCAGCGATGCCACCAGCTGGACGGCGCTCAGCTCCGGGACGACACAGTCGTTACTGGGAATCGGCACCGACGGAAACACCCTTTTCGTCGTGGGCTTGGGGCGCACGATTCTCGCCTCGACGGATGGCCAGTCGTGGACACCGCGGACGCCGCCCTCCCTGAACAACAGCAGTTATCGCGGCATCGCGAAGTCGCATGGCGGCTGGCTGGTGGTGGGTGATGTGGGCGTGGCCCTGTTTTCCCTTGATGGTGTGGTTTGGGACTACCTGCCCAACCTTGCGCTGGGCGAAGGATTGAACGCCGTCGCTTCGAATGGCGTCTCCGCGATCGCGACGGGCAACGGCGCGACCATTCTCCAGGCGGGCGATCCGGCACTTCTGCCTTCGGGTGGTGCGCCGACCTTTACATCGCCGATTGCGAGCCAGAACCTGCTGGCCGGGGCTTTCACCACGTTGGTGGCGAATATGAGCGGCGCCGCGCCTTTAAGCTACCAGTGGTACAAGAATGGCACCGCCATCGCCAGCGCGACCACTGCCTCGTTGGGTTTCGTTCCGGTGCAGACGGGAGATGCGGGTGCTTATACGGTCACAGTGTCCAACACGGCCGGGAGCATCACGAGCGTGGCGGCCACCTTGGCCGTCACGCCGAAACCAAACTTCGTCTGGCGCAATCCCCTGCCGGAGGGCGGGACACTGAACGCGGTGACTTTCGCCAATGGCCGATTTCTGGCGGCCGGCACTGGCAGTCGGGTGCTGACCTCGACCAATGGCGTGAATTGGAGACTCGCAGCCACCCTGCCGACCACCCAAATCATCGGGGTTGGTTCCGATGGCCTCCAGTGGGTGGCAGTCGGCAACAATGGCGCGCTCTTCACCTCGATGGACACGATCAATTGGGCGCAGCGCAACCCGTCCACCCCTACCAATCTGCGGTCGGTCGTGAAAGTGAACAACGCCTGGATCGCGTGCGGCGACAACGGCACGATTATCACCTCGCCGGACGGTGCGGCGTGGACCGTTCGCCCCACCGGGGTCACGCAGGCACTGTATGCGGTCGCCAGCATCGCGGGCCGATACGTCGCGGTCGGCCAGGGTGGAACGTTGCTGACTTCGCCCGATTCGATCGCCTGGACCCGAGTCCCCCTCACGGGCGTGACCGGTGATTTTTATGCCGTTGCGTATTTCGGCGATCAGTTTGTCGCGGCCGGCGCGTCCGGGAATATTTTTTCGTCCCCGGATGGCACGACGTGGACGCGGCGTGCGAACACCGCCAACACGAATGCGTTGCGCGGCGTGGCGTTCAATGGCGCGCAATATGTTTTTGTGACGGACACCGATCGCGTCGTGGTGACACCGGATTTGTTGATGTTTACGAACATCACGATTCCGGCCTACAATATCACCGCGCCGCGCTTTGCGGTGACGCATGGTGCGGGATTGTTCGTCACGGTGGGCAATGGCGGCGAAATTTCCAGTTCACCGGACGGCGTGACCTGGACGCAGCGCGGATCCTCCGGCGCCCGCTGGGCCAATTATCGGGTCGCGTTCTTGAACACGCAATGGGTGGCTGTGGGCACCAATGGCGGCCTGCTGACCTCGCCCGATGGGACGACCTGGACTCGGCAAGCCACGCCAAGAGGGAATACGCTGTACGGTTGTGCCTACGGGTCCGGCCGCTATGTGGTCACCGGTGAGAATGGGACCATCTTCTTTTCGACCGATGGCGTGACGTGGACGCTGGCCGCGTCGGGCACGACGCAGCCCTTGAACGCCGTCGCGTTCACGAACGGGCGCTTTGTTGCCGTAGGTAACAACGGCGTGGTCCTGACGTCGACCAACGCGACGGAGTGGACCGCCGGAACCTCCGGGGTGACGGGCGTTCTGCAGAATGTCGGGGTGTTCGGGGGGCGATTCTATGCGATCGGCAACGTTGGCGTGATTCTCGTGTCGGGTGACGGCGCCACGTGGACAGCGCTCAGCTCCGGGACGATACAGGCCTTGTACGGAATCGGCACCGATGGAAACACGTTTTACGTCGTGGGCGGAGGGCGCACGATTCTCGCATCGACGGATGGCCAGTCGTTTGCCCCGCGGACGCCGCCGCCGCTGAATAACGGCACGTATCGTGGCGTCGCGAAAGCGAATGGTGGTTGGCTCGTTGTGGGTGAGGCCGGTGTCGGGTTGTTCTCCCTCGATGGCGTAAATTGGGAATACCTGCCCGTCCTCGCGGCAAGCGAGAACTTATATGCGGTGACTTCGAATGGCGTCTCTACGATCGCAACCGGCCAGGGCGCGACGATCCTCCAGGCGGGCAATCCGGCGCTGGTTCCCTCCCGTCTCATTAACGTGGCCACGCGCGGACTGGTGGAACCGGGAGGCGCCCTCACCCCCGGTTTTGTCCTGCGCGGCACCGGCCGCAAGAACGTGATTGTCCGCGGAATCGGGCCGACGCTGTCGCTCTTCGGACTCCCCACCGCCCTGGAGGACGTGGCGCTCGAACTTAACAACCAGCAGACGGGTGCAGTCACGGCAGCCAACGATGACTGGGGTGGGGTGGGGGCGCTCTCGAACGCCTTTGCGTCGGTCGGCGCGTTTCCATTGGCGGCGAGTTCCAAGGATGCCGCAGTGCAGGTGAGTCTGCCCGTGAATCAGGGCGGCTACAGCGTCCGGATTTCGCCCGGCGGTACGGCGACGACGGGCGTCGCCCTGGCGGAGGTTTACGATGCGGACGACGATCGGTCCCCGGTGCGGGTGACTAATGTCTCAGCGCTGGGATATGTCGGTACCGACGAAAACGTGCTCACCCCCGGCTTTGTGATTCGGGGCAACGTGCCGAAGCTTGTACTCATTCGCGCGGTCGGCCCCGGGCTGGCTGCCTTCAATGTTGGCGGGCTCCTGACGGATCCACAATTGTCCGTCTACGCGGCGGGTGTGGACGCACCGGCGGCCAGCAACAACGATTGGGGCGGCACCGCGGCGCTGAAGGCGGCGTTTGCCGCCGCCGGGGCTTTCTCGCTTACCGACAACAGCAAGGACGCGGCTGTACTGATGTCGCTTCCTCCGGGTGGATATAGTGTCCAAGTGTCAGGGGTCGGCAGTACGACTGGCCAGGCGCTGGTGGAAATTTACGACCTCGATCCTTGAGTGCGGTCGGAAAAGTAGCGAGTAGCGGGTAGCGAGTAGTGAGTAGAAACGGGTGTTCGAATGCACGTTGTCCTACATGCTCGCTACTCGATGCTCGCTACGGGCGGCACACGTTCGTCTCGCCCCGAGTTCTTCCTTTGGTCGCGAACTCGATTCGCGCACCGAAATAGCCGGGCTAGAATTCCAAGCATAAGCCCTTCGTGGTGCTGCGCAGCAACAGCTGGCCGTCGCTGAACGCGGGACTCGCCCACACCTTGCCCTTGATCGCATCGATCCGGGCGAGCTCACGATAAGCGGTCGGTGTCGGTTCGATCAGTACAAGCTGACCATAATCCGTCGTCGCGACCAACCGGCCACCGGCCATGATGACCTGGCTCGGGCCAAAGCCGGGCTCCTGCCACAGGATTTTGCCCGTACGAATGTCGATGCACTTGAAGGCGTTCTTGGCAAAATCGCGATGGCCATAGAGGCCGTAGAGATAGCCGTCATGCGCCACGGCTGTACTCCAGTGCGCCGCCGTGTCATTGCCCGGACTGCGCCAGAGTTCGGTCACTTCCCATGTTTCTCCGGTGCGCTTGACCTGGCAGGCCCCACCGCCAACTCCATAGGCCGCCGCGCAGTTGACAATGTTCTGCCAAACCACCGGTGATGCGGCGGTAGAGGTGCGGTAGGGGAACGGATAGTGCCAAAGCTCGCGGCCATCCGCGGGATCGCGGGAAACCACTCCGCGCTCGGCCATGAAGATCGCCTGTTCCTTCCCGTGGATGGTCGCGAGAATCGGAGTTGAATGGGTGGGCCGATCACTGCCGGTTTTCCACAGCACCTGGCCGTTGTCGGCGCGGAATGCGAGGTAGCTCTGGTTGCTCCCACCGCCTGCGACCAAGACCCGGTCCCGGATGACGAGCGGCGAAGCGGCGTTCGACCACGTGATCTCTTTGCCCTCGAATTCCTTGATCAGGTCGTGCTGCCACAGGATTCGGCCGGAACTGCTCTCGAGCGCGTAAAGGTCGAATTTGCCGCCGAAAACGAACACCCGGTTTCCGGCAAACACCGGCGTGGAGCGCGGGCCATCTCCGCCGTCGTTGCCCTCGGCTCCTCGTTCGCCGCCGTTGCGGTAGCCCGTCGCACCCAACGGCGTTTGCCAAAGCGTCTTCCCCGTTTTTCGATCGAGCGCGACGGCGGTCTCGCGGCCGTCCACGGGAATGACGGTGTACGCTTTTCCGTCGCCCGTGACGAAGGAACTGAATCCGCCGCCGACCGAAACCTCCCACGCCCGGCGGGTCTGGCCCGATAGCGACGCCGGCGCGAACGATTCCGTCGTCTTCCGGTCATGGCCGGTGCCCATGAGCTGCGACCACTCGGCGGAGTGGGCGCGCGGGGCACAAGAGAGAACCGCGAACACGACGACAAAGGTGAATCTGGGTTGAGGTTTCATAGAGGATATAGACAGGTGGGCGGTGCGGCTGGATGCTTCGCTGGCGCTCAATCCAATTCGCCTTCGAAATGAGCCGAAGTGCGATCGTGGTTCATGGTGGGTGGGGCTCTCAGCCGGAGGGGAAGGATTCAGTTCAATCACGAATGGGCACTAATCAATCCGAATGAACTCGCCGGTCTGCGCCCTTCGACGGGGCGAACGCGCGGAGCCCTATGTCACCGGCCGTCCACGCCGAGGGGTATGCACACCAGTTGGGAGTCGTTCCGGGCAAACAGACTCCGATGGGCGTAGGCGGGATGCGACCACGCAATGGGATGATTCCGGCCGCGCAAATTGGTTTTCGGCGTGATGAAGTGCGCACTGCTCAGACGCTCAAAGCCCTGCAGGGTGCCCCATGGCGCCAAAGGAGAATGCGCGCCCGTCGGCCACGGTCACGGCGGCGCGCGCGCCGAGCGCGTAGGCGATGTCGTGATACACGCAAGGACTGGCCAGGGTCAACAACGGCCGGCCCGTCGCCCGGTCAAAGCACAACACCCGTTCCTGTTGATCACCCGGTCGGTCAGGAAAACGCGTTCGCCCGCCACCGTGGGACCGCTGTAGCCCGGCCCAATCTTCGCGGTCCACCGGGGCTGAAGTTCGGCGGCGGGAAACGTCGTGACGATTCCCGTTTCCCGCCATACGCCGTCCCGTCCCGGGCCCCGCCACTGTGGCCAGTCGTCAGCACGGGTGGCTGCTCCCGACAGGAGCATCAGCCCCAGGCCAAGGCAGAAAGGGCGGAGATGAAGGCGGTTGGTCATGGGGAAATCGTTATGACCCGGACGATCACGCCAAGGCGGCATGACGTCAAAAGTGAACCGCGGTGCGCCCTTGACCCATCGTCCCGTCGTCATCCCGACTTCATCCGGCTTGCCGCGGTCCGGGCGATCCCCGACGCTCGCCGCCCCACCATGAAGTGCTTCGGACTTGCCCCTGAGAATTTTCCCGGCTCCGGGCCGGAGGTGAATCGTCAACCACCCGGGATTTGGTTTTCGATCGTCTATGGCAGTGTGAGCTTCGGTGTCGTGAGTGTGCTCGCCTACTCGATCTGGGCGTATCGCCTCGTGCCGGGGACCGCGGCGATGTATGCGACGATCGCGGCGATCTACGTCGGCCTTTCCGGGCTGGCGCTGAGCCGGTTGGTGGGGGCGCCCGGGGCGTGGAAACGATTCCCGCCGCTCTTCGCGGCCGTCTTCATCGCCTATGCATTCGGCTGGTGCGCCTTTTGGTTCGGGTTGAAAGGAAAGTATTGCGCCGATTTATTTGGCGCCGTTGCCGGTCTGGCGGCGGCGACGTGGCTGCTGCAGCGCGCCTTCGGCCGTGCCAACGGTTTCCTGCGGCTCTTCGCCGTGTTATTTGCGTTTCATAGCGTCGGTTATTACCTCGGCGGGGAACTTTACGCACTCGTGCGCGGGCCCGCCGGCCGGCTGCTTTGGGGCGCGGCCCATGGGCTCGGCTTCGGAGCCGGGCTGGGCTATGTTTTGTATCATTGTCAGAGGCGCCCGGGTTGAGCGTTCAACCCTGGGTGGGATCGCATGGCGGCAACATGGCACTCTTGGGGCAGTCTGCCTGCCGGCAACTTCGACTCATCTTGAAAACGAGTTGGAACAAACAGAAATGGATCGGCGTGATGCCGAAGATGTGGGCGTCGGCCTTCGTTAAGATGTACAGCGTCACCTTCGTGCAGCTGGACGGCCGGCGTTCGCAGCCGTCCTGTTTTTTCAGGTGCCTCATGCCACGGACAGTGGTGAAACCACTTCGAGGCGCCGCGATGCTTGCGCTTGCGCTGCCGCTTTTCTCCCCGCTGGCAGGCGCCGCGGAGGCGCGAGCGTTTGCCGGGCTGACTTTCCATGCGCCGCCGAAGCCGCTTTCCACCGGCGCGGTGACGGAGGACTGGCCGCACTTTTTGGGCCCGCGCCACAACGCCACCACGGCGGAGAAACCGCTGCTCGATTCCTGGCCCAAGGGCGGCCCGCATAAAGTTTGGGAGCTGGCCGTGGGCGAGGGCTATGCCTGCCCGGTGTTTGCCGGCGGCCGCCTGGTTTACTTCCATCGCGTCGACGGCCGCGAGACGGTCGATTGCCTCGAGCCGGAGACGGGCCGGCGTTTCTGGCGTTTTGACTATCCGGTGGAATACCAGGACCGCTACGGCTTCAGTCCCGGGCCGCGTGCCAGCGCGGTGATTCACGGCGGCCACGTCTACGTCGCGGGGGTGACGGCCCGGCTGCATTGCCTCGAGCTCGAGACCGGCAAGGTGATCTGGCATCGCGACCTGATGGCGGAGTACCAGGTTCCGCAATACTTCTTCGGATACGGTCCGACGCCGTTCGTCTGGCAGGATCGCATCATCGTCAACGTCGGCGGCAAGGCCCGCGATGGCGTCCGCGGCACGTGTGTGGCCGCCTTTGACCGGCTTACGGGCAGTACCCTTTGGGAGGTGGAGGATTCCTGGGGCGCCAGTTACGCGTCGCCGATCGTCGCGCGGCTCCGCGGCCGGGAGGTCGCCCTTGTCATCGCGGCCGGCGAAAGCCGCCCCAGTGTGGGCGGATTACTGACAATCGATCCGCGGGACGGCCGCGTCCTCGATCGCTTTCCCTGGCGGGCCAGGGCCTTCGAATCAGTCATAGCGGGCACGCCCCTCGTGCTCGACGGGCAGCGGGTGTTCATTTCCGAGTGCTACGAAAAAGGCGGCACGGTGCTGGAGTTCGACGGGAATCTGAAATCGAGGCAGGTTTGGACCGAGCGCGGTTTCGGACTCCACTGGATGATGCCGCTCCAGATCGGCGGTCACCTCTATGGCTTTGCCGGGCGCAATCCGCCGGACACGGAATTCAAATGCATCGATGCGGGCACCGGCAAGATAGCCTGGAGCGACGACACGCGGTTCGAGCAGGATGGCCGCGTCAACAGCTTCTTCCGCGCCAGCCTCCTCCGGGCGGGAGGACGGGTCTTCTGTCTCGGCGAGGATGGGCTCCTGGCTGAATTTGAACTCACGCCCGCGGGCGCGGCGACCCGGCAGCGGGTGCGGTTGTTTGCGGCCCATTCGACCTGGACGCTTCCCGCGCTCCACCGCGGCCTGCTTTACGTCACGCACAACACCCGCGACCACCGCGACAATCAGCCGCCGCGGATCATTTGTTATGATTTTCGCGGGGAGTGAACGGACCGCCCCTACGGGAGCATCCGTTCGAAAATGTTTCCTTCGCGATCGCCAAACGTGACCGAGCGTTTGTCGGCATTCACGTGCAGGACAACGATGCCGCGTGATGGATCGATCACGTCGCCCACGAGGTATTTCCGGTCATTGATCAGGGCCCAGGGTTCCGGTCCGCCGACAATGCCCGTCAGCTTCAGCGACATCGCGAAGGCCCGCAGTGGTGGTGCTTTGATTTGATCGGGCGATGCCGGCGCGGCCGTCGGGGGCGTTGGACCGGCTCCGGTTCCCGGCTTGAGGACGAACCAGGCAACCAGGATGAGCCCGAGTACGACCAAGAGGGATACCATGACGTGCGGCGTGACCGCGCGTCGGCGGGGTGGTGGGGCGGAAACGCTTGGCGCGGCCGTCGGCGCCGGTGTACGCGTCGGCGCGGTCGAAGGAGCGCCGGCCGCGTTGAGCCCGGGTTTGGGCGATGGTCGAATCGCCCATTCGTCGGCCGGTTTTCGGCGTTCGGCCGCTTCTGTGATCAGTCGTTTCCTGGCCGCCTGATACGCTTCCTCGGTCTCCCAATGTTCACGCATGTACCGGTCAATCTGTTCCGACGCTTCCGCCTTGCACGCACCCACCGGAAGCGTGACGCCGTAGAATCTCAGTCGTCGCAATTGCCCTTCAGTCGGAGGTCCGGAGAGCAACCGCCGCGCGTCCAGGCGGGTCAATGTGACGGGCACATCATGGCCGGCAGACCGCAGGAATTCGATTTGTTCCCGGGTGGCGTCCCGAGGTGAAGCTGAGGGGACGCGGTCGTTCGCCTCCTCTTCGGCCGCCCAGCTTTCGGTGGCATCCGCCAGGTGAGGGCGGAGTTCCTCGAGGATTTTCACCCATTGGAGCGCCGTGTAGGGATTCAACCTCGGCGGCGGTACGGGACAACCCAGTCGTTGGAGGTAGGCGGCTGCGCGGGCGCCGATGACCTTCTTCTCGCGGGCGCGCTCCTGGGCGAAATTGAGCGGCTCGTTGGTGTAATAGCCCGACGGCGTGGGTACCAGTTCAGGCAACGTCTCGATCCGGGTCCAGGCGGCTTCGTCGACGAGCCTCACCTCATCCGCGGGCGTGAAGTAGCCGATTGCCACCCATTCCCTGACGGCGGTCCACCGAAAGGGTCCACACGCGGTGCCATCGTAACCTTTCACAAAAAGTTTTGCGCCGCGGATCATCAGAGGATTTCGTCCGCGAGAGTAACAACGAAAAACGCGGCGCCGGCGAGTGCAACGAGCACGCGGGTGGCGGACAATGACAGTCCGGCGGATTTCATGGTGGTGTGATGCCGTTTGAGGGTCGGTTCAAATTGCAGGCGGTCGTGGGAAAACGAGCGGAGTCTCGGGCAAGCCGCAGGCGCTTCAGTTTGGATGCTGACGGAGACGAGCCGCCCGTTCGAGACGGCTGTTGCCGGACAGTCTGGCAGCAGGGTGGCAGGGAGTCCCGGCCGCGGCCCCGGGGGGGTTGACGAGCGGCCTGCGGCCGCGATCGTTCGAGTGAAACGAAAACGAAAACCCCGCGTCGCCGCTGTTCAAGCGGCGACGCGGGGCTGGGATTGGGCGTGTGACTGGGCGTCAGGTGGCGAAAGGCGGGCGCCGGGACGCCGCGCCCGTCCAACCCGGAATCAAAACCCGCCCTTGACGCCGAGGGTGTATTTCGCCCCGAAGCCGCCGTGCCGGATCAGGTTCGCCTCGTGAACCGAGTAGCGAACCGAGGGGGCGCCGGTGAGGTTGGCGATGTTCAAGAACAGCGTCGCCCGACGGTGCATCTGGTAGTCGGCGTTAATATCGATCTGCAGCCGCTTCTTTTCGTATTGGTTGACGCCATTGGTGCCGCCCGCGGTGAGCAATCGCTCGCCGAGCCAGTTGAACTTGACCTGCCCGTTGAACCGATTCGCCCGGTAGCTCATCCCGGTGTTGAAAGCATGTTTCGGCACGCCGCTGCCGCCCGTGAAGTACTGCCCTTCCTTCGGGTGCGTGTAGGTATAGTTGGCAAACACGCCGAGGCCGCTGAGCGCGCCAGGGAGGAATGAAAGTTGCTGGGAGTAATCCATCTCGTAGCCCCAAACGGTGGTCGCGGGACCGTTGATGACCCAATTGGCGCGGGCGGAGTTTGCGACCAAGGCATCCGGAGTGAAGCCGAGATCGATGATGTCCTGCGGCACATTGGTGGTGGTGAAATCTTCGGTCAACGTGATCTGAACATCCTTCAGCTTCTTGTAGAAAACTCCGGCGGAGATGACGCCGACCGGTTCGAAATAGTATTCGAGACGGGCGTCGAAGTTGTCCGCAAACTCGGGCTTGAGATCGGGATTGGCCGTCGTGAACACCGTTTGCGTGTCGTTCACCACCATGCTGCGGGCGACGTTCTGGACATCGGGCCGCAGAATCGACCGGTAGTAGGCGCCCCGCAGGACGATGTTCTCGCGCGGCGTGAAACGGGCCTGCATCGAAGGAAAGAGATCGTTGTACGATTGCTCCTTGTTGCTGCGCCGGCCGTAGCGGGCCTGGATATAGTTGAAGTTGTTGGTATCGGTGGAGCCAGAAGCGGCCACGGAGCGCGGTCCGCCGATGTCGTCGTATGCCCGCCCCTCGGTCTTGGTGGTTTCGAATCGCAGGCCGGCGACGAGCTGCACATTTCGCGCGGGCTTCGCGTTGGCCAGGACATAGGCCGACCGGATGGTCTCCTGGAGATCCCACATGTTCTGCAGACGATTGCGCAGATTGGCGGCGGCCTGGGCCGTCGTGAGGAAAAATGGCTGCTGCGCGGCGGTCGAGACGAAATACGGGTCGGTATTATAGGTGCGAAACAGATCGTACAGCCGCCATTTGTCGAGGGAGGCGGGCGCGCCCACGACGCCGTTGAGATCAGTGATCGTCTCACCCTTGTGCGGGCTGGGCGTGTACGGATCCGGATAGTTGGCGAGATTGATGCCGGCGGCGGCGGGATTCACATTCATCGACCAGACTTTCGTCCAGGCCTCGATGTCTTTCACGAGGAGGCGGCTGTCCGCGCCAATCTTGATCACCGTCGGCACGCGGAGCTGGGGCAACTTGATCGTGACATCCGCCTTGCCGGTGAAGAACTGGTCTTTGGCGTCGCGGTGGGCCGTCTGCGCCGTGTTGCTGTCGTTGTAGTTTCGGAGGTCAAAGAAGCTGCCGGGGTTGCTCGTGGCGTTGGCGAACTGTTTGAGCTGAAGGTTCGGCTCGCCGGACGAGCTGGTATATCCCCAACTGACGCCGCGCATCCGCGCGCTCACAATATTGAAGAAGCCCTCGGCGTCCGAGTCGTACCATTGGTAGGAGCGGGAATAGGAGAGTGAACCGTCGAAAGTGACATTTTCGCGGAGCCTCCAATTGACCGCGGGGTTGAAGGTGAAAGTGGCGCCATACTTGCGGAAGTTTGTGCCTGCCACCGTCACGGTGTTCGCGGTGTCGGTCGCGTTTGCCGCGGTGGTGGTGACGGAACTGTAGGACAGATTTGAATTGGTCGCCGTGTTGGCCGCGAAGGTCCAGTTGCGATTGTGGAACGGCGCATTGTACATGTTGTAGCTGGTGCGGAGCGAAAGGGTCAGCTCGGGGGTGGCCTTGTAATCGAGGTTGACCAGCAACGCGTCGCGAAAGGTCGGTTTCAGACCGTCCTGCCAGTTCACCTGGTTAATCCGCGGAACCTCCGTCGCATTGTTGGCCGGATCGGCGTCAAAAGTGCGGCCGAGATTGGCGATGATCTTCTGTTCCACATAGGTTCCGGTGTGGTTGATCGAAGCGACGACCCCGAGGCGGCCGCCCATGAAGGTGTCGGAGAACTCGAGGGAGCCGCCAGCGAGGGCCTTGCGGCGTTCCTGATTATCCCAGCCCATGGTCTTGCCCAAGGTCATCGCGAATTCGTTCAAGGTGAGGTTCGCACTATACTTGATCCGGCGGCCCTTCTGGTTGAGGGCGCTCTTGCTCTTCACGTTGATCGAACCGGCGAGACTGTCGGCCGGTTGGTCGGCGAGCGGGGTTTTGTTGAGTTCGATCGTGTCGACCGTGGAGAGGGAAACCTGCTCGAACTGGAAGCTGCGGCCGGTGGCGATGCCGAAGTCGGCCGAAGCGACGGGATTCCCATCGATTGTCACGCTCGCGTATTTGGCAGAAAGGCCGCGGACCCGCACCTGACGGGCGTCGTTCTCGACGTAGTCGATTGACAGGCCTGACATGTATTTCAGGAACTCGCCGACATTGTCTTCCGAAACCGTGCCGAAGGCATCGGAGGCGATGACGGTCTTGACGTTGGGCGCCTGGCGTTGCTCGACGATCGCCTTGGCATTGCCTTCGCGGGCGCTCGAAACGACGAACTCCTTCAGTTTGAGGACTTCGCCATATTGGCCGGTGGTCAGGTTGAAATCGAGGGTAGCCGAGCCGCCGGCCGGCACGGAAACCTTTTGCTGCTGCGTGTCCAGGCCGGTGTAGGAAACGGACAGGTTGACCTCGCCGTCCGGAACGTTGTTGAAGGTATAGCGTCCGCTGTCGGATGTCGTCGTGACGCGGTCGGTGCCGATGATCCGCACCTCGGCATTGCCGAGGTACACGCCGGTGGCGGCGTTGGCAATCCGGCCGGAAACGGTGCCGGCCGCGGTGGTTTGGGCTGGCAGTTGGGCGATTCCGAGCGCCGAGAACAGCGCGACTCCGGCAATGACCGGGGTGAGCGTGGCGTGGACAACGAAGGCAAGGCTGCCGAGCGCAAGGCGCAGGCGGCCGGGGATTGGCAGGTTCAGGGCAGGGTTCACGGTTGGTATGGGTTGTTTGACGAGCATGTTTTGGAGCAGCCGCAGAAATGGTGCGGATTTTGGAGAGGGTGGAGGAGACGCCTTCAGTTTTCGAAAAGGGAAACCGATGCCCCGAGGGGTAATTCGTTGGTCGGGTCGGTAGAGGGGTGGGTGGATGCGGCGGCGGCTTAATTCCGGCTCACGGCTCGATCGGCGACGTCCTGGCCGAGCTCCACTTCCGTCTTGGAGCGGGAAAGGTCGTTGGCGCGGAGTACAACACCGTCGGTTTTTGCACCCGCGAGATGGAGGAAGGAGCCGGTGCCGGCGGCAGCGCGACTGTTGCGCAGCACGACGTCGGAGCTGTTGATGAGGGCCACGGCGGGTGTGGTCGCGTTCGCCGTGCGCGGGGAGACGTCGTCGAGCACCATGTTGCTCAAGGTGTCGAAGCTGAACGCACTGCCCTTCGAGGCCGTCACGCGGACGTGGTGCAGCTCAAAGTCGTCCGCATGATCGACAATGAAGCCGACCTTGCCGGTGGCGGTGAGATCGGTGAAGCGCAACTGGCCGATCGTTTTTTCCGGGAGGCCCTCGATCTTGGCGACTTGGGCGGCGTTGACGATCGAGATGTTGCTGTAGGCGAAATTCCGGAACACCGGCGTCCGTTCGCCAAAGGGCTCGTCGGCCGTGCGGCCGTAGCGTGTGGTGATCTCGAGGGCCTGCTTCGTCGCGCCATCGATCACCCAGTTGTCGAAGCGGAAATTCTCCAGCACGCCGCCGCGGCCGCGCTGGCTCTTGATGCGGATGCCGGTCTCGGTGCCGACCGAGACGCAGTTGCTCGCGGTGATGTTGCGGATGCCGCCGGCGGTCTCGCTGCCGATGACCACGGCCCCGTGGCCCTGATACATCACGCAATTGGTGACCGTGACGAACTCCGTCGGGCGTTGCGTGCGCCGGCCGTCGTTGTCGCGGCCGGATTTGATCACGATGCAGTCGTCGCTGGTGTTGAAGAAGCAGTCGGAGATGCGGACGTTGCGGCAGGAGTCCACATCGATGCCGTCGCCATTCGGACCCTCGCCCTCGGGCGACGGCTGGCCTTCGGGATCGGCCGAGATGAAGCGGACGCCGCGCACGACGATGTCGTCGGAGTAGACGGGGTGCAGCATCCACATCGGGGATTTGAAGAGCGTGACGCCCTCGACGAGGATGTTCTTGCAGTGATAAAGGCCCACGAGCGACGGGCGGAGAAACTCGGCCGCAACCTTGAAGTCTCCGGCCGCGAGCTTTTCGCCGGCCTCGATGCGTTCGTAGATCTTGAGCCATGCGGCGCGGTTGGCGGCGGCGTCAACCCCGGCGGGGGGCTTGCCGCCCTTGGGGCTGGCGGCGCGCCACCACCAGTTCCAACCCTGGCCGTTGAGCGTGCCGCGGCCGGTGATGGCGATGTTCTGCTTGCCGTTGGCATAGATGAGCGGCGCATGCGTGTAGACATTGGTGCACTCCCAGCGGGAGGGAACGATGGGCGCGTCGGCCGCGTCGCCGCTGAAGAGCAGTTCAGAGCCGGCATCGAGGTGCAGGGTGAGATTGCTCTCGAGCTGAATCGTGCCGGTCAGGTATTTGCCCGCCGGAACCCAAACCGTGCCGCCACCCGCGGCGGCACAGGCGACAACGGCCTGGGCGAACGCGGCGGTGTTTTTCGTGCGGCCATCGCCCACGGCACCGTAATCGCGGACGTTGAAGATGCCGGTGCCGGCTGCCGCGGCCGAAGCGCTCGCACCCGCCAGGACGAGAGAGACCAAAATTACGGACAGGAATTTGGGCAAGGAATTCATCTGGGAGGCGGGGTCCACGGCAGGGCAGGGATCAGAAACTTACGGACACGTGTCCGCGTCAAGCGGATTCAGCGCCTTGGCGCCCTTTTTTTCGGCCTCGGCGGCGCGGGATGGGGCCGGTGGGGCTCGCCCGCAGGCTGGGCGGTGACCGTGCCCGTCCCTCCAATTGCGAATCCTTGGGCGGGCGCGATGCGGTCCACGCCATAACGCCGATCGGCCCGGCCATAGTTCGGATCGTGCTGTCCCGCCGTGCCGCACCGTGCCGCGAAGCCGTTGACACCGCCAAGCGGCTGCCGACATTTTCGCATTTGCCTCCCCTGCCTTCGTGTCCTCCTCCAGCAAATCCAAGGTTCCGCCCGTCATTCGATCGACGGCCGACTTTGCCCGGCACATCGGCCTGGCGCGGACGACGGTGTCGCGGGTGCTCAACGCCCAGCCGGGTCTGAAGCAAAAGACCATCGACCGCGTGCAGCGGGCGTTGGCTGAGACCGGCTTTATTCCGAATGCGCATGCGCTGCACCTGAAGGGCAAGCGGACGTCGATGATTGGGATCTGCATGGAGGATCTCGCCACGCCGCCGGCGGTGCGCAAGCTCGGGACCTTGCAGCGCGTCTTGCGGACGCGTGGGTTCTCGTCGCTGATCGAGGTGTTCACCCCCGGTTCGAGCCGCGACATCCTGCAGCACTTTCTTTCCCTGCGGGTCGAGGCGGTGGTGTTCATCGGGCACTTTCTCCGGGAGGAGATCGAGGCACGGATCGCCGAACTCATCGCGCACGGTACGTCGCACCTGGTCATCGATCATTACGGGCTCAAGAATGCGAACACGGTGTCGCTCGATCGCGCCGCCGGGATGGCGGCCGTGGTAAACCATTTGCTCGACCATGGGCACCGCACCTTCGGACTGCTCGGCGTCACCAAGGGACCGATCAGCCGGATCGATCGGATGAGCGGCATCCAGGCGGCGCTGCGGGTGCGGGGGCTCGCATTCGAGTCGTCCGTGCGTTCGCTCGACCACCTGCACGAGCGGCGCAATGACTTCGACTACGGTCGTCAGCTCGCGGCCAGCTTTCTCGCCCTCCCGGATTGTCCGACCGCTTTTCTGGGGCACAACGACGAGATCGCGATCGGCGCGATGCGTGGATTTCAGGAGGCGGGGTTGAAGCTCCCGCGCGACGCCTCGATCACCGGTTTCAACAATCAGGAAATCTGCCGGATGACGTGGCCGACGCTCACGACCGTCGATCAGAACATCGACACGACGATTGCTGCGGCGGCCGAGGTGATCCTGTCCCAGCTTCGCCAGCCGCCGCGGGTTCGGCCGATCGTCCGCACGATCGAGCCGCAGCTCGTCATCGGCGAATCGACGGGTCCGGTGGGCCGCGCTTGAGGCAGGCGGGCGGAGCGCGGCGTGTCGCGGGAGCGTGGGTGGCCGGAAGAGTGGGTGGGCCGTGCACTCCGTGCGCGGCCTCCGGCGACGGGCGGCCTCCGGGCGACGGGAAGCGAAAGGCCGGCCGATTTGGCCGCACGCGGAGCGCCCAGCCCACCTCGGTCTATCGGGTTGACTCCGCACCCAGCGCCAGGGCGCGCGCGCGGACGGTCTGCCAATGCGGCTCCGGAATGATCGGCCCCATATGCGCGACGGTCTCGGCTCCGAGGAGGGAGGCGAGGGCTCCGCAGGCCGGCAGCGACCAACCCCGGAGGTGTCCAAACAGGAATCCCGCGGCCCAGGCGTCACCGGCGCCGTTGGTATCGACGACATTGGCGACCTTGACCGGTTGGACGAAGTGCAGCTGGCCGGCGTGGGCGAGCCAGGCTCCGTCCTTGCCCACTTTCACCGCGGCGAGGACCCCGTGCTCGGCGAGTTTTCGGGCGAGCGTGCCATAGTCGGAGGTCGTATCCTGAAAGAGCGCACGGATCTCGTCCTCATTGGCGAACACGACATCGATCCCGCGGCGGAAGTGCTCGAACAGCCAGTCGCGGGAGGCGTTGACGACCTCGAACGACGAAAGGTCGAGACTGGTGGTGCAGCCGGCGGCCCGGGCGGCGGCGAGCACGGCATCGGCCAGGGCGCGGTTGAACACCAGATAGCCTTCGATATGCGCGTGCCGGCAGCCGTGGAAATCGGCCGCGCCGATCTCCTCCGGCGCGAGCGTCATGGCGGCCCCGAGGTGGGTGCGCATGGTGCGCTGGGCGTCCGGTGTGACCAGTGCCAGGCAACGCGCGTTGGCCTGGGCACCCGACTTGAACCGGCAGCCGTCGACACCCGCAAGTTCGAAGGCATGCCGGTAAATCTGGGCGAGGTCATCGTTGCCGAGCTTGCCGAGGAACGTCGCGCGTAGGCCGAGGCGGGCGGCATTGTAGGTCGCGTTGGCCGCGGATCCGCCGGTGGCGTAGGCGGGTTTCGCGGCGAGGAGTCCGACAATGCGCTCCATCTCGTCGTGATCGACGAGCACCATGCCGCCCTTTTCGCCGGCGACGTTTTGTTGCAGGAACGCGTCGGAGACGCGGGCCAGCAGATCCATGATGGGCGAACCGACGCCGATGAGGTCAAATGCGGGCTGGGGAGTGGGCATGGCAACAGGTCAGTTGGTCGGAGGGATGGAGTTCGTGGTCACCACGATGGAGGTCCCGAGCAGCGGTTCGTCGTCGATCTCGATGACCAGCGCGTACTCGCCCGGGGCGGGGAAGGAGAGATTGCGGATTTCGTTAATCAGGTTGATCCGATCCATCGGGCTGTGGGCGATGAACGGGCGCTGCAGCAGTTCCTCGGGGTTGGCGTTGTTGAACCCCATCGAGATTTTGAGCCGGTGTTCGCCGGGCGCGCAATCGGTGATGCTCAGGAACCAGATCATGAACGGGTGGACGATCGGAAACTTGTGCCCGTGGATGTTGGAAAAAATGCCGAGAATCGTGTGCTTGCCCGAGGACGGATCGATGTGGACGCCATCACAGGTGAGCCAGGCGATGAGCTGCGGTTTGGATTGCACGCGTGGAGCAGGGCGGGCGGCGCGGTGCGGGGCAAATCATTATTCGCCCCGCTTTTTGCTTGGAGCAGGCAGGGCGGTGCGACTTGGTGGGGTCGTGCTTTTCGCGGCGTTAACGGAAAAAATCACGGTCATCGATTTGAGTGCGTATCCGGACTGGGTGGTCGTACTCGGCACGACATTGGTGGCGGCCCTGGCGATCTGGCTCCTGATCAAGGTGCTCAAACTTGCCCTGTGGCTGCTGTTCTTTTCCGTGTTGATCGGGGGCCTGGCTTGGGCGGGCTGGCTGTTCGTGAAGTAGATCACGAGGCTGGACCGACCGCTGGGAGACCGAAATCGCACCGCCCTCGAGGCAATGGGTCGCCCGGTTTTCGAGCGGGTTGCAGGTGCATGCCGTTCTACCGGTTCGGAATTTCTCTTCACTGCGGCGGCTCACCGAAGACTTCGACTTCGCAATAGTGATTCAATTCGTCCGCAGAGTTGCCGTTGCTGTAGAGCCGGACGTAGCGGCCGGTCACCCCGTGACCGGTGATCAGACGCCCGCAATACGTCTCAACGTACGCGAAGTCCGGTCCTTGGCCGAGTCGCGACGAATTATCGTGGTCGTTGTTGAAAACCGTCGCGACCCCGTCGCGGAACGTGGCGTCATCCGACACCTGCACGATGACATCGTGGTATACCCGGGCCTGGGCGTGGAAGTGCCACACCGCAACGACCGCGACACGGGCGGACGCGCCGAGGTCGATTTGGATCCATTGTAAGCCAGGGCCCAATTCGACATAGGTTTCGTCGCGCCCGCTTTTCTCGCCATCCGTGACGGATGATAGCGAACCGATGACCGGGAGCGAATCGCTGCTGGTCACGCGTTTGCCCCGAGAAAGCAGCACGGTGCCGGGAGGCACCCAAATATCCTCCGGCCCACCGGCCTTTGGATCAAGATTGGGGATGTTGCGCGGTCGTGGCGTGCCGGCGAAGAGGGGCTTCGGGTAATCGATCACTAGCGGGATGAGGCGCTCGCCGCTCGATCTGACTGGCCGGGCCGGTGGCGGATGAGGCGGCGCCGGCGTGACACTCGCGGGCGGAGAAAAATCGGGCAGGGCCGGAAGTGACGCCGCATCCGCCGGAGCACGTCGAAAGACATCTTCCGCCACCGCCGTGGGCGAGGCACGCGGATCGGGAATCTGGCGCACTGGCGACAGGGGTTGCAGCCCGGTAGCGGCGACGGGTACCTCGCGCAATCGTGCGTTTTCCAGGAAATACCACGCCAGGCCGGCTGAGCTCGCCACCGCCAACGCCGCAAGGACATAGATCGGCAGATTGGCGGCGCCGGCCAGTCCGGGGGCCGCGGCCACACCTGAAATGCCGGAACTGGCCGTCATACCGGCGACAGTCGACGCCGCGGCCAGTCCGGCCGGCACTGCGACGCTCGCCTGCTGTTCCAAGGCGAAGGCCAGCGCCACAACAGTGGAGGTGATACCGCGATGAGAAAGGAGCCCCTTGAGGCGATCGAGTGCGCGATCGATGCGTTTCTGCACGGCGTTTTCCGACGAGTTGATCTGGACGGCGATCTGGCTGTGCCGAAAGCCGCGAAAGAAGCGCAGCAGGA
>JBIJCX010000390.1:0-7396 GCA_044344465.1 Opitutaceae bacterium
GTATCCGATGGCCTGCGACGCCTGCTGGACATGGTGCTCGGCTGGCGCCTCCACCCCGGTTGCCCTCTCCCAGACCACTCTCGTCGCCCGCGCGACGTGGGATAAGTGCAGGGCTGAAGCACCGCGCCACGGCTGCCTCCGAAATTCCGTCCGGTCTGACGCTCGCACGGACGGTCAGCAATCCCGCTGCTCACGCCGCGGGTTACCTCGGGGCTGCTTCTCGAGAGGGACGCCCGTCCTGCCCGGGACCAGGTGACGTCACCCAGCATAGCCTTTATAGGAAGGCAAGATTGCCGCGGGCAAAACGCCCGATGTTAGGAAGCACGGTCGGCAGATCGGTGGCACTGACGCCAAACCAGGTGGCGAGCGTCGCGGCATATTCATCCACGCTGGTCGTGGGAATCCACCTCCCCTGCCCCGTATCGTCCGGACCGCTGATCGTGAGATCGGGCATCCGGCCGTAGATATCGCCGCCCTTCACCGCGCCGCCGACGATGATCTGATGGTTGCCCCACCCGTGATCGGACCCGTCGCCGTTGGAGCGAAACGTGCGGCCAAAGTCAGAAGCGGTGAAGGACGTCACCTGCTCGGCGACGCCGAGTTCCGCGGTGGCCGTATAAAAGGCCTTGAGCGCCTGGCTAACCTGCGCGAGCAATCCCGCGTGCGCTCCCGTCAACGGGTTGGCTTGATCGAGCTGCGCGGCATGGGTGTCCCAGCCGCCAAGCTGGACATAGAAGACCTGGCGCTTGAGGCCAAGCATCGGTGAGACGCTAATCAACCGGGCCGCCATCTTGAGCTGATTCCCCAGAGCGGTGGCGGGAAAAGCGGTGCTGAACGCCGGGGCGGTGGCCAGGATCGTATTCAGAAAGTCGCTATTCGTGATCGAGCTGCTCGTGATCCCGGCGAACGCGGCGTCGAAGAGTCCGGGTTGCGCCTGGTTGTACAGATCGCGCTGCGTCTGGTAGCTGATCGGGTTGTTGCCGCCCGTCTTGCCGTCGAAGGTGACGGCGCCGCTGTTCGTCACCGCGTATTGGGACACCTTGGCACCGACCTGGAAAAAATTTGTGCCGGCCAGGCTGATCGACATCGAGATTTGATCGCTCGTGTTGAAGGCGTTCACCAGATCGGCCACACGCCCACCCCAGCCCGTCGTCGCCGGGCGGTCCGGCACGCTGTGCTGCCACTGCACCTGTTGATCGTTGTGCGAGAAAAGCTGGGGCGGCAATGGCACGGAACCGGCCCGGTACTGGGCCAGCGTCGTCGGAAAGACCAGAGTCCCCACGTTGGCCAGAAGCGCCGCCCTGCCGGTGCCGAACAACGTGCTGATGTCAGCCATGGCCGGATGAAGCGCAAAGGTCCGGCCATCGGAGGTTCTGGGCGCCAGCGGGAGCAGCGAACCGCTCGGCAGCGCGAGATTGGACCGCGCCGCGGCATAGCCGGCATACCCGGAGCCCGTGGGAATAATCAGATTGTTCGCATCGTTGCCCCCTTGGAGATAGACGCAAACCAGCGCTTTATAATCGGCGCCGATCGCCGCCGCCCGGGCCGGCAGCTGCGGCCCATTGCCTGGGCTGGCCGCCGCTCCAATCAACCGCAGGCTTGAAAGCGAGGAGAGAAAGCCCGTCAGGCCGACGGCAGCACAGCACTGGCCGACAAAGCGCCGGCGGGAAAGATCAGTCGAGGGGTGATGCATGGTAACACTATTTCTGGGTGGCGCCGGCGGGAGAGGTGGAAAGGACCAGGATGGTGCGCTGGACGCGTTCGAGGGCCGACGTCGCGGCGGGCAACGCCGCCAGCATCGTGGTGACGCGGTCGCGCACCGCCTGCGGCAGATTTCCCCCGCCCATGACGAGACCGAGGTGATCGAGCAGCGCGGAGGGTGTGCTCACCAGTGTCTGCTCATACGTCAGATTGAGCACCAGCGTGTCGGGGTTGGTCCCCGCGGCGTTGAAGATGTAGCCCCGCAGAAAGTTTGGCACGCTGATCGCGTAGGCCGCATCGGTGATTTCAAACTCGGGGGCGACGAGGCCCGCCGCGGCCAGCGGTCCGGGTTCCACATAGTCCGGATGGAAAAAATTGAAGACCGTGGGTGAACGCAGTGCGGCTTGGGCCAGCGGTAGTTGGGTCGAAAGAAGGTTTTGGACATAACGCCCGCTCGCCGGGGTGGCGCCAAAAGTGCGCAGGAGCGCTGTGGCCCGGATCAGCGGTTCCTTCAGCTTGCCGAAGTTGGGGCTCGTGACCGTCGTCACCGCACGCGCCTCGTAGTCAGTCAGAATCGCTCGAACGACGGCGCCGAGATCGCCCCGCACGCCCGATCCGTTGTTGTCGAATTTTTGCGCCACCCGATAAACGTAGGCTGGAATCGGGTTGCTGGTGACCAATCGCTGGATCAACTGCCTCGCGATGAACGGGCCGGTATTCGGATGCAAAAAGAGGGCATCGAGCGCCTGCTGCAGATCCCTGGCCCCGCCTTGGCCCGGCGACAAAACCACGCCGTTGACGATATTCTTTGCGCCATCGTCGTGAAAGGCGGCGAACAACTGCATCGGATTGACGTAGTCAGACGGCTCGCTGCGGAACGTCGGCGTCGTCTTGGTGCTGGCATAGGACCAACCCGTGAACACCTTGGCCATCTCGCTGACCGTGGCCTGATTGTACGTGGGAATCGGCAGCCCGTTCGGGTCGAGCTTTAACGTTCCGTCCGGACGCAGCAGATTCAGTCCAATGGTGAAGAGCTGCATGACCTCGCGCGCGTAGTTTTCATCCGGACTTGTACCGGTGCTGGCATTGGCCTTCGAGTTCCGCAGCGAGCTGAGATAGATGCCCATGATGGGACTGCGCGTGACATTTTCGAGCAGGGTGCGGAAGTTACCGGCGGAGGCGGCTCCAAGCAGGTCGTAGTAATGCGCGAGTCCCTCCGTCGCGCTCTCGTCGAAGGAAACATCCGAGACAACGAGGATTTCGCTCAACGCCAGGGCGACGCGCTGGCGCAATTGGTCTGGCGCGGTCAAGGCGATGTTCCACCATGCCGCCTGCCGATTGACCTGGTTGAAAACGCCGTTACCTCCGCCGCCAAAAGTCCGAAAATCGGTCAACATCGCGGTGCGATGAGAGGTGAACGGTAATTCGAGTTGCGCGGTGATCCAGCCATCGATGCCTTGAGACTGCACGGTCGCAATTTCACCTCGCCTCGGGCCGAATGTGGCTTGCGTAAGGAGACGGGCCGCGTCCGGCGCCGTCGGTGTGCCCGTCGGCAGCGCGGGTGGCGCCGCCGGAGCCACGAAGTCCTGCGCGCCGCTCGCCACGATAAACGTGCCGCGGACTTCGCCGGCCGGGTTGTTCGCGGTATCCAGGCCCACGTAGATGCTGCCGCGGTTCAGCGCCGCGAGCAGGTCGGCCCTGGTGTAAGTGCCGGTCGGGGCCAGCGTCCACTGGATATTCGAGACCTGCCCGGCCGGAAGATTGAACACATAATCGCCGCTCGGCCCAATCCTGAGGTGGGCGCCAGTCTGCGCCGACGAGAGGCCCGCAAACGACACACTCACATTGGCCAGCGTGCCGGCCGCGTTGACCAGAATCGTGGCCGTGCCGGACGCGGAGGAACCCGTAGCGGTCGACTCCGGCCGCAGGGTCGATATATACAGCGTGGACGCACTATCGGCGATGGCCACGGTCGCGCTCGCCGGACTGCCAATGATATAGCTGTTGCCGCCGGTGGCGATCGTGAGGGTGGCAGTCTGTCCACCCGTGGCGAGCACCGCGGGATTTGGTGCCAGCGCAAGTTTCACCGTGTTGGCGCCGGCCGGAATGACAATGGTCCCAAGCAACGCCGGATAGTCGAAACCGTTCACCGCCGTACCGCCGGTGACGTAGTTGACCGTGAGCGCCTGGCTGGTGCCGCCGGTGCGCGTAAACGTGTATTCGCCGGGCTTGCTGCCCGATTTGTCCGCCGCGGCGATCGTCGCTGCGATCGTGACGGTCGGGCTGCCCGCGATCGAAACAGTGGCGCTCGCGGGGCTGCCAACGACGTAGCTGGTGCCGCCCGTTGCGATCGTGAGCGTTGCGGTCTGGGTGCCGGCCGCCGGCGGCGAGGAATTTGGCGCCAAGGGAAGTTTCACCGCGGCCGCCCCGGCTGGAATGCTGATCGCGCCCGAGAGGAGCGGATAGTCGACGCCGTTCACCGCCGTGCCACCAATCGTATAATTGACCGTGAGCGCCTGACTGGTGTCGCCGGTGCGCGTGAACGTATATTCACCGGGCACGCGGCCGGACTTGTCCGCCGCGGCGATCGTCGCCGTAATCGTGACCGTCGGGGCGGGCGCCGGTGTGATGTCGTAGATTTCGACCAGGGCAAGTCCGGTCGTCGCGTTGGCGCCGCTCACCTGGATCGTGTAGTTGCCGGGCGCCAAATCGACGAGCACGGCGGAATCCCGGCTCCCCGCGGCAAACGCGAAGGCTCCGGCCGATCCGAAGGCCGCCGTGAGCTGCGCAGCAGTCGCAGCGCCCGCACCCACCGGAGTGCCCCAGTCATTGTTGCTTGCAAACGTCTGGGTGCCGGTGTCGTTCGTCACCACGAGTGTCGGATCCGGCAGCGTCCCACCGAGGCCAAAGGCAGCCAAGGCCGGCCCCGACGCGCGAACGATAAACCTCCGCGTGCCGGCACCCGCAGAAATGCTGATGCCCGGTATCATGACATTCGATCCCGTGCCGACCACACCGCGCGTCGATATATTGGTCAGTTTCCCGCCGGTGGTGCCCACGGCATAAACTTCGACAATCACCAACCCGCTGGGACCGCCAACCCCGCTGACCTGCGCGGTGTAGTTGCCCGGGGCCAGGTTGGCGACAATCGCGGCGTCCCGGCTCCCAACCGGCAGCGCAAATGCGCCAGCCGATGCCATCGCCGCGGCATCCCCGGCCAGCCAGTTGTCATTCGTCGCGACCGTGGCCCCGGCCTCGTTCACCAGCGTCAGAAAGGGATCGGCCAGCAACCCGTCGAGACCGAAGGCCGCCAGCGTCGGGCCGACAGCGCGAATCACCACTTGCTTGCTGGCTCCGGGACCAATGACGAATCCTGCGGTGAGCACCGCGTCCCCGGCACCGGTCTGGCCCCGGGTGGCGAGATTGGCGAGCCGGGTTTCCTGCGCCGGCAGCACCGACGCCAAGAGCAGGGGAAGGAGAATCGATACGCAGCAACAGAAGGCAGACGATTTCATGAGTGGGTGCTCCGGGAAAAACTTGCCCGCTCAGGCTCAAGCAAGTGGGAACCGGAACTACCAGCACGTTGCCCAAATAAGTCGAGTCGCAATTCCCCGGGCAATTGCCCGGGTGCGCCCGCTCCCGCACGCCACCGCGACGGCCGCGACGCAACCTCGGTTGACGACTGCGCCCCGCTCCGTTGCGCTGCCGGTATGAAAGTCACCTACTTCCTCGAGGTTAGTTCATCGTGGTGCTATTGGACCGAACCGACGTGGGCGGAGTTAAAAACCCGATACGCCGGCCGCGTCGAGTTCGACTGGAAGATCGCCAAGATGCGACCGGAGGACTGGCCGGTCTCGCGCGAACAGTGTGATTGGTATTATCGCCGGAGCGGCACCGTCATGCGCTCGCCGTTCATGCTCAACGCCGGATGGTTCGAGCCGGTCGAGCCCGGCACGTACCCGGCCGCCAGTTTCGTCGCCGAGGCCGCGAAAGATTTCGGCTTCTCGGGCGACGAGATCCGCCTCGCGCTTGCGCACGCGGGCGACCGCGAGGGCCATAAAATCGGCCGCATGGAGGTCGCGGTCGCCGTCGCCGCGAAGGCGGGCAAACTCAACGCGAAGCAGCTTCGCCGCCGCGCCGAGTCCGCGGAGGTTGCGGCGCGGATCGAGGCCAGCACGGCGGAATTCGTCCGCCACCAGATCACGCAGCGCCCGGCGTTCATCCTCGAAGACAACATCGGCGACAAGGCTGTCTTTTCGGGGCTGGTGCGGCTCGAACCGCTCGTGGCCACGCTCGAGGCCATGCTCGCCGACACCGCCGCCTACGCGTCGTATGAGGCCCACTTCGGTGACCCGCCCGCGGCGAAATAGCGATCCTTCGCAAGGTAGAGTGTCACTTATTACGTGACACTGGTTGCCGAGCGGCTGGCGCCTGCGGTGGAGTAACGACGCCCCGGCAATGAGCCTAGGGTTTCCCCGCTGCTGGTCAGTGCGAACGACACGCTTTCGGTCCCGCGGCCAGTCCACCGGCGGGCGACGCTGAATATGCTCTGCCAATCGGCTTGCCCGCCGCCCCTAGGTTCGCCGCACTTTGGGCGTGACTCTCTGCGGCAATACCAACGTTCCACCCCGATCCTTTCTCGCGTTTATTTTTTGGGGTGTCTCTTGCACAGCGGCTTTGGTTTGTGCGCCGCAATCCGGTCTCGCCGCGACCAACCGTTCAGCCGCGCGGCCCAATATCCTTTTCATCGTGGCCGACCAGTGGCGCGCCCAGGCCTTCGGCTTCGCGGGCGACCCCAACGTCAAAACCCCCCATCTCGACCGGCTCGAGCGTGAATCCATCAACTTTACCCAGGCGGTTTCCGGCATGCCGGTCTGTTCGCCAACGCGGGCCTCGCTCCTTACCGGCCAGCGGCCGCTCACCCACGGGATTTTCCTGAACGACGTCCCGCTCAGACCTGACGCGGTCACCATCGCGAAGACCCTCGGCGCCGCCGGCTACGACACCGGCATCATTGGCAAATGGCACATCGACGGCCATGGTCGCTCCGCCTTCATCCCGCGCGAACGCCGGCAGGGCTTCGACTACTGGAAAGTCCTCGAATGCACCCACGCCTACAATAACTCGGCCTACTACGCCGACGGTCCCGAAAAATTGAAATGGGAGGGCTACGATGCGATTGCCCAGACGCGCGACGCGCAACGCTTCCTGAAAAATCGCGCAAAATCCGGCCGGCCCTTCCTGCTCTGTCTGATGTGGGGTCCGCCGCACAACCCCTACGAGACGGCGCCGGCCAAATACAAGGCGATGTATCCGGCGGAAAAGATCCAGCTCCGCGGCAATGTCCCGCCCGCCGCGCAGGCCGAGGCCCGCCGGAATCTGGCCGGTTACTATGCCCACTGCACCGCGCTCGATGACTGCGTCGGCGATCTGCTGGCCACGTTGAAATCCGCCGGACTCGCAGAGAACACGATCGTCGTGTTCACGTCCGACCATGGCGACATGCTCGCCTCGCAAAACGCCTATCGCAAACAGCGCCCGTACGAAGAGTCCGCGCGCGTCCCGATGCTCTTCCGGCTGCCCCGTTCCCTCGGGCTCGGCCCGCGGCGCGTCGACGCGACGATGAACACCGAGGATGTCATGCCCACGCTGCTGGGCCTCTGCGGCGTGCCGGTGCCGCGGTCGGTCGATGGAC
>JBIJCX010000391.1:0-7395 GCA_044344465.1 Opitutaceae bacterium
CCACCGCAATCGGGGCACGGGTTGTAGGCGCGAAACCGCGAAAGGTACACCCGCACGTGCATCTTGTAGGTGTTTTTTTCCAGCCAGCGGAAAAATCCCTTCAATCCGTACCAGTATTGCGGCCACGTCTTGCCGTTCTCCTCGCCATAGCCGGGCTCGCCCTCGATCACGAAGTTTTGATGTTCGGCCGAGAGCGAGGCGAAGGGGACGTGGGTGGGGATCTTTTTCTTTTTCGCGAAGACGAGCAGATCCTTCTTCGAGTCGCCGTACACCTCGCTCTCCCAGCATTTGATCACGCCCTGGTCGATGGAGCGCGAGTGATCGGGGATCGCGAGCCGGTAGTCGATTTCGATCACCCGGCCAAAGCCGCGGCACTTCGGGCAGGCGCCCAGGGGCGAGTTGAACGAGAAAAGCGCGGGGGTGGCGGCCCGGAAGGTGCGGCCGGTTTGAGGGGAATGCAGCCCGCGCGAGTAGTGGCCCGTTTCCGTGAAGCGGCCGCCGGCCGTTTCGCGGAACAGGAAGACTTCGCCATGGCCGAAATGGAGCGCGGTTTCGACGGCTTCGAGAAAGCGGGATTTGTGGGCGGCCGTGAGGGCGAGGCGATCCTGGATCACGAAAACATGGCCGTCGGGTGGGAGGGCCACGGCCGAAGTCGACGCCAGCAGTTCGTCAATCTTGGCGACCGAGCTTGAACTGTCATCGCCCGAGGCGAGCAGGCGCGTGTAGCCCTGGTTCTTGAGGTTGGTGAGAATTTCGGCCCAGGGCAGGCTGGCCGGGCGTCGGACCCGGAAGCACACGAGGGCGGTCGACTCGGAGAGCGCGGCTCGCGCCTTCCGCCAGATGGACTGCGGGTTGTCGTCTTCGATTTTCTCGCCGGTCGCGGGATCGAAGCACTCGGCGACATGGCTGAACCACACTTTGCAGAAATCGGTCAGCTCGGTCATCGTGCCGACGGTCGAGCGCGAGGTCTTGACGGTGTTCGTCTGCCCGATGGCGATGGAAGGCCGGATGTTCTCGATCGCATCGACCTTCGGCTTGTCGAGCAGGTCGAGAAACTGGCGCGTGTAGGCGCTGAACGTCTCGACGTAGCGCCGCTGGCCCTCGGCGTGCAGCGTGTCGAAGACCAGGGAAGACTTGCCCGCGCCGCTCAGGCCGGAGACGACGATGAAGCGACCGAGTGGCACATCGAGGTCAAAGCCCTTGAGGTTGTTCTGGCGGACGCCGTGCAGGCGGATGCATTCGGGATTCACGGGCACGGATGGGACAGCGGGAGAGAACACGGTCCTCACGAAGCGGAGAGGAGAAAGGAAAGCAACTCGCCGGGCAAATCCAATGGCTGCGGCGGATCGGGCCGCGCCGACCGGAACTCCGGGCGGGGGTCGCCCGCCATCAATCGCGCGCGGGCTTGGTCTCGGCGAGGAGGAGTTTCGCGCCGGCGGCGTTGATGGCCATGATCACCATCAGGGGCGGACGGGTCTCGGTGACAACCGTGAACTGGGGCTTGAAGGAGGTCGTCAGGCTGAGGGCCTTGCGGCCGAACTTGGAGGCATCCAGCGCGAAGATGGTATGTTCCGCGGCGGCAATCATCTTGCGCTGGGCGGCGATGACGAGCGCGTTGTGATTCCAGATGCCGCGTTCGGTGATGCCGCTGCCGCCGAGGATGGCGAGGTCGGCATGAACCTGCTCGAACGACTGTTCGCACAACGGTCCCACGAGGATGCCGAGCCGGCCGTAGATGCTGCCGCCGGTGACGGTGGTTTCAACATTGCCGATCTCGCCGAACAGGCTGGCGACCGGCAGCGAGTTGGTGATGACGCGCACGCGTTTCTCGGCGAGGAGCGGGGCGACGGCGTAGGTCGTGCTGCCGCCGTCGAGAATGATCGTCATGCCGGGCTGCACCCGGCTGGCCACCAGGCTCGCGATGGCGAATTTTTCCTCGGCCTGGCGTTCGAGGCGGGATGGAAAATCGTATTCCTGCGTGAGCGCATCGGTCGCGATCAGCGAGCCGCCGCCGTGGTGACGCCGGACGATCCCGCTTTCCTCGAGCGAATCGAGGGCCCGGCGAATCGTTGACAGGGAGCCGCCGAAGCGGTTCGCGAGCGTGCGCAGGTCGGCATACTTGTGCTCACGAATAAAACGTTCGATGAGATGGATGCGTTGCTTGTTGGTCATTTCCGAACGAGGCCCAGCTTCAGTCCGTTCGACCCGTTGAGGCAAACGGGAATCTGCGGTTGATGAACCGTGGAAATCTCCTCGAGGGCAGCCAAGAAGGGTCTTTTGTTTGTCATTCTGAGCGCAGCGAAGAATCCATCGGCAGGTTCGACCCGGGCAAGTGCAGCGTACGCCCAACTGGATTCTTCGCTGCGCTCAGAATGACAGGGCTTTTTCGACGTCCTTCTACACGAGCCCGGCAAACAGCTCGAGATAGGCCGCGACCTGCCGGGCGGGATCGAACGTCTCGCGGGCATAGGTGCGGGCGGCGGCGGCGCAGCTCGTGCGCAGGTGGGCCGGTTCCGCCATGCGGGCCAGGAGCGCGGCGCGAAAAGCCGCGTGGTCGCCACGGGCAATCGCCCAGCCGGTGCGGCCGGGAACAAAGCATTCGCGGATACCCTGCGCCTCGCACGCGACCACGGGAAGCCCGTGCGCCTGGGCTTCGATGAGGAAGTTGGAGAGCGCCTCGCTGCGGGACGCATGCACCGCGATGTCGGCGGCGCAATAAAGCTCCGACGGATTGCGGTGGAAGCCGGGAAACTTTACTCGCGCGCCGAGACGCTTTTCAGCGACCAGCCGTTCGCAGGCCGGGCGCGCGCTGCCCTCGCCCGCGAGCCAGAGCTGCCAGTCAAGTCCCGGAGGAAGACCGGCCACGATCTCGACGAGCTCGCGCTGGTTTTTCTCGGGTCGAAACATGGCGACGCACAGCATCACGCAGGTGGTCGCGCCCGCGCCGAAGCGGGCTCGAAGCGATTCGCGCGCCGAGGACACCGCGCCGTCGTCGGCCGGCATGTCGGGCGGGAAGACCAGCGAGTTGTAGATGACCGCGATTTTTTCCGCGGCGATGCCGTAATCCCGGACCAGCGTTTCGCGGGCTTCGTGGCTGTTGGCCACGATGTGGCGGCAGCGCGCGAGCGAGTGGCGGAAGAGCGCGGGAAGGGTCTTGCCCGTGCGCATCGTCGCAACCACGGCGGCGTTCGGAATCCGGCGTTGCAGGATGCCGGCATAGCAGTTGGCCATCCGGCCCATGCAAAGGATGACATCGGGTCGCGCGCCGGTGCTGACCCTGACCAGTCCGGGGGCAAACCAGTCCAGCCCGAGATCGAACGGCTGCAGCGTGCGGCGTACCACGCTGGGATTCACCGTGCCGGCGAGCGCCCCGCCCGGCCGAAAGGTCAGGAGCGTCGCGGTCTCGCCCGCGGCGGCGAAGGCGTTGGCCAGGAGGATCGACTGCCGTTCGGTGCCGCCGCTTCGCAGGTGATCCTGGATCAGGAGGATTTTCATTGCCCGGCGAGACGACGCGGCGAAGTTTGCCGTCTCACGCCATGACCTCTCCCTTGATGCAATTGCTCGTGCGCTGGCTCATCCTCGCGCTCGGCGTGGTGCTCGCGACGAAAATTGTCCCCGGCATTGCGTGCGAGGACGGCGCCACCCTGGTGGCCGTGGTGCTGGTGCTGAGTTTCTGCAACGCGATTCTCAAGCCGCTCCTGCTGTTGTTTACGCTGCCGTTCATCATCCTGACCATGGGGCTCGGGGTGGTCGTGATCAATGCCTTGTTGTTTCTCCTGGTGGGACGGCTGGTGCAGGGATTTCATGTCGCGGGATTCTGGACGGCGGTGGGCGGCGCAGTCGTGGTGAGCCTGACCAACCTGCTGGTAAGTTCCTTCGTCCGGCCCAAAAAACCAGCTGGGCGCGCGGTGCAACCGGCGAAACCGAAACCGGACGACGTGATTGATATCTGAGGGATGAACGGTTGCCGCGGATGAGCGGGTTGGTGTAGCTTCAGCCCGCGCTTTTCAGATTGGGAGACGCGGGCTTCAGCTCCGCGCTACCGTCAACCTACAGATCTGCTGTGGCGGCCGGGTGCGCCAGTTTCGATTTGACGGTTTTCTCTTGGGTGCGACGGTGGGATCATGGCTGAAATTACGGAATACGATCTCGTGGTGATTGGCGGCGGACCGGCAGGCTACGCGGGGGCGATTCGTGCGGGACAACTCGGCAAGAAGGTGGCCTGCATCGAGCTCGAACGCGCCGGTGGCACGTGCCTGAATTGGGGCTGCATTCCGACCAAGGCGCTGCTCAAGAGCGCGGAGTTCTATCGGTCATTGCAGAAGGCCGGGACCTTTGGCCTTTCGGTCAAGGAGGTGGGCTTCGACTTTGGCAAGGTGATGGCGCGCTCGCGGGACGTCGCCGGGCAGATGGCCAAGGGCGTGGAATTTCTCTTCCGCAAGAACAAGGTCGATTATTTCGTCGGACGCGCCCAGGTGACCGTGCCGGGCATGGTCGAGATCACCGCCGGCGAGCACAAAGGAAAGTTTTTCAAGACCCGCAGTGTCCTGCTCGCGACCGGGGCGAAGCCGCGCCAGTTGCCCGGCATCCCGGTCGATGGCGAGCGGGTGATGACCTCGCGCGAAGCGCTCGTGCCGCGGCCGCAGCCCCCGAAGTCGATCGTGATCATCGGGGCCGGCGCGATTGGCGTGGAGTTTGCCTATTTCTACAATGCGTTCGGATCCAAGGTGACGCTGGTGGAGATGCTGCCGCAGATCACGCCGGTGGAGGACGAGGACGTCGCGAAGGCCTTGCACCGGTCGTTCGAAAAGCAGGGCATCACCGTCCACGTCGGCACCAAGGTGGAGAATGTCCGGGTCAACCAGGCCGGCGTCGCGCTGGCGCTCGTCAAGGAGGGCGGCGCCACGGAGATCGAGGCCGAGGCGCTGCTGGTGGCAATCGGCGTGGCCCCGAATCTCGAGGGAACGCTCTCATCGAAGGTGAAGCTCGAACTCGATCGCGGCTACGTGAAGGTCGACGATCGGTACGAGAGCAGCGTCAAGGGAATCTTCGCGGCGGGCGACATCATCGGGCCGCCCTGGCTGGCCCACGTGGCAACCTTCGAGGCGATCAATGCGGTCAACGCGATCTTCGAGGTGGGTCACGTCAGGCGGGTGAAAATCTTCCCTGGCTGCACGTATTGCCAGCCGCAGATCGCGAGCACGGGCCTGACCGAGAAAGCCTGCAAGGAGAAGGGGCTGAACTACAAGGTCGGCAAGTTCCCCTTTACGGCGTCGGGCAAGGCGGTCGCGGCGGGTGATTCCGAGGGCTTCGTCAAGGTCATCAGCGAGGCCAAGACCGGCGAGATCCTCGGGGTGCACATCCTGGGCAACGAGGCCCCCGAATTGATCGCGGAATATATTCTCGCGATGAACATGGAGGGCTCGGTGGACGAGGTGCACCAGTCGATCCACGCGCATCCGACCTTGAGCGAGGCGCTGATGGAGGCCGCGGCGGCCACCACCGGCGAGGCGATTCACATCTGAGGGGATTTCGCTCCGCGAAATCCCTGTGGTCAAGTCGGTCTGGGATCGGCCTCGTTGAGATGCGGATTTAACGGCGTTTCTTGAACGGCGCGGCACTTCTTCCCGTGGACAACGCGCCGTCGGCGGCCAGTTCCTTGAGCAGGCTCGTCAGGTAGGGAATGAGCTGCTTCTTGCGACTGACGATTCCGGGCAGATCGAAAATTTCGTCCTTTTCGACGTGCGGGTAGCTGATGCGCTGGATGACCCCGGGATCGCCCTTTACGATCAGGAGCGAGTTCTGGGTGTTGATGTCGGTGACCAGCAGGGCGGCGAAAGTGAGACGCTCCTCCTCGCGGAGGTCCTGGAGCGCGTTCGTGATCGGCTTGGCATGCTGCCAGAAATTGCCGAAGCCAAGCTCCTCGACCTGCGAAACGGCAAACCGGATGCCTTCCTCCTCGTAGATTTTGAAGTCGGAGCGGACGACCTTGTCCGGCGGACTGGCGAGGATGACGGAGCCGGAGTTGAAGATTTCGTCGGCCAGCTGCTTCGATTTCACGCCCGCGATCTCGCCGAGCCACGCGAGCAGGATGGCGTCCTTGCGCGTGGTGGTCGGGCCGTTGAGATGCAAGGTGTCGGAGATGAGGCCGGCCATCAGGATGCCCGCGATGTCGGGACTTGGCTGCAGGCCTTCGCGGCGAAAGAGATCCGCGATGATGGTGCAGGTCGAGCCCACGGGCTCGTTGAGGAACAGGATCGGCTGCGCGGTATTGAGCGCGCCGAGCCGGTGGTGATCGATGATCTCGGCGATGGTGACCTCTTCGGCCCCGGGCACGGCCTGGGTGAGTTCATTGTGGTCGACGAGGACGAGGCGGGTCCGGACCGGCTTGAAGATGTCGCTCTTGGTCAGGATGCCGATCAGCGCGCCGTCGTCGCTGGTGACGAGCAGCACGTGCGTCGTGACGGAGAATTTTTTCCGGACATCCGCGATGCGGGCATCGGCGGTGACGGTGGCGAACTCGCGCTCGATCACGCGTTCGATGCTGGTCGCGGTCCGGACGACCCAGGCCGTGGTGGCTGAATCGTAGGGGCTGACAATCACGCTGACGTCGCTGGCCTTGGCCAGGGCGACGGTTTCGGGATCGATCTCGAGGTTGCTGGTGATCACGAGCGCACGAATGCCGAGCTCGATGGAGCGGCGTTGCACGTCCCTCCGGTCGCCGACGATGATGATGGACTGGTTGGCCGGGATTCTTTCGCGTTCGGAAATGCTCCAGAACGATCGGATGTCCATCGTGCCGAGGCGCACGAAGAAATCCTCGACCTTGTCCTCCCCGACGAGGTGCACGACGCGGCCTTTCAGCGCCCGGGCGATGCTCGCGAGCGAGGTATGCACCTGGCGCATCATCCGCGGTTCACTGACGCGGGGGATGAACACACCGCCGAGATGGGCGAGCGAAACCGTCCCGACGACCCGCCGGCGGGGAGTGGTAACCGGGAGGACGCGGATGTGGTGCCGGTCGATCAGCTCGAGGGCCTCGGCACAGGTGGCGTTCTCCCGCACGGAAATGACGGCGGGGGTCATCTGATCGTGCACCCGCGGCGAGACATCGGTCAGGTAATGGGGGAGCGGCTGGTGAAAACGGGCGAGAATGGTGTCGATCCGGGCGTTCGAGTTGCCGCAGCGGGCGGCGATGTAACCGGTTTCGCCGCGCGCCTCCTTGTAGGCGGCGTAGGCGATGGCAGAGCAGATGGCATCCGCGTCGGGATTCCGGTGGCCGACAACATAGGTGGGCTGGGCGGGCGTAGTGGAGGTCGCGGTCGCGGTCATGGAATTCAACAACATGGACACCGCCGGTTTTGGGGGAAGCGGGAAATAAAAAACCCGGTCGCG
>JBIJCX010000392.1:0-7392 GCA_044344465.1 Opitutaceae bacterium
GATTGGACACTTTGCGCACTTCAGCGAGCGGGTCGGCCACCAGGAGACGCTTGCGTTTCATCCAGAGGATCATCGTCCGCAGAGAGCCGAGAAGATCGTTCACCGTCTTGGGCGCGAGGCCACTGCGGTCGCGCCAATCGGAAAACGATTGCGCAGTCACTTCGCGGACCGTCGTCCAGCCGCAGCGATCGAATAACTTGGGAAGGCTGTGGCGGTATTTGTTCAGCGTATTTTGGGAAAGCTTGGAGGCTTCACAGGCGGCGAGGAAGGCAGCGTGGTGCTCCTTGAGCGGAGTGCGCAAGGCCTCGCGCGTCGGCTTCGGAATCCCGACGCCGTGCGTCTCCCGCTCGAGTTCGACGACCAGGGTTCGCATTTTCTGATCCGCGACCCGCTTGTCGGTGACGTGAAGGGCGAAGTAGCGGGGCTTCGGCCATTCATCGAGACGAATGCGGGCGGACCACAGACGTGACTTCCGTCCGTGGTTGTGGGGTTGGAAGAGGAATGCGATCATGATGCCCCCCGGTTGTCGCCGCGTTGGCGGCAGAGTTGATCGAGGTAATTCGCAATGTCCGTGCGCAACACGCGGGAGGAGCGGCCGATCTTGACCGGCGGCGGAAATGCGCCGCTGGCGATCAGACGTTCCAACGTGCGCTTGGAGACGGACAGCTTTTGAGCCGCCCGCGGCAGGGTGAACAGGTCGCGGTCATCGCTGGCCGCAGGCCCAGCCTGCGGGAAATGATCCGACGTGAGTGAAGAGACAGAGAGCGTCATAGCCATGAGGATTTCAGGTTTACGATCTTCGCTCTGCGCCGTTATGACGGTCGCCGCCTGCAATGCGAAGCCGGGTTTGGCAGGCGAGGGTATGAGCCTTTCGGAGGCTGAGCTGCGCTACTCTGGCGCGGAAAAAACCGTAGGCGAATCTACAAGTGGGTCAAACGTGGAACGTTTCTTGAGATCGGAGATCACGCTCACGTGGGCCATGCCAGATTACCAGCGCTCGCGATGGTCGGCGCTGCTCATGCGGCCCTGATCCCAACGGACGGCGCCACGTGCGTCGCCCAGCGGGGGCGCCAGGAGTGCTGGGACGCTGGCGTCTCCGCCGCGGCCGCCGCGACCATTTCGAGGGCGAGTTTGCGATCGCTCGGGCGCATCATCGCCTCGCGGGCGGCTTCACGATCCGAGGTATAGATCATCTGGCTCTCGCGGAAGCGGGAATTTGAGACGTAGGCCTGCTTCAGGTTGCCGGCTGCGATACCCGCATCGCCCATCAGCAGAATGCCGCGATCCACCGTTTTGCCCTGCGAGGAGTGAGACGTTGTCGCGTACCCGTAGGTGAATCCGCGGAACCAGGCGGGAAGCACCCGCCCGTCCTTGAGCGCAATCTCACCGTCCTGGCTGATCGCGGCAACCTCGACCAAATCGCCGTTACGCAAATCGGCCGGCTTCACGTTAGCGCGGATCATCAGCTGGTCGCCAACCGCGACCGGGAGCTCGTTCGCGAGCCCGACCTCGAAACCGCTGGCGCGCCGCGGATCCAGCCAGCGCTCGCGATCAGCCGCATCGCGCAACACCAATTGGCGCCCTTCCTGCCGCTCAACTACCGCGGTGTCGAATTTACGAAAGCAACCCCACTCCCGATGAAAGGTGAGCACATCGCCAGGCCGGTAGTTCTGCCAGCGACGGCGTTCCTCCCGTGTGAACTTGAGCGGCTCGACGGTGACCACTCGATGGTCGTTACCAGTGAGTACGCCCGCAAGGCGTAGATGCATCCGCACCGCCGCGGTGAACTTGTGGATTTCCTCCCACACCGGCGAGATCGCCAGACACGATTTCCCTGCCTGCACCGTGCGCACATAGTCCGCCGCGGCTTCCTGCCAGAGTCCGGCACCCTCCGATCGTTCACACACCGCGCCAAGCTTCGCGAACTGGTTGAACGCGCCGAAAGCGTCGCCACGCGCCAGTCGGGCCACCGCCCTGCGGTAGGCCGGATCCTTCTGTCGCCGGATTTCGGTGAGATGAAATACCGGCACGCGCGCGAACTCCTGCATGCAGCGGATGGCGTCACCCGCCTCGACTGAGGCGTGCTGCTTGACGTCACCCACCAGCAGCAGGCGGTTCCCGTTTCCGGCCGCAAGGCGGCAAAGATCGCGCATCTGGCGCACGGAGACGAGGCCGGCTTCATCGACGATAAGCACGCGTCCTTTGGTCGCTTCTTGCAGAGCCTCGTTCGCCAGCAACTGCTGAAGGGTATCTGCCTCCGGGGTGAGTTCCCGCCGCAACACGTCCGCGGCGCCCGACGACGGTGCGCACCCAAACACCCGGCCACCCGCGTGCTCGATCCCGGCCACCACCGTCTTGAGGCACGTGGTCTTGCCGGTGCCGGCGTCGCCTTGCAGGATGACGACGCCCGACGTCGCACCCAGCATGCCGCGCACCGCCGCCGCCTGGTCCGCGCCGAGTGACTTCAGCGGCGGCGCGTCACCGAGGCGGTTCCACTTCTTGGCTTGGGCATAAGCCCAACCGCTGAACTCGCGCTCCGAGTCCAAGGCCTCGCGCGAAGCGATCTCGTCCCCGACCCGCACAAGGTCTCCGGACTTCTCGCGACTGGCCATCGCCCGCTGAAGCGCGTCCAAGGCCACCCGTCCCCGACCTGCGATGAGCGCTTCGCGCAGGAGGAGGCGGTCGTCGACCACTGTGTGGCGCTCGAAAACATGCGCCTCCGCCGACCGCAACGCCTGCATCGGGGTGATCGGATCGACCTTTGCGGGTTGTCCGTGCGCGGCCGCCACCACCGCCCGGAGCGGTTCCAAATAGGCCCCCGCCTCCGCCAACCATCCTGCGCGCAACGTCGCGGCGGTCGCCTTGGTTTTCTCGGCCCGACTGCGGGCGGTAATCGCCTGCAGCTCATCTTGAGAGCTGGCCCCGGTCTCCGCCGCCCGCCGGAGAATCTCGCGCCGGCGTTTGCTGAACATCTCCCGCAATTCCGGTGGAACTCCTTTCACGACGAACCCAAGGCCCCGGCTCGGCTCCAGTTCATACCCGGCGGCCACCATCCGCTCGGCAAGCTTGTTGTAGCAGACCTCCCGGAAATAGCCTTGATGCCGAAAGTACCCCCAGGGCTGCACCCCCTTCCATCGGCCCTCTGTCTCGTCATACGTGACGTTGATGATGCAAACATGGGTGTGGAGCTGCGGATCCAGCGCCCGATTTGCGTCATGTGTGACAACGGCCGCCACCATGTTGCCCGTGCGACGATCGGCGTCCTGGCCACCGCGTCGCACCCGGGTCGCCGTCACGGCCTCGATTTCCCGCAGCGTCTCCGACACCGCTTCCTGCCACCAAGTCGCGATCCGCTCATCGCCGCCGACCAAGTGGAGCACCGAAACATCCTTGGGCGGCGAAATCTGACCAAAGAAGCAGACCCGCCGGCTGTTCCCTTTATCCTGCACCGTCAACTTCGCCCCGCTCACCGGATGTCGACCGACACACAGGCTTTCAAAATCAGCCAGCTGACACGCTCCCGACAGACCAAGACGTTCCGCCCCTTTCCCCTGCCAGGTCATCTCCACCCTGCCTTCCTCAGTCAGGTAATCACCCACCTTCATGTGTCCGCGGAAGTACTCCACGGCACCTTTCACCAACGTACAGGGTTTATCGAATCTCACCATGGTTCATACCGTATCTAAAACCCATACGTTGTCCATTCTAAAAGCCATATCGTAGCCGCTTTTCCTCCTGGCTGCCCACCTGAGTGAACCGGCCGGCACAACGTCTTTCCGCCCCACTCCCAGCTTTACCCGGACCAATCTTCAGCGGCACCAGCCGCATTGCCCACCCATAATTCCGAGGACACGCCACCCCTCACGACCGCGAGGAGAATCTCGCTACTCCGCTACTAGTTTGATGCTCAACCACCACTTCATCACTACCCGCCACCACTCGTACCGCCCTGGGGAAAAATGGTTTTCCTGCTTTCCTTAAAGCCATATTTCAGTAACCTCCGGGCCATGACGCAGAACACCGATCTTCACGCCCGCCTCCTGCAGGACGCCCGGAATTGCGACTCTGCCGCGCACCACCGCAGCCGGCTCGCGCCCTATCGCGACGTGCTGCTCCTGTGGCGAGCCAAGCACAAGAGCTACGAACAAATCGCCGCGACGCTCACCTCTCATGGGATCAGGGTCTCGCCGGCCGGCATCGGCGTCTTTTGCCGTAGCCAATTCACCAAGCATGAAATTGACCGCGCCCGCGGCGAGGTGTCCGTGCCGAAATGCCCTGATCCTTCGGATCGGATTTCTGCCCCCACGTCGATTCTTGTCGCTCCGGTTGCACCTTTCCCGGTGGCTGGGTTCACTCCTACCGTTCCCACCCCCAACCGCCGCGGACCCAAGATCGCCCGCGACAACTATTAAACCGCAGCCAATCCTCTCCGCGCAAATGTGTGCGGCAGTAGCCATCGAGGCCCTACAGGCGGGCTGACACGCGTCGTCAGCGCTGTGCATTGGCCCGCCGTGCCAGCCTGATCTTCGACAGTCCCCGCGGTTTGTTCGGAAAATCCTCGAGAAATTTCTTCACGCGCGGTGCCAGCTTCTTTCCGTCGGGGGCGGCGCGCAGCATGGCGCGAACCACGAAGGCACGGGTGGCGATAATCTTCGCGCGAGCCAGGTGCGCCACCACCCCGTCGAGCTTCTTCACGTCGTCCTTGGGCAAATCGACCGTCGGATGGTCGCTGACGCTTTCGGTGTTTATCGCCGCAGTTCCCAGCGCGTTTCCCCCGGCCAGCCGGACGGCATGCGCAACCATCTCGCTGGGCGACGTAAGATGGATCAACGCGCGCAACACGGTCGCACTGCGAACCCTCACGCCAGCTTTGTTGAGTTCAGACACCCGCGCAGTCAGCGCCGTCGTGTCGGTCGGAAAAAAGGAGAAACTCACTTTGATGGGCCGGGACTCGCTCATGCTCCATTTACGTTCCAGATGAAGGGATTGGCAAGTGACACCGTGTAACGGGGACCTGCCTGGCCATGGCCAATTTTTCTGGCCGCGTAAGTTGGTGGCAAACATGGGCGTGACTTTTTTCTAGACAAAAGCGACCCGCGGACGTTGGCTACGATGGATGAATCCTGTCCATGCAACAACAGACCCGGCGGCCGTAGGGCCGGCGGATGCATCCGCGGTGGAAGTCGAAATCATCGCGGCGGAAGCAACGGCCTGGTTTGATGAGCAGCTGACGCAGAGCCACCCGCTGAAGGCGGGGCGGCCGGTGGGCGACTACCTGCGCCAGGTGGTCAAAGTGCGGGGCCGGCCCGCCGCGCTGCTGGCGTGGGGTCCGGCGTGTTATGCCTTGAAAGACCGCGATCGGTGGCTCGGCTGGACGGCGACGCAGCGGGTGGAGCGACTGAAACTGATCGTGCAGAATCGCCGCTTCCTGCTGCTCACCGCCAAGGGCGAGGCGCCCAATCTCGCGTCGCAGACCCTCGCCGCCGCCGTGCGCGCCGTGCCGGGGCACTGGCAGCAGGCGTTCGGCTACCGGCCGCTCCTCGCCGAAAGCTTCACCGATCCGGAGGCGTATGAGGGCACTTGCTACAAGGCGAGCAACTGGGAAGCGGTCGGCCACAGCGCTGGCTACAGCCGGCATCGCGCCGACTTTTACGTCGATAACGACCACCCCAAACGTCTGTGGCTGCGGGAACTCGACCCGCAGGCCCGCCGGCACCTGCGCAGCGCAGTGCTGCCCGCCGACTGCCAGCCTGGCGTCATCGCGCCGCCCTCCGGGGTCCTGCCCGTCGACCAGCCGCAACTGGAGTCGTTGTTCGCGGTGCTGCAACGCGCGCCCGACCCCCGCGCCAAGAACACCCGTTACCGCCTCGGCGCCGTGCTGACCTTGGTCGCCCTCGGGTTGCTCGCCGGCCGGCGCGACATCGCCGAACTGGCGCGCTTCGCCCGGCCGCTGCGTCCGCCCCAACGCCGCCTGCTCGGCCTGCCCCTCAAGGAAGGCACCAAGGCCTTCTACCAGGTGCCGACCTACTCGGTGTTCTATCAGGTGCTCACGCGCCTGGACAACGAGGCGTTCGCCACGCTGCTCCACGACTGGCTGCAAGCCCGCGCCGGTACGCTGCCCCAGGCGCTCGCCCTCGACGGCAAGATGATCCGCGACCACCTCGGCCTGCTCACGTTGGCGCAGCACGACGACGGCGCCCCGCAGGCCGTGGCCGTTTACGACCAGAAGGAAGGCACGCCCCGGTGCGAGCAGGTGGTCGCGACCAAACTGTTACAGGACCTGTCCGCCTTGGACGAGAAAACCGTCACCGCCGATCCCCTGCACTGCCAGAAGCCCAACGCGCGCGCCATCGTGGAGAAAGGCGGCGAGTTTCTGTTTCAAATCAAAGGCAACCAACCCGGCCTGCTCGCCCAGGCACAGGCCTGCGCCGCCCAGCCGGGCGCCCTTTTTTTCCCCAGACCAGCCTCGGGCACGGCCGCGTCGAAGTCCGCCAACTCGCCGTCTTCGCCCTGGAAGCGGCCACCGCCAACTTTCCCTTCGTGCGCAGCGTCGTCGTCGTGCACAGCGAAATCACGGTAAAGAAAACCGGCAAGACCACGACCGAGACCCGCTACTACCTGTCCAGTCTTGTCCCCGAGGAACGTACCCCGGAGCAATGGCAGCAACTCATCCGCGGTCACTGGGGTGGCGTCGAAATCCGCAACCACTGGCGCCGCGATGCCGTCTGGGGCGAGGACCGTTCGCGCACCCGCGACGCCACCGCGCTGGCCAACCTCGCGCTCTTGCGCAATGCGCTCTTCGCGCTCCTACCCGAGCATTACCCCCAGCTCTCGCATCCGGAAATCCACGAGCGGCTTCACTCCCATCCCGCCGCCGGCCTTCGCGTCCTCCGCTCACGGTGAGGTCAAAACAAAAGACCATGCGACAACCGGGATCCGTATGGCGGCCGGCCGATCCTGGCGTGCCTATTGGCGTGCACGGGTTGCAGCGCGTTCAAACCAGGACTCGGCTTCACGTCGATCCAGCAATCCGCTGTGGGCTGTCTTCGCGTGCGCCGCATCGAAAAAATAGGTGCGCGGCAGTTCTCCGCGCCAGGCGCGGTCGACCGCATGACGGATCTTTTCGGCGAAGTCCTCCGCAAACTGCCATGTTTCGATCCGGCCCAGCTCATAGCCGGCCAGAAGGCGAACCACCGCCGGTTTCAGGCCGGGCGGATCGGCGGCCACCAGAACAACCGGCACATTCGGAAACTTGCGGTGCAGTGCCGCGATGACTGACAACTCCTCCTTGCACGGCTCGCAATTCACCGACCAAAACGCCAGCAGGAATGGCCGGCCCTGGTTGGCCCAGCGGATTTCCTCGAGGCTCTTGACTGAAAACGGCCGCGGTTC
>JBIJCX010000393.1:0-7386 GCA_044344465.1 Opitutaceae bacterium
GCGGCGCTACGGAGTCGCAACGGTCCAACAAACCTGCTTCAAATTTGCCACCTCACCAGGTCGGCGGACACAGATGCGCGTCGGCGTGCCGTTCAACGGCGGAAAGATCGACGTCGCGGCGGCGCGCTGGCCCCGCCTCCTCGCCGCCGCCGGTTACCAGGTTTTCTATACGGGCAAGTGGCACCAGGACGGCGTGCCGCGCGACCATGGCTTCACGGCCGGGGGCAATATCCACGTCGGCGGCAGCTTCGACCACTTTCGCTCACATGTGATCCAGTTCGACGAATCCAAAGGCAAGGGCGCCGGAGGCGTGGTCGACAAATTCTCCAGCGAACTCTTCGTCGACACCGGTCTCGACTTCATCGACCGCGCCGCCGGGAAGCCCTGGTGCCTGGTCGTCGCGTTCACCGCCATGCACGACCCCTGGGTGTCACCCGAGCCGTTCGCCTCGATGTACGATCCGGCGAAGATGCAGCCGCGGGTGAACTTCATGCCGCGGCCCCCGTTCACCATTCCCGAGAACTTCGCCAAGATTCGCGACCAGGCACAGTTGCCCTTTCCCGTCACCCCGGAGAGCGTGAAAACGGCGCTGGCCAACTACCGGGGACAGGTCTCCCACCTCGACGCCCAGGTCGGACGGCTGCTCAAAGGACTGCGCGACCGCAGCCTCACCGAGCGGACCGCCGTGATCTTCACGGCGTCGCAGGGCTATTCCATGGGCTCGCACGGGGTTGTCGCCAAACAGACGATGTACGAGGAGGGCATCCGCGTTCCGCTCATCGTCCGGCTGCCTGCGGCAAAACCGTGCGTGATCCGGCAGCTCGTCAGCCACGTGGATATTTTCCCAACCATCTGCCAGCTCGCCGGTATGACGATGCCGGATGTCGAGGGCCGCTCACTCCTGCCGCTGCTCAACGGCGGAGACCCGCCGGATTGGCGGACGGAGATCTTTGCCTCGTTCCACTCGCCCACGGGCCACCAACTCTCCACCCGCGCGATCCGCACCGCCAACCACAAGCTGATCCGGCACCTGCTTACGAACGAGGCCGAGCTGTTCGACCTCCGCACCGACCCTTACGAGATGACCAACCGCATCGACGACCCGGCCTACGTGCAGGTGAAGGCGCAGCTGAGCGCCAGCCTCGATGCCTGGCGCCGGCAGGTTGACGGGCGGTGAGTGACGCCGTATAGGTTTAGTCCGCTAAATGCTAATGCTCGATTTTCGCGGGCGGTACGGTCCATCAAGGCATCACGACACTCGAACGCCAGCAGCCAAAGGACCGCGATTCAGCTTCCACCGTTCACCCTATTAAAGCCCTCCCGGATCCGATCTCCCTGAAAACCCGGCTTCCTCCCGGCAGGTTGCCGCCTTTGCTCGATGTTAACCCCATGCCCTCAGCCATGAAGTCCATCTCCCCATCGGTGAATTCAGTTTCCCGCTCAATGTTCGCGAACGACGCGGGTGCGCCGAACTGCCCGCGGCGGTATCACGTTGGTCGACACACAGGATCGATCGTGCTCATCGGGCTCCTGCTCACGGTGGTCGCGCACGCTCAACCGCGCCGGCAGGTTCTGGTGGAGGCCGAGAGCTTCGCCCAGCCGGGTGGATGGGTCGTCGATCAGCAGAGCATGGATCAGATGGGGTCCGCCTACTTGTTGGCGCATGGGTTGGGTGTGCCGGTGGCGGATGCGACGACGCCGGTCGAGTTTCCGCAGCCGGGCACGTATCGCTTGTGGGTGCGCACGCGAGATTGGGTTGCGCCCTGGAAGACGCCGGAGACCGTTCCCGCCATGAAGGCGGTCGGCACTCCGGGGATTTTCAAAGTGCTCGTCGCGGGCAAGGTCGTGGAGACGACCTTTGGCAACGAAGGTGCCGAGTGGCATTGGCAGGACGGTGGGATGGTGGAGATCCCGCAGAAGAAAGTGACCCTGGCCTTGCGCGATCTCACGGGCTTTGCCGGGCGCTGTGATGCCTTGCTGTTCACTCCGGCAAAGGATGCGGCTCCGTCGAACAATCCGGCCACACTCGCCCAACTGCGCCGCGAGTTGCGCGGCCTCCCCGTCGCCCCATTGGAAGTCGGAGAGTACGATCTCGTCGTTGTTGGCGGCGGCGCCGCCGGCTGCTGTGCGGCGATCAGCGCAGCCCGACTGGGTTGCAAAGTGGCTCTTATTCACGACCGTCCCGTGCTCGGGGGCAATAACAGCTCTGAAGTGCGCGTGGGACTCTCCGGCCTGATTCACCAACTTCCGTATCCGCGTCTAGGCGACGTTTTGGAAGAATGGGGGCCGGTTGGCCACTGGAGCCTCTATCAGGCCAAGCAGGCCCCGGAGCTGCCGCGCAGCAAAGAAGTCTTGGCGATCATCGAAAAAAACCCCGAGAAGAAAATTCATAACGCCGGCCCGACTTCCAACTACGAAGACGCCCAGAAGCTGGCGGTGGTGCAGGCCGAGAAGAACCTGACCCTCTTCCTCAGCACTCGCGCCAACGGCGTGCAGATGGACGGGAAACGCATCGCGGCCGTGATCGCGGAGGATATCAAGACGGGCGAGAAACGGAAATTCACGACGAGAGTCGTGGCCGATTGCACCGGCGATGGTGTCATCGGCGCGCTGGCCGGGGCTGACTTCTCCTACGGGCGGGAGTCCAAAGAGGAATTTGGCGAGCAAATCGCACCGGAGAAGAGGGATGAGTTGGTGATGGGCACCTCAGTGCAGTGGTACGCGGATCCGGGCGCCGAGCCTTCCCCCTTTCCGGAATGTCCGTGGGCGCTGGCGCTCGATGAGAAGACCTGCATCAAGACTACGCGGGGCGACTGGGATTGGGAGACGGGCGCCACCCGCAATCATGTCACCGAGATGGAGCAGATTCGCGATTATGGCCTTCGCGTCGTCTTCGGGAACTGGGCGGTGCTGAAGAACCATCCCAACTTCAAGGCTGAATTCGCCCGGCAGCGGCTGAAGTGGGTCGCCTACATCGGCGGCAAGCGAGAGTCCCGCCGGCTGCTGGGGGATGTCATCCTGCGCCAGCAGGATATCGTCGAGGCCAGGCCTTTTCTCGATGCTTCCGTCACCACCACCTGGACCATCGATCTCCACTACCCAAAGAAGATGATGTGCGCTTGCGAGCCCTTCCAGGCTGAAGCCAAGCATATCAAAATCTCGCCGTACCCGATTCCGTACCGCTGCCTTTATTCGCGCAACATCGAGAATCTCATGATGGCCGGACGAAACATCAGCGTCACCCACGTGGCGCTCGGCACCGTCCGGGTTCAGCGGACCGGCGGCATGATGGGCGAAGTGCTGGGCATGGCCGCCTCACTCTGCAAAGAGCACGCTACGACCCCGCGGGGCGTATATCAAGAGCACCTGTCCGAACTCCAAGCGCTCATGCGACGCGGCGTGGGCCGGCAGAGTTTCCCAAGATAGCCGTTCGCGCGAAAACGATGCCGGAGCGAGCCTCGTCGAGGCAGTCATAAAACGCCTGCGCTGCTCCCGCCGAGACCAAGAGCAACCGCGGAAAATTACCGCGGCTTGTTCACCTCAGGCGGATTGATGACGTGTCAGCAGGCTCCGGCGAATTCCAATCATGATTTGCGTGGCATGGTGACGCCGAAACGGCGCCTCCACTCCGACGCACCCCCGACGCTGCTCAAACCTCCCGTCGACCCAATTTATGGGTTGGCCGGGTTTGTCCAGAATCCTGGCATGACCCCTTTTTTCGTCCTCCACCGCCGATCAGTCTCACGCCGATTCCATCGGGCAGGATGGGCGCATTGCAGTCCGTCCTTCACGACCAAGGCTTGCTGGAGCGTGGTCAGCCGGGCGTCCGGTGCCAGACCCTCGACCGTTTTGATGGCGGCGCCTTGCGCCTCGATCGCGAGCATCGAGCACGCATACACCGGCGTGACGCCGAGCAGCACCGTGCAGGCGCCGCAGCTCGCGCGATCGCACGTCTCCTTCGGCCCGGTGAGACCCGCGGGCCCGCGGGTCAACTCGAGCAACGTCACGCGCGACTCGGCCGATGCTGCGCCCGAAAGGCATACGGGCTCTGCCCGGTTTCCCGCCGGAACGCCACGCTCAGGTAGCTCGCGGTGTCGAACCCCGCCAGCTCCGCCACCACCGCGATCGAGACCTCGCTCTCCATCAACAGATGCTTCGCCCGCTCGATCTTCATCTGCACGATCTGCCGGTGCGGCGAATGCCCGAGCAAAAGCTTGAATTTCCGCTCGAGCAGGGTGCGCGACATCGGCACCGCCCGCAGCACGTCGCTCACGTTCACTCCTTCGCACGCGTGCTGGCGGATGTAACGCAGCGCCGCCGCCACCTGCGCGTCCGCGACCGACACCACGTCGGTCGACTGCCGCTCCACCACGCGCACCGGCGCCACGATTTTCGTCGCAGCGTCCACTCCTCTTCCCCCGCGCATCATCCGGGACAGCATCGCCGCCGCCTCGTAGCCCGTGCGCCGCGCATTCGGTTGCACGCTGCTGAGCGGCGGATCGCACAGCTCGCACAACACCTCGTCGTTGTCCACGCCCAGCACCGCGACCTCGTCGGGCACGTGCACGCCGAGCAACTGGCACGCCTCCAACAATTGCTGCGCCCGCCCGTCATAGCAGGCAAACACGCCCACCGGCTTCGGCAACTCCGCCAGCCACGCCGCGATCTCGCGGCTCTCGGTGTCCGACCCCGGCTTTCGCGTCCCGCGGGCCGGCGGCATCGTTTGCACGCTGCGCCGCCCGGTCGCCGCGAGCCAGCGCTTGAACTCCGCCCCACGCTGCCGTGACCACAGAAATCGCGCATCACCGCAGTACGCGAAATGCACAAAGCCCTTGCCGGCCAGGTGCTCCGCCGCCAGCCGCGCCACGGCCACGTTGTCGATGCTCACCCGGGGAAATTCGGACGCGTCGCGCTCGGCGCTCACATCCACCACCGGCAGCCGCGTCCGCTTCAGCGCCGCCGCGATCGGGGGCGAGTCCACCCGCGCGATCAGCCCGTCACCCTGCCAGTCATGGAGCCAGGAGGGCAACGGCGCCCGCCGCGCCTGCTCGGTAAACCGCACGGCCCACGGCCCGCCCGCCTCGCGCATCCAGTCGCGAATCCCGTACAGCAAATCCCGGCCGTAGCGGTTCGATGTCTCGATCAGCAGCGCGACCCGGTAAGCCGATTTCATCGGAACTTCATCCCCTGAGACACCCGCGACCGGGTTAAAAATCAAAAGAAATATGCGGATCTTTGTTTCTCTTCTCCGCCGGGATTTCGCTACACTCGGGGCACGTCCAACCTCCGCCCATGAAAAAATCCCGCGCTCACTTTCCCGGCATCAAGACCATCGCCTATGAAGGGCCGCAGTCGGCCAACGCGCTCGCCTTTCGCCACTACAACCCCGACGAGGTGATCGACGGCCGGACGATGAGTGCGCACCTGCGCTTCTCCATCGCCTACTGGCACGCCTTCCGCGGCGCCGGCTCCGATCCGTTCGGCCCTGGCACGATTGTCCGGCCGTGGGAAAAGGGCACCGACGCGGTCTCGATCGCGAAGGTCCGCCTGGATGCCGCCTTTGAGTTTTTCCAAAAAATCCGCGCACCGTTTTACTGCTTCCACGATCGCGACATCGCCCCCGAGGGCCGCTCGCTCGCCGAATCGAACCGCCACCTCGACCAGGTTGTCGCCCACGCCAAGCGCCTCCAACGGGCCACCGGCGTGAAACTCCTCTGGGGGACGGCCAACCTGTTCTCGCATCCGCGCTACATGTGCGGCGCGGCGACGAATCCCGATGCCCATGTCTTCGCCTACGCCGCGGCCCAAGTGAAAAAGGCCCTCGACGTCACGCAGGAACTCGGCGGCGAGAACTACGTCTTCTGGGGCGGCCGGGAGGGTTACGAGACGCTCCTCAACACGAACCTCAAGCGCGAACAGGACCATCTGGCCGCGTTCCTCCACCTGGCCGTCGATTACGCCAAGTCGATCGGCTTCAAGGGCCAGTTTCTCATCGAGCCAAAACCGAAGGAGCCGACCAAGCACCAGTACGACTTCGATGTCGCAAGCGGCATTGCCTTCCTCCGCACCTACGGCTTGGAAAAGCACTTCAAGTTCAACATCGAGACGAACCACGCCACGCTCGCCGGGCACACGTTTCAGCACGAAATCGAGGTCGCCGCCGCCCAGGGCATGGTCGGCTCGATCGACGCCAACTCCGGCGATCTGCTGCTCGGCTGGGACACCGACCAGTTCAACACTGACGTCAAGGAACTCACGCTCGCGATGACCTCGATATTGCGCGCCGGCGGCCTCGGGAGCGGCGGTTTCAATTTCGACGCCAAGCTCCGCCGCCCGAGCATCGACGCCGAGGATCTCTTTCACGCCCACATCGGCGGCATGGACGCCTACGCCCTCGCCTTCAAGCTCGCGCGCCGGATCCTCGCCGACGGAAAATTCGAAAGCTTCGTGGCCGACCGTTACGCGAGCTTCGACACGGGCTTCGGCCGGGACATCGAGGCCGGCAAGGGCACCTTCGCCGCCCTCGAAAAGCTCGTCCTGGGCAAGCTCGGCGAGCCGAAGCCGCGTTCCGGCAAGCAGGAGTACCTCGAGAACCTGCTGAACAGCTACCTGCACGGCTAAGCCACCGGCGGGCTTGTGGTGGGAAACAATCCCGGCCAATCGTTGTCCGTGTTGCCGGTGCCCCACGTATTGTCACGATTTTCCCGCTCCTGTGTCCTCGCCGCGCTGCTGGCGACGGCCCCATCCGCCTTGGTTTTTGCCGGCACGGCGCCGACCGGCATGCGCGAGCAAATCCTGCGGATGACGGATTTTTTCGACACCACGCTTCCCGGCACCGTGGGCAAGCGGAACATGACGTTCCACTACACGCCAAAATTCAGCGATTTCCGGGATCATGAGTACGTTCGTTATCCGTTCGAAATCCGTTACGGCATCGGCGAACGCTGGGATCTCAACGCCGGCATCACCCCCTTCGGGCCCAACCCTTTCAACGCCGGCACCGACCACCGGTGGGGTCCCGGCGAACTGAAGCTCGGCCTGCGCTACGACCTTGGCGCGCGATGCAAGTTCTTCGACGACACCACCGTGGGCTTTGAAACACGCGTTCCGGTCGGCAAACCCCCGACGCCGCTCAATGACCATTACACGCACGTGAAGCCCTTCGTCTCCGCCGCCCACACCCTGGGCATCTGGCCGGCCACGACCTTCTACGCGAACGTAAGCTACGATCGCAGCGTTGAACTCTCACACCGGGGCGAACCGCCGCCCGATGTCGTGCGCCGCAACACCATCGAAGTCGTGCCGGGCCTGCTCTTCAAACCCCACCAGTTCGGGTACTTCGCCGAATACCGGGTCCGCCACATCACCGAGGAAACCGACTGGTAT
>JBIJCX010000105.1:0-23826 GCA_044344465.1 Opitutaceae bacterium
GATCGCACAGGCCTACGGGGGCACACCGGCCGGCACGATCGGCGATTGCCACTCGCTCTCCGAGCTGCGGCGGATCGGGGCCGAAGTCCTCGTGATGATGTCGGGCTCGCGGTATCCGCTCGATACGAACGCGGGCGCGCCCGACTGGTCCGGCCGCTGGGCCTACTGGCGCGGCATCTACCTGAACGCGCTCTACGTCGCCCAGCATTACGAGGTGGCTCGCTTCCAGCTTTTCAACGAGCCCGATCACTCGAGCAACAGCCGGCTCTCGCAGCCGGCCTTCATCCGCCGTCTGCAACTCGGATCGGATGCCGTGCAGGCGGCGCTGGCCGACGTGAACCGCCGTTTTGGTCGTTCGCTCCGCGCCCAGGTTTCCGCTCCGGTGAGCGCGGGTCTCCTCGTGTTCAACGCCCGCTCGGGCCGGCCGGATACGCGCGACGCGCAGACCGGCTGGGGCGAATTGCTGATGCGCCACCGGCACGACGACTTTCCCGGGCGGAGCGAGGCCGCGGCGCCGTTGTTCCACACCTATGCCTTCCAGAATTACGGCCGCGAACCGGACCGCATCATGAGCGGGGTCGCAGAGCTGCGCGGGCTCATCGCCCGGGCCAACGGCGGCGTGCCGCTGCCGATCATCGTCTCCGAGATGAACGTGAGCACGGCGGCGAATTTCGCCAAGACGGCCGACACGCTCGACACACCGTCCTATTATGCCGCGTTCGGGGCGATCGCCGCCGCCTACGCCTACGCGGGCCTCGAAGAGGTTTACGTTTTTCGGCTCACGCAGACCGCCAACCTGGGCGGTGGGCAGATCAAGAAGAACGGCACGCACTTCCTCGACGAATCCGATCCGCGCAAGAACATCCTCGGCAGCACCAAGGGGGCTGAGGCGGTCCGGCTCTTCATGCGCGGCTTCGCGGGCGGCCGCACGCGCTTCGCGATGGCAGCCGTGACCGATCCGGCGATCCGCACGCTCGCCGCCCGCGACGACCGCTCAGGCGGGCATTTTCTGCTGGTCACCAACCTCGCCGCCGCGCGCACGCTGACACTTGATCTGCGACCCTGGAATTTTCCGGCCAACGCACTGGTGCAGGTCGAAGAGGTGAGCGCGGCCCATCACGGTGATGTCCGCTTTGCGCAGGTGCTCGGATCCGATCGCACCGTTTTCCTCGCCCTGGAAGCGGACTCCCTCGCGCTCGTGAGCGTTTTTCCGGGCTGTGTCGGCCAGCCGGTCGAGACCGCCGCCGAGAAGGCCGGCTCAAATCTCGTGCGCCTGCGCCGTCCGGCTGCTCGCGGCGGCGTTGAACTGCTGGCGGTCCAGACCACGGCGAAGTCGCCGCTGCGGGTGCGGGTCTACGGTGGCGCGGGCGATCCGGGACGCGCCGATTTGCTGGGCCAGATCACGCTCGGCCCGGCGGTGGGCGAGAGGCTGGTCGACGTCTCGCGCTGGGCGCGGACTCAGGCCGGTCCGACGCTGGAATTCCGGCTGGTCCCCGACAATCCGCGCGCGGGGCCGGAGTCGTTCGAACTCCAGTCCGCGGCATTGCGCGCCTATCCCGTACGCTGAGAAAATTTGCCGGGGGCATGCCTCGATTATCGACCGGAGACTCAATCCTTCGGTCTCTGCGATTGCCGCGGATGGGGAGCACTGGTCGAAAGTCGCGGTATGACCCCGCAGTCCCGCCTCCGCTCACTTCTTCAACAGCCCGCGACGCAGGGCGGCCGCGCGAATCCGGGCGAGGTTGGCCTGGGCCTCGGCATTGTTGGGGTTGAGCCGGAGCGTTTCCTCGTAGTGGCGGATGGCATCGAACACCCGGCCGAGCTGGGTGAACGCGTTGCCCAGGCTCGTGTGCAGGATCGCCGCCTGATCAGGTTGGAGGCGCAAAGCCGTCTCATAGTGCGGCACCGCTTCCGACGGTCTAAACGCGTCCACCAGGGCGTCACCGAGCGCGGCATGCGCCCCCCCATCGTCGGGCGCGAGCTGCACCGCCGCGAAAAAATGGCGCAACGCCTCGGCGCCGCGACCCGCCGCCGACAGCACCATGCCCAGCACCACGTGGGCGCCGGCGTCCTTCGGGTTGAGCCTCACCGCCTCCTGCAGGCGCGCCAGCGCATCGTCGATGCGGCCGACCTCGGCCAGCGCACGCCCAAAACGCAACTGCTCCTCGGCCGCAAGCAGACCCAGCCGCGTCGCCCGCTCGTACTGGGCCACCGCCTCCGGCATTCGCTCGAGCCGGACGAGCGCCGCGGCCAGACCGACATGCAGGTCGACCGCATCCGGGCCGATCCGCAACGCCGCCTCGTACTGCTCGACGGCCTCGCGCGCGCGGCCAAGCTGGAGCAGGACGCCGCCGAGATTGAAGTGGACGGCCCCTTGGCCCGGAGCGAGCCGGAGCGCAGCCTCGTAGTGGGCAACCGCGTCGGCCGGCCGGCCGGCGGCCGAGAGGGCGTTGGCGAGGTGGACGCGCGCGCGCGGGTTCGCCGGCACCTTGGCCACGGTGTCGCTCCAAATTGCCAGCGCGCTGCGGTAGTCCGCGTTGCGCCGCAGGGACAGTCCGCCCGCGATGACGATGAACGCCAAAACGATGACGAGCGCGCGCCGGCCAGCCACGACCTGCACGCTCACAACCAACCCGGCCACCAACGCCGCGAGGGGAAGATACATCCGGTGCTCGGCCGTCGGCTGGGCGGTGAGCGAGGCGAGGCTCGCAACCGGCACGAGCGTGACGAAGCACCAGGCCGCCGCAAAACCCAACACCGGACGGCGCACGAGGGCGAAGGCCGTCGCACCCGTGAACACCAGGAGCAGCACGACAGCGAGCCACACGTCCGAAATCCGCCGGATCACGGCGGCGCCGTAATCGAGCACCAGCGGGTCAGGCCACACGGCCAGTTTCAGACCCACCGCCACCGCGCGACCCTGCGTGAGGGCCTGTCCCCACGGCCCGATGGCCGGGTCGAAGCCGGTCGCACTGCCATGGCCAGCCCCGCGCGCGAGGAGAAAAACCGCCAGCCCGCACGTCGCCATCAGCGCGAGATGCAGGTGCCATCGCCGCCGCCAGGCTTCGCGAAACGTGCCCGCGACAAACGTGCGATCGTAGAGCACCACCAGCACCGGCGTCGCCAGCATCACCTCCCGGCACGCCATGCCGGCGAGGCAGGCAAAGACCCCGACGGCGCCCCAAACCCCCGCGCGGCGTCCCGACAGTTTGTCATCTAATGGATGACAACCGGCCGTCCGGACGAAGGCATACAGCGTTAGAAAACAAAACAGCCCGGCCAGCACTTCCGCGCGCTGGCTCACGTAGCTGACGGCAGACGTTTGCAGCGGATGGAGCGACCAGAGCAACGCTGCGCTCAACGCGAGTGGGAAGGCCGCGGCGCCAAAGCGGGCGCGCAGTGCCGGCTGGAGAAACGTGCGCTGCAGCACGGCGAACAGCAACGCACTGGCCACCAGGTGAAGCAGGAGATTGACGGCGTGGTAGCCGCGGACGTCGAGGCCACCGACGGCGTGATTCAGCGCGAGCGAGAGGTTGACGATCGGCCATCCCGCCGCCGCCGCACCACCGGCCGGGCTGGGCAGCAGCACGTCACGAATCGGCCAAAGCTGCCGAATCGCCGGGTTACGCACGATGCCGGACAGATCCTCAAAAATGAACGGCGCCGCGAACGTGCCGTGATACGCCACCACCAGTGCAATCGCGATGAACAGCGTCGCGAGCACGACCGGCGGCCACAGCTCGGGGAACAGGAGCCGGCTGCGGCGGGTCGGCGAAAGCGTGGCGGTGGTGGCGGAGTCGGGTTCGGACATGAATGGGCGATCGGATGTACCGGTTCACAGAGCTTTTCGTTCAAGAGGAAACGAATGCCGGTTCTTTGTCGGAGACAGGCTGCTGGCAGGTGATTTCGGAACTTCGCGATTGAAGTCGGCTGGACATCGCCTGCAAGCCGGCTCCTGCCGGCAGGCAAATGGGTCCCATCTTGAAAGGCGACAGCGCTCAGCGCAGCGACTCGCGCGCGAGTCGAAGATTCTCCTGGGTGCGGGCATCGCCCGGCCGCAAGCGGAGCGACGCCTCGTAACACGCCATCGCTTCGCGCGCCTGCCCGCCCAGGAGAAGCACGTTGCCCAGATTGGCATGCGCATCCGCATCGGCCGGTTGCAGCCGGATGACCGCGCGAAAATGCCCGGCCGCCGCCGCGAGCCGTTCGCTGCGCGCGAGCAGCAACCCGAGCTTGCGATGCGTCGCGACATGATTCCCATCACACCGCAGGGCCGCTTCGTAGCCACGTTCCGCCTCGGCGAGCCGACCGGCTCGCTCCGCCATGCTTCCCAGTTGAAAGTGGCCCCGGCCAGATTGGGGTTCAGCTGCAGGGCGGCGCGAAAATGCCCCGCCGCCTCCTCGGATCGGCCCAGCTCGCTGCACGCGATGCCGGCATTGTAGTGCCCGTCGGCCGCCGGCTTGAGTTGCAGCGCCATTTGAAAATGGCGGATCGCCTCCGCGGCCCGCTGCGACCGCACCAACGCCCAGGCCGTGGCGGTGAGCAGGGCGACGACGACAAACGCCTGCCACCACACCGCCGCCAGCGAATCCACCACCGCGGTGCCGTAGTCGAGGACAAGCGGGTGAGGCCAGATCGACAGCTGGAGATAGAGGAGAATCGCCTCGCACTGTTTCAGGAGGTAGGTCCACCACGATACGCCGAGACCAAAGCCGGCTGATGCGCCCCGCGCCCCACGACTGTCAAGAACGAGCCAGGCGAGCAGGAGCCACGTGGCCGCGAGACCGGCGTAGTAGCCGCGGCGCTGCCGCCAGGCCGCGGCGAAAGTACCGGCGACGAACGTGCGATCGTAGAGCAGCACGACGAGCGGCGCGGTGACCATCACTTCCTTCGTGCCCATCCCCACGAGACACGCGGCGATCGAGACGGCAAGCCAGCGCCGCGACCATGGGCGGCCGGAGCACGAAGGATCGGTGGCACGGATGAAGCCGTACAATGTGAGCAGATACCAAAGTCCGCACAGCGTCTCGGTGCGCTGCGCAACGCAGACGACCGACTCGGTCTGGAGCGGATGCAGCGCCCAGAGGAGCGCGATCAGAAAGGCAGGCAGGATCGAGGGCGCTCGCGATGGGATCGAGGCATCGCCGGTGGGCGGGCTCCAGCCTCGGGCGCAGGGCCGCGCGCGCCGGATGATGCCCATCAGGGTCAGCGCGGCCAGCGCGTGGATGGCGATGTTCAACGCATGATAACTCCAGACGTTTTCGCCGCTGATTGCGTAGTTGATCGCGTAGGACAGGTTCACGACGGGTCGGCCGGTCGTGGTGCTGCCATCGGCCGGCGGCCTCAACACGGCCAGCGAGTCGAGCCGCCGGATGGTCGGGTTGTCGGTCACCGCGCCGGCGTCGTCGAAAAGGAATGGCGCCCCGAGACTGTTCCAGTAAACGAGAGCGACAGCGGCAATGAGCCCCACGGCGAAGATCCTGCCCCAGCCACCGCGTTCGGCGGCCGCGGACGGCGCGGGCTTCGTGAGATCTCGGTGGGCCATGAACGGGTGGGCTATTCCAGAAAAATTCAATGAAACGGACAGCAAAAAGCCCCCTCCGGGCGGAAGGGGCTTGGATGTTAACGGGCGACGGACTGCCGCCGGGTCAGCCACCGGCTCAGAAGCTGAAGCTCGCCTGCAGGACGTACTGCCGCGGATCGATGATGCGGAAGGCGCATGGGAAACAGGGCGTGCGGTAACGGCGGGCAAAATGAATTCTCTGCTTCCTCCCCGGAACAGCAATCGCCCCACGTGTCTGACAGTCCGGCATCTGCGCGATCCCGGCGCGCATCTGATTTGCCCCACCGTCGAGGTTTCGTAGCCGCGCTTGAGCGCAGCGAAAGCGTGGTCCGTCAGTTCCGATGATCAGGCCACGGGCTCCGGCTCGGTCGCCGGCGGCCCGGCCATTTTCAATGCGGCCAGCCCGAACATCATCACCCCGAAGCAGGCCAGCACGAACCAATCGCCATGCTCGGTGTAGTAGCTCTGGCGATCGATCCAGCGCGCGTCGCGGCTGACGGCGATCGTCTGGGTGCCGCGAAAATAGATCCTGCCCACCTCGTTGGTCAGCGTCGCCCGCACGGTGCCAAACTCATCGATCCAGCCGCTCCAGCCGCCGTTGCCGGCCCGCAGCACCGGCCTTCGGGTTTCGACCGCGCGCAACACCGAATGCGCGGCGTGCTGGTACGCGCCGCCACCCTCGCCGAACCAGCCGTTGTTGGTCAGCACCGCCAGGACACCGGAACCGCCCTGCGCACTCCGGCGGGCGAGTTCGGGGAAAACATCCTCGTAGCAGATCAGCGGTCCGAAAACCACGGACTGTTCGCGCAGCGGAACAATCAAGGGCGACGAATCCAGACCCCGCGAAAAATCATCGCCGATCGGCACGAACTTCGTGATCCAGCCGAGCACCGGCCGCAGCGGCACAAACTCCCCAAACGGCACCAGCTGTCGCTTCGCATAGTAGTCGGCGGCGAGGCCCTTGTCGGGCGTGACGACGAACGCACCGTTGAACCAGTGCGCGGCGGGTGTCCCGCTCTTTTCGACTGCAATGGAACCGAGCAGCAGCGGCGCCCGCGCGCGACGGGCCAGGGATTCGACGAACGCCTTGATCGTGTCGTCGCCGCGCACCGCCCAGGGCGTGACCGCCTCCGGCCAGAGGATCAGGTCCGGTTTCGTGGCCGCGGCCGCCAGCGTGGTCTTCTCGAGCACGTCGAGAATGCCCGGACCCTTCGCCGGATCCCACTTCACATCCTGCGAGATGTAAGGCTGGACAAAAGCCACCCGCGCCAGGGGCAAATTGTAACGATACCGGTTGAATGCCTCCTGAAAGTGGATGCAGACACAGGCCATGAGCAAAAACAGCGCGAGGAAAAACTCCTGGCTCCGCTTGTTGAAACCGACCGCGCCCTCGCGGAAGAGCCGGTGCGCATAGGCGGCAAATCCGAGGTTCATCATCACGAGGACGAACGACACGCCGTAGGCCCCGGTGAACGAGGCAACCTGCAGGATGCTCGCACGCTGCCACTGGCTGGCGGCCAGCGGCAGCCAGGGAAATCCACCCAGCAGCCATGTGCGCGTCCACTCGATGACGACCCAGGCCGCCGCCAGCCCGAGCACGGCGGCCAGCCGCGTAAGGGTCGGCCGGCCGAGCAGTCGCGGCATGACCCACCAGGCCGCCAGGTACCACGAGCCGACCCACGCGCCGATAAACGGGCCGAGCAGCAACAAACCGACCCAGGTGACATGATGCAGCCAACCGAGGAGAAGCGTCCATGCCACGGCCTGCGCGACGAACATCGTCCCCGCGTAAAGTTTCAGGCGCGGCCGGGTGTAGGCCCAGTAAATCCCCGGCACGAGCATCGCATAGGCAAACTCCGGGGCCTTGGACGGGGGAAACGCCATCACCGCGAGCCCGACCGTGAACGCGAACACCACCGCCGCGGCGACCCATTCGGCGTGCCGCTGCAGAAAAGTCGGCGGCCGATCGTAGGGATCCGGGGCGGGAACGGGTGATGGAGGAGAATCGATTGGCACGTCAGGGACCGATGGTTCGGGTTGTGGGCGCCTGCCCCAACTGGCGGCCAACACCGCTCATTTCCCGTGGCAGTGCTTGAACTTCTTGCCGCTGCCGCAGGGGCACGGCTCATTGCGGCCAACCTTCGGCAGCTCACGGCGGATGGTGACCTTTGGCAACACGATCTCCTGTTCGGGAACGGCGACCGGGCTGCTGGCCGGAGCCGGCGCGTCCGCTGGCGCCAGCGCGGCATCGCTCGGCCCGACGGCCTGCGCGTTCCGGCTGAGCAGCGCCAGCATGTTCTCGAAACTCTCGAGATTCGACGCGCTGCGGAACAAGCCCGTGCAAATCTGGAGCCGCACGTTGTTCATCAGCTCCTCGAAATACTTGTAGGCCTCGCCCTTGTATTCGACGAGTGGATCCTTCTGGCCGTAACTCCGGAGCCCGATGCTGCGTCGCAGATCCTCCATCTCCGTGAGATGCTCCTGCCAGTGGTGGTCGATCGCGTTGATCACGACATAACGTTCGAGCGAGCCGAGGGCCTCGGGCATCTCAACGGACTCCTTCACCGCGTAAGCCTCCTTGATCCGCCCGAGCAGTGTCGCCGCGAGCGGCACGGGATCGTCACCCTTCAGCGCGTCGACGTGGATGCTGATCGGGAAATGGGCGTTCAGCCAGCCGACGAGGCTCTCGACCGCCGTCTGCGTCGCACCCCCCTTTTCGCCGAAGCCGGCCACCTCGAGCCGCGTGAGCAACTCCTCCTCGATCTGCTCGAAGATGATGTCCTTCGGCCGCTCGGCATGAATCGCGGCGTTGCGAATGCCGTAGATCACCTCGCGCTGCTGGTTGAGCACATCGTCGTACTGGAGCAGGCGCTTGCGGATCGAATAATTCTGCTGCTCGACCTTTTTCTGCGCGCTCTCGATTGAACGGTTCAGCCACGGGTGCTCGAGCTCCTCCCCCGCCTGCATCGAGCCCTCCATCATGCGCGAGGCCAGGTTGCCCTGGAGAAAGAGCCGCATGAGATCGTCCTCGAGCGAGAGGAAGAATTTGGTCAGGCCGGGATCGCCCTGGCGCGAACAACGGCCGCGGAGCTGACGGTCGATGCGGCGCGAATCGTGGCGCTCGGTGCCGATGACAAAAAGCCCGCCGAGCTCGCGCACGCCCTCCCCGAGTTTGATGTCGGTGCCGCGACCGGCCATGTTCGTCGCAATCGTGACGCTGCCGCGCTGGCCGGCCCGGGCGACGATCTCGGATTCCTGCTGGTGAAACTTGGCGTTGAGGACGGTGTGGATCACGCCGGTGCGCTTGAGCATGCGCGACAACACCTCGGAGGACTCGACGCTGACCGTGCCGACGAGCACGGGCTGGCCGCGCTTGTTCGCCTCCTCGATTTGCTTCACCACCGAGGCGTACTTGTCGCGGCGGGTCTTGAAGATGGAATCGTTCCGGTCGGTGCGGATGCAGGGCTGGTTCGTCGGGATGACCTGGACGGCGAGACGGTAGATGTCGTTGAACTCCGTCGCCTCGGTTTCCGCGGTGCCGGTCATGCCCGCGAGCTTCTCGTACATGCGGAAATAGTTCTGGATCGTGATCGTCGCGTAGGTGCGGGTCTCGCGCTCAATGCTCACGTTTTCCTTCGCCTCCACCGCCTGGTGCAGGCCGTCGGACCAGCGCCGGCCGGGCATCACGCGACCCGTGTTCTCATCGACGATGAGGACCTTGCCATCCGGGCTGACGACGTATTCGACATCGCGTTCGTAAAGCGAATAGGCGCGCAGGAGCTGGGAAATCGCGTGGATCTCCTCCGAGACCTCCGCGTAGTGCTGCTGGGCGGTCAGCTTTTTCTCTTCGCGCTGCTCGGGGGTGTGCGTGTGGTCCTTTTCGAGATCGCTGAACTCGGTCGCGAGATCCGGAAGCACGAAAGCATCGGGATTGTCCGGTCGCAGGTTGGTTCGCCCGATCTCGGTGAGGTCGGCCTGGTGCTGCCGCTCGTCGATGACGTACAGCAGGACCTCCTTGAGCTGGTAGAGCTCGTCCTTGTTGAGATCCGAATTGAGCTCCGTCTCGGTCTTGTCGAGCAGCTTGCGCCAGTCCCCGTTCTCCATCAACCGGAGCAGCTGCTTGTTCTTCGGATTGCCCATCTTGACCTGCAGCATCTTGCGGGCGGCCAGCAGCCGGTCATCGTCCGTGAGGCTGGGCTTTTCGAGCAGCTCCTTGGCCTCGGAAATGATCCGGTTGCAGAGGCGGCCCTGGTCGCTGACCAGTTGGTCCACCGGCGGCTTGAGCCGGGTGAACGGCTGCTCGCGCTCGATCGGCGCGGGGCCCGAGATGATCAACGGCGTGCGGGCCTCGTCGACGAGGATCGAGTCGACCTCGTCGACGATGCAATACCAGTAGTCCCGTTGCACCTGATCCTCCTTGCGCGTGGCCATGCCGTTGTCGCGCAGGTAATCGAAACCATACTCGCTCGCGGTCCCGTAGGTGATGTCGCAGCCGTACATCTCGCGCCGGTGGTCGGGTGACATCTGCTGCTGAATGCAGCCGACGCTCACGCCGAGGAAGGTGTAAAGGTGCCCCATCCATTCGGAGTCGCGGCGGGCGAGGTAGTCGTTGACGGTGACGAGCTGGGCGTTGCGGCCGGCGAGGGAGTTGAGATAGAGCGGGAGGGTCGCGACGAGGGTTTTGCCCTCGCCGGTGGCCATTTCGGCGATCTTGCCCTGATGCAGGGCGATGCCGCCGATGAGCTGGACGTCGAAATGAATCATGTCCCATTTCAGCTCGTGCTCGCAGACGATGATCGGGCGGCCGTAGAGGCGGCGGGCGGCATTCTTGACGGTGGCGAAGGCCTCGGGCAGGAGCTCGTCCAGGGCGGCGCGCTTGTCGGGGGCGGCGGCCATGCGGGCGCGGAATTCGTCGGTCTTGGCGCGGAGCTGATCGTCGGTGAGCGACTGGTATTGCAGCTCCAGTTCGTTGATGCGCACGACCGTGGGCCGGGCCTTCTCCAGGAATTTTTTGTAGTGTCGGCCGGAAAAGCGTTTGAGAAGAAACGAGAGCATGAAAGGGGCGAGACCATAGCCCCGGCGGGGGGCTTGGCAAATGGCAAATGCCGGCTTTCGGCTCCGCCGAAAGCCAAGGGGTTGCGCGCGGGCGTAAACCCTGGAAAAGGCGTTGCGCCTCCCGCCCGTTCGCAGGATGATCCCGCAAATGGCCACGCTGCTCCAGGAGATTGCCGAGGCTGACGCCGTTCACCGGGAGTCAGAGCGCAAGCGGCTGCTCGCGCGATTGCGGACGGAGCTGGCCAGCTTGCTTCCGGGCGGAGACACAGTGTGGGTTTTTGGGTCGTTGCTTCAACCCGGCCGGTTTGGTGCCGCCTCCGACATCGACGTCGCGCTCGACCGCCGTCCGACGGCGTTCAGCGAATTCTGGCTGCAAGGGGAGCTGGAAATGCGGCTCGGGCGCCGCGTCGATGTGCTGGTGCTGGCTGAAACCCGCTTGCGCGAAAAGATCGAACGCGAAGGCGAATCATGGACGCTTTAGGGCTCACGATCCTCGAACGGGAACTCGCGGCCGATGGGCTGGTACTTCGGGAAGCGAGTTCCGCCGCCGCGCTGCGACTGCGCGAACGGGCGGGGGGCTTTGCCGAGGCCAGCGCCTACGAACTGGCGCGTTATTACACCGTGCTCGAAAAGTCATTTGAACGCGTCTGCCTCGCCTTCGAAAACCACTTTGACAAACGCCACGACTATCACGAACGGCTGTTGCAGCGCATGGCGATCGACCTCCCCGGCATCCGCCCGGCCTTCATTCCCAGCACGGAACTCGCGGCGCTTCGAGACCTGAAGGGCTTTCGCCACGTGGTGCGGCACGCCTACGACCTCACCCTGCGGCCGAGCCGGCTGGCGGAGTTGGTGGTGGACGCAGAGCGCATCGCCGGGGATTTCCCTCGCTGGACCGGGGAGTTCGTCGTGGCGGTGCGAAGAGAGCAGGGCTGGACCGGCGGTTGAAGGAATTGATCAGTTCAAGGCCTCTTGCCCACGGAACACACGGAATACACGGAAACCGGTGTGGCGGTGGGGATGGCCAAACTCACTTTTCATGTTGTCGAGTGCTCGCATCACGTCGCGTTGTTGCGGCGGCGTGTTCGGTGCCTCCCTTCCACCTTCAGGAGGACAAACCTTCGCGTTCTCCGCGCCCTCCGCGTTTCAAGTTGTTTGGGCTTGGTCCGCGGCGCCGCGCGTCAGCGTTTGAAAACGTCCGCGACGCTGATCGTCAGTCCAGGCAGCAACGGGGTCGAAAGCGTCTCGTCTTCCTCGATGAGCGCCACTGGCATGGCGGTAGCGCGCGCGAAATCGTAACGCTGGATCTGCAGCAACAGCGGATCGACGAGCCACAGCTCCTGTACTCCGGCCCGGGCGTAGACGATTCGCTTCTGTCTCTTGTCGAGCTGCGCGGTCGCCGGCGAAAGGACTTCGATCACAAGATCCGGGGCGCCGTGAATGCCATCCTCGGCGAGGATGCGGACGTTGGCTTTCGCGACGAACAACATGTCGGGTTGCAGGACATCGTGCCCGGAAAGGTAGACGTCCAACGGAGCGAAATAGAGCTTCCCAGCGGCTTGTTCATCCGCGTACCGTCCAAGACTCCAAGCCAGATTTCCAACGATGATCTGGTGGTAGAGGGTTTGGGACGGCATCCGGAATAGGACGCCTTCGATGAGTTGATAGCGCGTCCCCTCCGGCGTGGCGCGATAGTCCTCGACAGTCAGCAACTCAGTAGCCGTTGGCGCGGACGGCATGAAACGGAGTGTGCCAAGTATGCACGGCCTGTCAAAAACCGACCTATCCTCGGCGTCGTTAGCTATGGCGCATTCGCGGGAGCGCCGAGTTCCACCGAGTCCGAAATGCCAACTCAACGAAGCGGCCTCGACGGAGTTCGGCCCTCCGAAATCCGAAAAGAATCTTGGCGTTGGGCTATAGGTTTGCGCGTCAGCGCAAACCTTCACACCCGGCCGCGGAAATAGGCGATCGTCCGCTTCAGACCTTCCTCCAGCGGCACCAGCGGCTCCCATTTCAGCACCTGCTTGGCCAGCGTGATGTCCGGCTGGCGCTGCTTCGGGTCATCGGTGGGCAGCGGCTTGTGCACAATCTTCGATTGGCCGCCAACCAGCTTGAGGGTGAGTTCCGCGAGCTCGAGCATCGTGAACTCGCCGGGATTGCCCAGATTCATGGGCCCGACGGTCTGCGTCTGCCCCATGAAGCGGATGAAGCCCTCGATCAGATCGTCGACATAACAGAACGACCGCGTCTGCGTGCCATCGCCATAGATCGTGAGATCCTGCCCCTTCAGGGCCTGCACGATGAAGTTGGAGACCACCCGGCCGTCATTCGGGTGCATCCGCGGACCGTAGGTGTTGAAGATGCGGATCACGCGAATATCGACCTTGTTTTCGCGGTAGTAGTCGAAGAAGAGCGTCTCGGCGCACCGCTTGCCCTCATCGTAGCACGAGCGCCGCCCGATCGGGTTGACGTGCCCCCAGTAACCTTCCGGCTGCGGATGCACCTGCGGATCGCCGTAGACCTCGCTCGTGCTGGCCTGGAAAACCCGGGCCTTCACCCGCTTCGCGAGCCCGAGGCAGTTGATCGCCCCCATCACCGAGGTCTTCGTGGTCTTGATCGGGTTGTACTGGTAGTGCGGCGGCGAGGCGGGACAGGCGAGATTGTAGATCTGATCCACCTCGAACTTGAACGGATCGATGATGTCGTGGCGGACAAACTCGAAATTCGGATTGGCCAGCAGATGCGCGATGTTCGCTTTCTGGCCGGTGAAGAGGTTGTCGATGCAAATGACCTCGTGCCCGTCCTTGAGCAGCCGGTCGCAAAGATGGGAACCGAGAAAACCGGCGCCGCCGGTGACGAGAATACGCATGAGGGATTTCGGGTTAAGGAGTGCGGATTGGGGATTGCGGTGTGCGAATTGGCTCAGGGCGTATTTTCAAACCTGACTGTCATTCTGAGCGCAGCGAAGAATCCAGCAGGAGTTGCGAAGCGTTTTGTACGTTGCGGATGTCCCGGTGGATTCTTCGCTGCGCTCAGAATGACAGAAAAAATAATTTGAGAATGCGCCCAAACCAGAATCTCGCTCGTCGCCCCATCGGCAATCTGAAATCCGCAATCGTGCCGGTCGCCGTCAGCCGGAGCCAGCAGATCGCGCCGCCGCGCCCGCCTCGTAGCGCGCGATCCAGGATCGGTGCCAGGTCGCGAAATCGCCGGCCTCGATATGCGCCCGCGCCTGCCCCATCAGATCGAGGTAGAAATGCAGGTTGTGGAGCGTCAGCAGCGTGCAACTCAGGATCTCGCCGGCGAGCGTGAGGTGCCGCAGGTAGGCCCGCGAGAAACCCGTGGTGTAGTTCGCCAGCCCTTCGACGATCGGCCGCGGGTCGGCGCGGAATTGCTCGTTGCGCAGGTTCAGCGGGCCGTCCGGCGTGAAGACGAGCCCGTTGCGGGCGACTCGCGTCGGCAACACGCAGTCAAACATGTCCACGCCGAGCGCAATCATCTTCAAGAGTTGCGGCGGCGTGCCCAGGCCCATCGTGTAACGCGGCTTGTCGGCCGGCAGGAAGGGCGTCGTCGCGCCCACTTGTTTCAGCATCTCGGGTTCCGGTTCACCCACGCTGACGCCGCCAACCGCGTAGCCCGGAAAATCCAGCGCGGCAAGGGACTCCGCCGCCTCGCGCCGCAGGTCGTCGAAGGTCGAGCCCTGCACGATGGCGAAGAGATGGTGCCCGGCCGCGAAAAACCCGTTGTCGTTGGCGATCTGCCGGCACTGCTGCGCCCACCGATGGCTCCGCGCCACCGCCCGGGCACAGGCGTCGCGCTCGCACGGCCACGGCGGGCATTCGTCGATCACCATCGCAATGTCACTGCCGAGATTCTGCTGTATCGCCATCACTTCGCGCGGCCCAAGGAAGAGCTTCGCACCATCCAAGTGTGATGAAAACGCCACACCGTCATCCCGGATGTCCCGCAACTTCGCCAGCGAAAAGACCTGAAAGCCTCCGCTATCCGTCAGGATTGGCCCGTTCCAGCCCATGAAAGCGTGCAACCCGCCTAGGTCGCGGATGAGTTCGCTGCCCGGGCGAAGGTTCAGATGATACGTATTGCCGAGGATGATCTGCGCGCCAATTTCGCGCAAATGCTGCGGGGTCACCGACTTTACGGTCCCCTGCGTGCCGACCGGCATGAAAATCGGTGTCTCGATCAACCCGTGGCGCGTGCGCAACCGTCCCCGGCGGGCGGCGGTATCGGTATCGGTGCGGAGGAGCTCAAAATGGGGCGACATGCGGAACGGTAGCGGCGGTCTATGAACACCGGCCGTCCAACGAGCAAGCCAAGCCGGGCAACGGCACGCGCGCGCTTGACCCTGCCGCCATTCCCCAAGGTACTCTCCGCCGAATCCCGTGCTGCTCGTCATCGATAATTTCGATTCGTTTACCTACAACCTCGTCCAATATTTTGGGCAGTTGGGCGTGGAGCAGCGCGTGTTTCGCAACAACGAGATCACCCCCGAGGCGGCGCTCGCGTTGAATCCGGACCGCGTCCTGATCTCGCCCGGCCCCTGCTCACCCCGCGAGGCGGGTATCACGTTGGATATTATCCGGGCCTTCGCCGGCCGGAAACCCATCTTCGGCGTCTGCCTCGGCCACCAATCGATCGGCCATTACTTCGGCGGTCATGTCGTCCGCGCCGGCCGGCTGATGCATGGCAAGACCTCGCCGATTCGCCATCAGAACACCGACGTCTTCCGCGGCATGCCGCAGAATTTCGCCGCCACGCGGTACCACTCGCTGCTGGTCGAGCGCGCGACGTTTCCGGCCGAACTCGAAATCACCGCCGAAACGGCCGAGGGCGAGGTCATGGGACTGCGCCACCGGACGCTGCCCATCTGGGGCGTGCAATTCCACCCCGAGTCCATCGCCACCGAAGGCGGGATGAGGATTCTCGAGAACTTTCTGGAACTAAATTGATGCCCACGGAACATACCGAATACACTGAAAACCTGAACTCTTCCGTGTGTTCTGTGTGTTCCGTGGGCCAAAATTAAAGCTCCATGCGCTGTCCCAAATGCACCTCGATCGAGGACAAGGTCATCGACTCGCGCATCAGCAAGGATGGCTCGACGATCCGCCGCCGGCGCGAGTGCCTCGAGTGCGGATACCGTTACAGCACGACCGAAATGCTGGTCCGCGACGGCGTGATGGTCATCAAACGCGACGCCCGGCGCGAGGATTTTGACCGCGAAAAGCTGATCCGTTCGGTCCGGGCGGCCTGCCACAAGCGGCCGGTGGATGCCGAGCAAATCGGGATGCTGGTCGAGGATGTGATGGATGCGCTCGAGGCCCAGTTCGAAAAGGAGATCCCGACCCGCGCCATCGGCGAAGGCGTGATGCAGCGGCTGCGCACGGTCGATCAGGTCGCCTACGTGCGCTTCGCCAGCGTCTACAAGGAATTCCGCGACGTCGCCGAGTTTGTCGACGAAATCAGCTCGCTCGCGAAACAGAAGGAAGGGCACGCCGCTCCGCCGTAGGGGTTGGCCGGACCTGCATTCTGGGTAAGATGAAATCCGAACGTTTCGCCGCGATGCCAGCGGAAGGCCGGCCGGCTTTTGGCGACGATTAGCCTTCCAAAAGATGCCTGCTGTCTCCCGCGACGACCTTCGCCGGCTGCATTTTATCAACGCGCTGTTCGCCCATGCCACGGGGCACGACCTGTTCCTCGCGCAACAGATCAAGGATGCGATCGCCTTCAGTCTCGCCGAACTGGAGGCCCAAACCACGGCGCAACCGGAGCTCGCAGCCCGGTACGACGCGGCGTTCAACGCCGCCGCCGCGGAGTTGCTCGCCAAGGTCTTTGCCCGCGAAACGCGGCGCGGTTTTTTCCACTGGGACGCCTCGTTGACCCTTGCCGCCGCCACCCCGCTCTTCACCCGGGCCGAGATCATGGCCGGCCTCCGGCAACTCGCGCCCTTCCGCGAATCCACCCTGCTCGTGACAAACCTGCGCCCGGCCCTGCTCCCGCCCAGCCGACGCGCCACGCCGCGCCGCCAACGCGACTACGAGGAGGCCCTGGCGTTCATCCGCGAGCTCACCGCCGCCCGCACCTCCCGCCGCGCCAACCTGCAACTGCTGTTCTTGTAGGAGCGGGTAGTGAGTAGCGAGCATGGCCAAACCACGATTGCGTGATGCTCGCTACCCGCTACTCACTACTCGCTACCATGATGAAGACCCTCTTCGAAAAAATCATTGACCGTGAAATCCCCGCGCAGATCGAGTACGAGGACGATCGCTGCATCGTCATTCACGACATTCAGCCGCAGGCACCCGTGCACCTGCTCATCATCCCCAAAACACCGATCGCGCGCATCGGCGATGCCACGGCCGGTGACGAGCCGATCCTCGGCCACCTGCTCGTGACCGCCGGCACGATCGCCAAAAAGCTCAACCTGGCCAACGGTTTCCGCCTCGTCGTCAACAGCGGCCCCGACGCCTGCGAGAGCGTGCCCCACGTCCATGTTCACCTGTTGGCCAAACGGCAGATGACGTGGCCACCGGGCTGACGTCGTCGTCTCCATAATCCGGATTCAAGGCAGAGCGCAACTCAGTCGCTTCGCGCCTCGAACGCCCCGTCAGCCCGCTTCGCGACCAGGTGCTTGAGCTCGAGCATCATCAGCGTGGCCGAGAGCGCCCCGGCCGCCAGACCCGTGTGGGTCGCCAGCGCATCGGGCGTCAGGATGCCGCCGCCGCCGAAGCACGCGAAGACCCGGGCCTCGTCGGCCGTCAGGTTCGCGGGCCGCCCGGTGGCGGCCTCCGCGGCTTTCTGCGGGATCGCCTGCGGCCGGAAGCCATCGAGGTAGTTCAGCTCCGAGAGCAAATCGTCGATGCTCGTCAGCAGCGTCGCCCCATCGCGGATCAACTGGTGGCAGCCCGCGCTCGTGTTCTGATCGATGCGGCCCGGCACGGCAAAAATCAGCCGCCCATGTTCACCGGCGAAACGCGCCGTGATCATCGCCCCGCCATCGACATCGCTTTCCACCACGATCGTGGCCTCGCACATGCCGGCCACGATCCGGTTGCGCATTGCGAACGACTGCCGGTCGGCCCGCCGCCCGAAGGGAAACTCCGAGAGAATCGCCCCGTTCGCCTCGATCCGCCGGTAGAGTTCCAAATTTTCCGGGGGATAGATGATGTCGATGCCGGTGCCCAGCACCGCCGCGGTTTTGCCGCCGACCGACAGCGCGCCGTCATGCGCCGCCGTGTCGATGCCGCGCGCCAGCCCGCTCACGACGCAGAACCCGAGCCGCCCCAGTTCCGCGCCGAATTTCTTCGCGACACTCTGGCCGTAAAGCGTCGTGCGGCGCGACCCGACGATCGCCACGCCCGGCGAGGAGAAATCGTAGCGTCCCTTCCGATACAACCCGATCGGCGGATCGTGAATCTCCTTCAGCAACCTCGGGTAGTCCGCGTCCCGCGTCGTCACAAAATCCGCGCCACTCGCCGCCATCCGCTCCTCCTCCCGCGTCAGGTTGAAGTGCTCGCGCCACGCCGCGATTGTCTCCGCGATCACCGGACCGACCCCCTTGACCGCCACGAGCCGGGCTCGCGGGGCGGCAAACACCGCGCGCGGATCGCCGCCGAGCTCATCGAGCAGGCGGTTGAGGGTGATGGGCCCGATATTCGGCAGCGCGTTGAGCACCAACAATGCCTGACGTTCGGTCAACTCGGTGCTCATGGCCCGAACTTAGGCGCACGCGTTCAACGCCCGCCAGCAGAAAGGTAGATGACTTGCTTGCAGGCGATTTCGGGATCCGGATTTCGAGCGGGATCAGGTTTGGGTCAAAGTTCTCGGTGCATGGCATCCGAAATGGTAGCGCGGTGCTTCAGCCCACTCGGGATCTTCGCCGCGCGGGCTGAAACGCCGCGCTACTACAGGCTCCCTTCGCCCCGCAGCACCGCCGGCAAATACTCCAGCAGCTGCGTCGTGTGCACCGCGACCTGGCCCTGCACGCGCGCGAGCGCATCGGCCGCCCTGCCGTGCCACACGACGCCACGGGAAGCCGCGAGCATCGGGTCGTCGGGCGTTTGCGCCAGCTGCGTGCCAATCATGCCCGCCAGCAGGTCACCGCTTCCACCTCGCGCCAGCACCGGCCCGCCAAACGGACTGTAATGGCCCGTCCGACCGCCCTGGGTCACACACGTGAGCCGCCCTTTCACCACGACCACAGCGGTGCGCCCGGCCGCCGTCGCATAATAATCGTCACCTTCGAGGATCCGCCGCAGTTCCCCCAGATGAGGCGTGAGCACGCGCGCAGCCGTCCCGGCCCGGACAATCTCCGGCTGCAACGCGTCCGCATCGAGCACGAGCGGCTTGGTCGATGCTGTCACCACGTCAAAGACCAGGGCGAGGGTCTCAGGATCGCGGCCGAGTCCCGGACCGATAACAACAGCGTCCACCCGTTCCAGCCGCTCGCGCAACTGGTGTTCTCCTGCGCGCGCCAGTCCGCCCGCCGGTGTTTCCGGCCAACCCACCCACATGGCCTCCGGCGCCCGGGCCGCAAAGGCCGCGGCCAGCGATTCCGGCACCAAAGCCGTTACGAGACCCGCCCCGCTGCGCAAGGCCGCGAGGACGGTCATCAGGACCGCGCCCGGATAGCTGCGCGATCCGCCGAGAATCAACACGTGACCAAAGCTGCGCTTGTCCGAGCTCGCCGACCGCAGCGCGGTCAGAGGCGCCAGCACCGCCGGCGTTAGCACCCGCAGCCGTGCGTCGCCGCCGTCGTGGGCGAAGAATCCGAGATCGAGATAGCGCACGCGTCCGACCCATTCGGCATTGCCGCCATTGATCAGGGGCGCCTTCACGCTGCCGGTCGCGTAGGTGAAGTCGGCGCGAAACACCGCGGCTGCCGTTGCCCCCGCCTCGGCGAGTCCGCTCGGCAAATCGATCGCCGCGCGGAGCCGGACGGACAGCGCATTCACGCGGGTGAGCAAGGCGGCGACGGCCGACGGGAGTGGCGGGCGAAATTGAAATCCGAATACGCCGTCCAGGCCGAGGGCGTAGCTCCCGGGCGGCGAAGTCGCCGCCTCGGCTGCGCCCACTGCAGCCATCCGGCGGGCGGTCGCGCGCTTGCCCGCGGCGCGGGCCAATTCCCGCCAGGCGCGCGCCGCGAGCGGCCGCAGGGTGCGATGGCCAAAGGCGAAGACGATCTCGGCCGAGGCGCCCGGAAACTGCTCCAGGATCGCCTGCGTGGCGATGAGCGCATCGCCACCGTTGTGTCCCTTGCCCACGAGCACGAGGATGCGCCCGTCCAACGGAAAGCCGCCGATTTCCCGAAAATCGTCCAGCACGGCCGTCGCCACCGCGCGGCCGGCACGCTGCATCGCCGCCCACTCCTTCGTCTCATCGCCGCCGAAAAGCCACGCCTCAAGCGTCCGGGCCTCGGCGCAGGAAAGGACGGGGTGGGCCCATCGCGGCGTTGCGCTCATCGCCGGACTCCCTCCTGCGGCGCGGATTCCTTCGGCAGCGGCGGACTTACCAGGTCCGGTGCCGGGCGATCCACGCGCGACGAGGGTGACGCGACCACGGCTTCAATCGTCGGGGCAGCTGGCAACGCGGCCGAGACCGGTCGCGGCGGCACACTGCGGGTCTGCGGCCGACGTTCGGTCCGGCCGTGCTCGAGCCACTCGCGGTAATGCTCCTCAGTTTCGGTGAATTGCAGCGGGCAGCTCTCCGGCTGCGGTTTGCCGCGGTTCACGATCCGGCGGGTGAGGCGCGGAATGGTCCGAAAGTAAAACGTGCCCTCCACGCGCCGGACCTCATGGAAATCGGTAAAACCCCGCTGGTCGGTGTTCCAGAGCGCCACCTCCGTCAGATCATTGTCCCACACCGCGAACGCACCCCAGTCCGCAAAGACCGCCTCGATGGTGGTGAGGCGCGGGGCCGGCAGTGGCGCCGTGGGCGGGGCCGGCGGGGCGGATGGCGCCGGCGGAGACGGAGCGACATTCTTTTCGCCCGGCTGCAGCGCCACCACAAAAAGTGCGCCCAGGACGAAGCCGAGCATCACCCATGACGGGGTCATCGACAGCTTCGGCTTGGCCGGCGGACGTGAATACTCGGAATCGTCTTCCATGGCAGGGCACCCGCCGGCTAGGCGCGCACGAGCGCCGCGACGGCCATCGCGTGGGTCTCCGTGTGCGAGAGGGTGAGCAACACATGGGTCGCGCCCACGTGGGCAAGCAGCGCCGCGCCTTTTTCATCGAGATGCACCAACGGCTCGTGGCGTGAACCGTGATAAACCGAGGCGGATTTCCAGCCAAACTCGGCCCCGATGCCGGTGGTGAAGCATTTCGAGATGGCCTCCTTGGCCGCAAACCGCGCCGCAATATGCTTGTGCGGCGCGCCCATGCTCGAGCAATACGCCTTTTCCTCGTCGGTCAGGATGCGATCGAGGAAGCGCTCGCCATGGCGCTCAATGACGCCACGGATGCGTTCGACCTCGATCAGATCGGCGCCAAGGCCGATCAGGATGCCACCGGGTGGGAGGGAAATGTTCATGCCGGAGCAGGGACCAAGGGACCAAGGGACCAGGGACTAAAAGACCCAGAGACCGGCGGATAGAACCAGGTGGACCAAAGTCTCTTGGTCCCTTGGTCTATTGGTCTATTGGTCCCTTTCACGGCTTCATCCGCGCCTTCATCTCGCGGACGGCTTCGTCGGCGCCGGTGAAAAGCGCGCGACTGACAATGCTGTGGCCGATGTTGAGTTCGTGCAGGTGCGGCAGCGTGCGCACCTCGGTGATGTTGACGTAGTTGATGCCATGCCCGGCGTTGACGATCAGCCCGACGTCATGGGCGCGCACGCAGCCGAGGCGCAGGCGCTGGAATTCCGGAACCCGGTGCGGCGTGAAAAAGGCCTGGGCGTAGGCGCCAGTGTGGAGCTCGACAAAGGGTGCGCCCAGCTTCGCACTCAATTCAATCTGCGGTTCGTCGGGATCGATGAACAGGCTGGCCTTGATCCCGGCGGCATTCATCGCCTCGACACAGGCGTGGACGCGATCCCGGTTGCCCACGACATCAAGCCCGCCCTCGGTGGTGACTTCCTCGCGCCCCTCCGGGACGATACAGACAAACTCGGGTTTCAACTTGAGGGCGAATGCGATCATCGCGGGGGTGCACGCCATCTCGAGATTGAGCCGCGTCGCGATGCCTTCGCGCAGCCGCCAGACGTCGCGCTCCTGGATGTGCCGACGGTCCTCCCGCAGGTGGACCGTGATGCCGTCGGCGCCGGCGCGCTCGGCGGCGAGGGCGAAGGTTACGGGATCGGGCTCCACCGCCCCGCCGGTCGTGGCCGCGGCCGCGCGGTAGCGCGCCTGGCGAAGCGTGGCACAGTGGTCGATATTGACGCCGAGAAGAATCATGGACGGAGGTTTGACGCGAGCAAAGGGTGTGCAAGCTTGAGTGGCAAAAACCAAATCACCGTGCTGAAGCCACCCGCAAAGAAGGAAAACCCCCTCGTCAACCTCGTGTTCAACATTGTCGTGCCGTCGATCGTGCTGATGAAGTTCAGCAGCGAGCGCTGGCTCGGGCCGTTGTGGGGGCTCGTGGTCGCGCTGGCGTTCCCGATCGCGTACGGCATTTACGATCTGGTGCGGCGCAAGAAGACAAATTTTCTCTCCGTCCTCGGTTTCGCCAGCGTCCTCCTGACGGGCGGTCTCGGCCTCATGAAAGTGGACGGCGGTTGGTTTGCGGTCAAAGAGGCGGCCATTCCACTGCTGTTTGGGGTCGCCGTGCTCGGCTCGCTGCGCACGAAACGGCCGCTCGTGCGGGAGTTGCTCTTCAACGATCAGGTGATCGACACCGCGCGGGTCGACGCCGCCCTGGCCGAGCGCGGGCGCCACACGGAGTTCGAACAACTGCTGACCCGGGCGAGTATCGGCCTCGCGCTTTCATTCCTTCTCAGTGCGGCCCTCAATTTCGGCCTCGCGCGCTATATTCTCAAAAGCCCCGCCGGCACGCCTGAGTTCAATGTCGAGCTCGGTCGCATGAACATGCTGAGCTGGCCCGTCATCGTACTACCGAGCATGGTGGTGACGATGTTCGTGTTCTGGAAACTGATGAGCGGCCTGACCCGGCTGACCGGGCTGGAGACCGAGCAGATTTTTCACGGCGCCAAGGCGAAGAGCTGAACGCCGCGATGCCGCCGGGCCGGCGGCCGGCGACACCCGATACCACACGACTTCACCCGCCTCCGGCAGGGAAGATCACGCGCGGTGCGACATCGGTTCGTAGTCGCGCTTGACCGGGCCGTTGTAGACCTGGCGCGGCCGGTAGATGCGCCCTTTGGGATCGGCGGCAACCTCACGCCAGTTGGCGATGTACCCGGGCGCGCGGCCGATCGCGAACATCGTCGTGAACATGTTCATTGGAATGCCGATGGCCCGCATGATGATGCCGGAATAGAAATCGACGTTCGGGTAAAGCTTCCGCGAGACGAAATACTCGTCCTGAAGCGCGGCCTCCTCCAGATGCTTGGCAATCTTCAGCAACGGATCGTCGATTCCGAGGCGGGTCAAGACCGTGTCGCACGCCTCGCCAATGATCCGCGCCCGCGGATCGAAGTTCCGATAAACGGCATGGCCAAAACCCATCAACCGGTTGGCCTTGCCACCGGACTTTGCGGCCGCGATGAAACGGGAACCGTCGTCGCCCTCGTCATGGATCGATTGCAGCATGTGCATGACGGCCACGTTGGCGCCGCCGTGCAGCGGACCCGCCAGGGCGCAGATGCCGGCCGCAATGGAGGTGAAGAGATTCGAGGCGCTCGAGCCCACCATCCGCACGGTGGAGGTGGAGCAGTTTTGCTCGTGGTCAGCGTGCAGGAGGAGCACGAGGTTCAGCGCCTTGGCCACCTCGGGCACGGCCATGTAGTCTTGGTACGGCTCCGAAAACATCATATGGAGGAAATTATCGCAGAACGGCAGTTCCTGCTTCGGAAAGATGTACGGCAGGCCGTGTTGATAGCGGTAGATCATCGCGACGATGGTCCGAATCTTTGAAATCGCGATCGCCGCCGCCTGGTCGAAGCCCTTCAGGTCTTTCTCGAAATTGTTCGTCGCCAGCTGCGGGTAATACGCCGGCAGCGCGCTCACCATCGCCGAGAGCATCGCCATCGGCGAGGCACTGGTGGGAAAACCCTCCAGGATCTTCTGCATCTGG
>JBIJCX010000106.1:0-23748 GCA_044344465.1 Opitutaceae bacterium
GCCCCAGAAGCCGGGTTGCTTCTTGTAGGTCCGAAAGACGCGGGTGAGGTGGTGGACTTCGATCATCAGGTTTTTGCTCCGCAAAACCTAGTTTTGTCCCGCCGAAATGGAAGCTAAGGTTTTTGCGCAGCAAAAACCTACTGGGTGAAGGCTGGGAGCTTCACGATCTTGCCACCGGCCAGCGCGGACTCGTGCGCGCAGAGGCCGACGCAGGTCCAGTTGGCCGACTTCACCGCATTCGGGTACGGATCCCGATCCGCGAGCAGGGCGGACAAGAATTCGTGGGCGAGATGTGGGTGCGAGCCGCCATGACCGGCGCCCTGGGTGAAGCTGAGGTGCGTCTTCTTGCCGAGATCGTAGACCCCCTTGGTCGTGAACTTGCGGATACCGGCGGGCAGGCGCTTCGCGTAATCGGGCACCGTGATCTTTTTCGGAATCTTGTGCTCGGGCAGCTTGGCGGTGTGCAGGACGTGCGCCTCGTGCTCGATCAGCGTCCATTCGAAAGATTTTTTCGAGCCATAAACATCGATGCTCTCGCGATACTGGCGGGCGGTGTCGAAGAGCGAACGAATGATCCGAGCGCTGAGGTCGGAGTCCTTGAACTTGATGTGGGCCGTCTCCACGGCGAACGGCGATCCATAGTGCTTGATCAATTCCTCGCGGACAGTGCCAGAGCCGAAGCACGAGACGTAGTCGGCGGTGGCGTCGGTTAGCGCCAGCATCGGGCCGACGCAGTGGGTCGCGTACCACATCGGTGGCAGGCCCGGCCAGTAATTCGGCCAGCCGTCCATGTCCTGCTGATGGCTGGCCTGCAGGAACTGGATTTTGCCGAGCTCGCCGCGGTCGTAGAGTTCCTTGATGTAGAGGTATTCGCGGGCGTACACGACCGTCTCCATCATCATGTACTTGAGCCCGGTTTTTTGGGTGAGCTCGACGATCCTCCGGCAGTCCGCGATGGAGGTTGCCATCGGCACCGTGCAGGCGACGTGCTTGCCGGCCTTGAGCGCCTTGATGCTTTGGGCGGCATGATCGGGAATCGGCGTGTTGATGTGGACGGCGTCGATTTCCGGATCGCGCAGGAGTTCGTCGTAGTCCGTGTAGCCTTTCGCGATGCCGAACGCTGCCTGGATGGCGGCGAGTTTCTTCGGATCGCGCTGGCAGACGGCGACGAGGTTGGCGTTGGGATGCGCCTGGTAGATGGGAATGAACTCGGAGCCGAAGCCGAGGCCGATGATCGCGACGTTGATTTTTTTGCTCATGGGAGGACGTTCTATTTGAGGGTTTGAAGAAAGGCTTCGAGATCGGATATTTCCTGCGGGCTGAAGATCGTCGCCATCGGGGGCATGGGGGAAATCGTGAACTGCTCGTAGCCCTTCGCAATCGCCTTGCTCGGCTCGAGCAGGCTCTCGCGGAGGTAGGCGGGTGTCGCGCGCGCAGCGATGCCGTCGAGCGCGGGACCGACGTTGCTGCCCTGGCCCTTGAGGGCGTGGCAAAGCACGCACGCCGCCGGATGCTTGAGGAAAAGCTGTTCGCCGCGTGTGGCGTCGCCGGCCGTGACGGTGCTCCCGTCGTCGATGGGGATCAGTTCGGTCAGACGCACGTCATCGAAGAAGGCGTCGCCGCGGGCGACGTGGAGGACGTTGACGCTCGCAGTGCGGAGGGTGCCGCTGTTGAACTCGACCTCCAGTTCGGTCCAGTCGGTGTCGCGGCGTCGAATGGTCTCGGTCTCGATGCGCGCGCCGTGGACGTTGAAGCTGACCTTGCCCTGCAGGGCTTGGGTTCTGATCCAGCCGGCGAGGCGGTACGGCGTGTTCGGCTTGAGGGTTACGTCGGCGTGCAGGCTGGTGTCGGCGTCGCCGCGAGTGATGACGCGGACCGCCTGTTGGCCGCCGTGAAATTGTCTGTCGCCCTTCACGATCGTCCACGCGGCGCCTTGGTTGGCCTCGCGGTTGCCGTAGTCGCGGCGCTGCCAGCCCACGGGCAGACCGTCGCTGCCGCTGACCTCGAAGCCGGGGTTCGGGAGCAGGTTCGGGCCTTCGCGGTGGATGGCCGCGCCGTGGATTTTGCCGAGAAGGCGCGTCGCCTCGCGGAGCCACTCATCGCCCTGGTTCGCGGGGTTGCGCACGACACTGGCCACGACCGACTGGATTTGTTTCGTCTGCGGAAACTCGGCGAGCTTCACGAGCGCGGCGAGTTTCGTCAGGGCATCGGCATCGCTGACGACCGCAGACGCGAAGAACAGCCCGACGGCGCGTTCGTCGCGGCCGAGGGCGCGGACGGCGTTGCGGCGTACGGCGGCGTCGGGGTGGAGCAGGGTGGCGCGGTGCGTGGCGTCGTCGAGCTGGCCGAGGCCGTGCAACGTCCAGAGCGCGTGAATCGCCTTTACGGGTACGCTGCCGGTGACCGCCTGCTGGAGTGCCGGTGCGGCGTCGGTGCGGCGGCCTTCGACGAGCAGGCGCTGGGCGGTGAGCCGCCAGAATTGCGTGCTGTCGCCGAGCGCCGCGACGAGTTGCGCGGTCGTGGCGCCCTTGAGCGATTTGAGTGCGGCGGGCTTCGCCTGGTTCCAAACGACGCGGTAGACGCGGCCGCGCTGGTGGTCGCGGAGCGGGTTTTCGTGGGCGCCGCCCACGCCGGTTTTGGCCGCGTAGCCGCCGCGCTCGAGGCTTGGGGTGGGATTGTGTTGGATGATGTAGTTCTGCCAGTCGGAGAACCACACGGCGCCGTCGGGCCCGACCTCGGCGAAGACCGGCGACATCCACTCGTCGCTGCTCGCGACCAGGTTGAAGGCGTCGTTGGCCACGTAGCCGGCGCCGTCGCGCTGCACGTCGAAGAGCGCGATGTTCTTCATCGTCGGCTCGCAGATCATGGCCATGCCCTGCAGCCGGGCCGGCAGGTTGTCCGAGTAGATGAACGCGCTGCCGGCCGCGGAGGTGTATCCGCCAAAGACATCCACCTGGCGGTAATGGGGTGTGATGGTATGGGTCTTGTCCTCGGTGTTGATGCGCTTGGCGGTCATCGCGCGTGTGCCCTTGGGCACGATGGTCGCGGGAATGCCCCCGAAAAAGATCGGGGCGTTGTTCGCGGTGCCGCCAAACTGGTCGCCAAACTCGTTTGCGCTCTGGCCCCAGGAGTTGTTCGTGAACTGGTGGAGAAATTCGAGCGCCGAGCCGTCGGCCTTGAAGCGGTACGTGCCCTGCAGGAACTGCATTTCCTGGCCACCGACGGTGCCCTTGAAGCCGGAGTAGCCGACGCAGCCGTACAGCCAGTTGTCCAAGCCGTAATGGAGATTGTTGGCCTGCGCGTGCGTGTCGTTTATCCCCCAGCCGGCGATAATCTCCTGGCGCACGTCGGCCTTGTCGTCGCCGGTGGTGTCCTGGATAAAGAGAAAACGCGGGGGCTGCGCGACCACGATGCCGCCGCGGGCGAAGACGAAGCCGGTCGGGATGTTGAGGTGGTCGGCGAAGACCGTGAATTTGTCGGCGCGGCCATCCCCGTCGGTGTCCTCGCAGATCTTGATGCTGTCGTTGCCCAAGCCGTCGGGCTTGACGTCGTGCGGGTAGTCGCGGGTCTCGGCGATCCACAGGCGGCCGCGCTCGTCCCACGCCATAAAGATGGGCTTGGCGATGTCGGGCTCGGCCGCGAACAGTTCCAGCCGGAGATCCGGCGCAACTTGGGTGCGCTCCTTGCTGCCCTTCAGGCCGAGGGGAAACTGGAACGTGACGGGCTGCGCGCGCTTTTCGTAGTTGGCGATTGTCGGCCGGGGCTCGCGCACTTCGGGTTCGCGTTGGGTGAGGAATCTTTGCCACGCCGCGACGCGATCGGGGCCCGCGGCGGCGAGGAGTTGGGGTCGGGCGGTGAGCGCGTAGCCGTCCGATGCCGGGTCACCGAGCGCGGCGGCCTTCACCACCTTCGCGGCGGGAACGGCGACGAGGACCGGGAAGGCGGCGGCGGGGGCGTCGAGGACGATGACGTCGAACTTCGAGATGAATTCCGGCGTGGCGCCCTTCGGATCCGACAGGTAGTCGAACCAGATGGCGTCGCGACCGAGGTCGCGCATCAGGACGTGGGCGCTCAGGCGCGGAGTCCGCTCCGCCGTGCCGAGGTAAAGGACGCGAATCGGGTTGGCCGCGCACTTCAGCGCGAGCGCGACCAACAGGATGGGTAAGAAGGAGGATTTCATCAAAAGCGGGGAGAGTCTGACCATACCAGAAGCCGGCTGCGGGTGCCTCTGGGCGGTGGGGCAAGCACAATGAGGTCTCCTACCACCGGCAATCCAACTCAAACGTAGAGTGAAGTCGGATGCGCCCGGGGGCGCATCCCACTTTCTGGACAATGGGGACGCGACGCCCTCGTCGCGTGGGTTGAAACCGCGACGGGGGCGTCGCAGCTCCAAAGAATCTCACGGCTTTACGCGGCGGCATTTCCGCGAAAATTTCTGCCGGGGCTTTACGACGTGCGGCTTCGGTGTATAGTCCCCGCTATCATGAAGGGCAGACTTCTGATTCCCCTGGCCTGCGTCGCCACCCTGGTCGTGGGCGGTTGTTCCTCGTCGCAGATGTCGCGGATCGATCGGAATCGGGACATTTACGAAACGTGGCCGATTGAGGTCAGGCAGGCGGTGCTCGACGGCAAAGTGGAGCCAGGGATGACGCCTGAAATGGTGCGGGTGGCATGGGGCGAACCGTCGGAAGTTGTGATGCAGGCCAACACGGCGGACGAAATTTGGGTGTACAAAAAGGGCGGCAATGACGGTTCGGTCATGTATCCGGGTGGCTATCCCGGCAGCGGTTATCCGAGCGGCGGGATGGGTGGCCCCGGGATTGGCATCAGCACCGGCCGCGGCGGAACCGTCATTGGCTCGACCGGCGGCATCGGCATCAGCGGCGGCATCGGTGGGTCTGGCATCGGCCTCGGCGGAGGCGGCATGGGAACGCCGATCATGACGCGGCCGACCCCGCCCGACATCAAGGAAGTCGTGTTCCGCAATGGCATCGTCCATCGCGCGGACAAGCCTGACAAGCCGTGACCCGCGCGCGGGCGCCTGGACCTTATTGTCCGAGTTTCTTGTAATCGAGGATCGTGTGGCTGATGTAACCGGCCGTGAGCGCGGCGCGATCCGTGAGCGGCTCCGGCGGCGATAGATCATCCCCGAGTCGAAAAATCAGCCGGTGGGTGCCGTCGTCGCCCGCGGGCGTAAAGAGACCGGGCACGACCACCAGTGCGGGCACGGTGCGGCGCACTTCCGAATCGGGCTGGCAGGGCAGCGGGAAGTTGACGTTGTGCACGATGAAGCTGCGCGGGCGGGTGGCCGCGGCGAATTCCGGGGCGAGCCGTGCCGCGTGCTGCGCGGAAATGCGCAGGATGGCGTGAAGCTCCAGATCGGGCACGTCCCCGGCCGCCTTGAGCTGGTTATACAGGTCCGCGGTGAGGTCCTGGGAAAAGGCGATGGCGGGCAGGCCGTGCAACGCCCCCTCCCACGCGCCGGCGATTGTGCCGCTGGCAATGATAAAGCCGAGGCTGGCGTTGAGCCCGACGTTGATGCCGCTGATGACCGCGTCGATTTCAGTTCCCGGCGGCAGGAGATGTCCGACCGCGATGTTGATGCCATCGCTCGGGGTGCCGTCGACGATCCACGTCGGGCAACCGAAGCCGCGATCGGCGGGTGTGGCGTGGACTGGCCGGTTGCGCGACTTGGCGGCGCCGATCCAACTCTGCTCGCGCTTCGGCGCGACGACATACAATTCGTGGCCGGCGGCGCGCAGCGCATGCACGAGTTCGTGAAGGAAGACGCTTTCGATGCCGTCGTCGTTGGTAACCAGAAATCGCATCCTACCATCGCGGCAAGAAGAGGGGACCGGGGCAAAGGTTAATTTTGGGTTACGTTTGTTTTGGTGGGTTCGAGATCCCGGGACTCACTTCGGCTTGGATTGGTCGGAGGTAGGAGCCCGCTTGCAGGCGATGAGGAACGTGGTCCATTGGCGCGGGCTGAGCGTCGCCTGCAAGCAGGCTCCTACCCCAGGAGCAAACGCCGCCGGGGCACGCCCACCGAGGTTCACGGGCGCCAACTGGGTTCACTCCGACGATCCAGGGGAAATAAAAAAGCCGCGACCTGAGTCGCGGCTTTGAAATGAAACGCCTGCGAGCAGGCTCCTCTTATTGCGCAGCGGGCGCCGCCGGGGCGGCCGGTGTCTCGGCCGTCGGAGCGGGCGCCTGCTTCTGGGCTTCCATCTCCTTCATCGCGGCCTTGCGCGAGAGGCGGACCTTGCCGCTGCGTTCGTCGATGCCGACGCACTTCACCCAGATCATCTCGCCCATCTTCACGACGTCCTCGGTGCGACGGACGCGGAAGTCGGCGAGTTCGCTGATGTGGCAAAGGCCCTCCTTGCCGGGCGTACACTCGACGAAGCAGCCGAATTCTTTGATCCCGGTCACGCGACCGTGATAAAGCTTGCCGGTCTCGATCTGGGCGCCGCCACCACCGCCGCCGGGGCCACCGCCGCACAGCCCGTCGATCTCTGCGATCGCGCGGTTCATGGCGTCGGCATTGTTCGAGTAGACGAACACCTTGCCGGAATCGTCCTCGGCGATGTCGATCTGCGCGCCGGTCGTTTCCGTGATGCGGCGGATCGTCTTGCCCCCGGGCCCGATGAGCAGGCCGATCTTCTCGGGATCGATCTGGATCGTCTGGATGCGGGGCGCGAACTTGCTCAGGTCGGACCGCGGTGCGGGCAGCGAGCCGAGCATCATCTTGAGAATCTCGATCCGCGCCTCGCGGGCCTGGAAGATCGCGACCTTCGCGATCTCGAAGGGCAGGCCGTGGATCTTCAGATCGAGCTGGAAGCCAGTGATGCCCTTGGTCGTGCCGGCGAGCTTGAAGTCCATGTCGCCGAAATGATCCTCTTCCCCGAGGATGTCGGTGATGGTGGTCCACTTCGCGATCGAGCCATCGGCGGCATTTTCCGTCATGAGGCCGCAGGAGATGCCCGCAACCGGGGCGATGATCGGCACGCCGGCGTCCATCAGCGCGAGACAGCCGCCGCAGACGGAGGCCATCGAGGTCGAGCCGTTGGAGGCCATGATCTCGGAGACGACGCGGATGGAGTAGGGGAACGCATCCTCCGGCGGGAGCACCGGCACGAGCGAGCGCTCGGCGAGGGCGCCGTGGCCGATTTCGCGGCGGCCGGGGCCGGTGGTGCGGCCGGTTTCACCCACCGAGAACGGGGGGAAGTTGTAGTGGAGGATGAAGCTCTTCGACGTGGCGCCACCGGTGAGGCCGTCCATGTCCTGGGCCTCCTTGGTGGGCCCAAGCGTGGTGATGGCGATGTTCTGCGTGTCGCCGCGCTGGAACATCGCGCTGCCATGCACGCGCGGCAGCACGCCGACCTGGGCTTGCAGGGGGCGGATCGTCTTGGCATCGCGGCCATCGGCGCGCACTCCGCGCTCGAGGACGGTCTTGCGGTAGGCCTTGTATTGGAGGTCCTCGAACACGACGCTCAGGTCGATGTCGGTGAACTTGCCTTCGCCGAGCTCGGCAATGAGGGCGGCCTTGGCCTCGTCCTTCAGGAGTTTCACCGCGGCGGCGCGGACGGCTTTTTCCTTGCCGAAAATCGCGGTCACGAGGCGGTCAGTTGGCACGACGCGCTCGATGATGGCGCGGGCCTCGGGGGTGGCGCCGACGAGCGGGAACACGGCCTTCGGTTTGCCGGCCAGAGCGACGAGTTCCTTGATCGCGGTGATGATCGGCTGGATGGCCTGGTGGCCGAACTCGAGCGCCTCGATGAATTTCTCCTCGGGCAGCTGGTCGGCCGAGCCCTCGATCATCAGCATGTCCTTTTCGTTGCCGACGTAGATCAGGTCGAGCGAGGACGAGTACATCTGCTCGATCGTCGGGTTGGCGACGAACTTGTCCTCGATCAAGGCGACGCGGATGGCGCCGATGGGCCCGTTCCACGGAATGTCGGAGATGGCGAGTGCGGCGCTGGCGCCGTTGACCATCGGGATGTCGGAGTCGTTGAGTTGATCCGCCGAGAGAAGCGATCCGATGATCTGGACTTCATTGAGGAAGCCTTCCTGGAAGAGCGGGCGGCAGGGGCGATCGCAGAGGCGGGAAGTGAGGATTTCCTTCTCGGACGGGCGCCCTTCGCGCTTGAAATAGCCGCCGGGAAAGCGGCCGGCCGCGGCGTATTTGTCGCGGTAATCGACGGTCAGGGGGAAGAAGTCCTGGCCAGGGCGCATGGTTTGGGAAACGCAGGCGGTGACGAAGACGTTGGTTTCGCCAACGCAAACGTTGACGGCGCCATTGGCGAGTTGGGCGATGGAGCCCGTGGAGAACGTGATCCCGAGGCCGGGAACGGTGACGGAGTGTTTCTGATTCATTTTCGGACGATACTATCGGATGCGGACAACGTGCCTGCGAATAGGACGGGGCGGCCAGCGACACGCGACTGGGGACGGCCCGGGGCTTCCGCTGGGCGGAAGCGGCGGCGGCACGGATGCCGCCGCGAGTTTTGGCGGATGAGTGACCCGCTCTGGTCAGCTCGCTCAGACGCGAGAGATTTCAATTTGGCGCCCCACCCAAGGGGTGAGCAGCAAATGGAAATGTCCCGGTCTGGATTCGAGGGTCGGAAACGACAACGGGCGACCCGCGGATCGGGTCGCCCGTTTGACGAAAGCGTTACTTGCGAAGGTTCAGCTTCTGCAGCATCTCGGTGTACTTGGGAAGGTTGTGCTTCTTGAGGTAGTCGAGGAGCTTGCGACGGCGGGAAGCCATCTGCAGGAGCCCGCGGCGCGAATGGAAGTCTTTGCGATGCGTGCGCAGATGCTCGGTCAAGTGATTGATGCGAGCGGTGAGCAGCGCGATCTGGACTTCCGACGAACCGGTATCCTTATCGTGGGTTTTGTATTCAGCTATGATTTCGGGTTTTACAACTATGGTGGACATGGTTTTGTGGATTGGTTCACGACTGTAGGGTGCCTGGGCAGGCACCGTGACACCCGCACCCCCCGACTGGAAATCGGGTTGAGCCAGCACCACCGTTTTAATCCCGCGGAATGCGGAACCAGTCATGGTGGAGGCCCGCAACCGACGGGTCTCCACTCACGCAAGGGGGCAGACTCCCGAATCGCCCCGGGGCGCGCAAGCGCAAATTTGAGTGGTTTCCAAAGGGCGGCGACACGGCGTTTCCCGTGACCGAGCTCTGCTTCAGGGGTGTCAGCGATGTCGGTGCGCGGGCGGAAGCCAGGAAGACCCGCGGTGCAAGGGTATAGCATGGAAAGCGGCCCTGGAATCCGCTTCGTTCTAAGAATACCCTACACCATGACTTCCCCGTCCCCGGCTCCTGCGCCCCGCCTCACTCGTCGTCAATTCACCACCGCGGCGCTGTCCTCCGCCGCCTACATGGCCACGCACACCTGCCTTCGCGGCCAGGTGGCAGCTGGGAACACCACCGTGCGGTTCGAAACCGACGCCCTGCGTCTGGAGATATCGGGGGATGGAATCGTCCGCCGCGTTGTCGCGAAGCATGACAACACCGAGTATGGTGTCGGTGGGCCCGTGGCCACGGTGTATCGGGGTGGGCGCTTCGAGCCGGGAGGCCAGGGCGTGCATGCCGCGGTGATCGGGCATTGGGCTTATCAGGGGGGTGGGCACTTCGATGCGACCAATGTCCGGCGCGAAGCCGACCGGCTTCAAATTGAGTTCGCCGGGGCGAACGTCAGGGCCACCTACAGGGTGATCAACACGAGAGACTATGTGGCGTTTGAACTCCTCGCGGTGGAGGGGCCGGCGGTCGATCGCATTGAGTTTCTGCAGCTGCGCATCCGGCGCCTGCCGATGTTAGGCGAGTGGGTCAACCTCGCCTATGATGACCGGTTTGGACTTTGCCTGTGCGGGGGAAGTCTGCAGACAGACATAAGAATGGAGCCGCACGAGCGTGACGTGCGCATGGTGGCTGCGGCCGAGGCCACCGTTGGCTTCAGCGGCGCAACCGCCGTTCTCTTCGGCTGCCGTGAGCCAAAGAAGACCTTTTTGGATACGATGGCGGTGGTGGAGCGTGATTTTCGTCTGCCTGCGGGTGCGGCCTTTCGCCGTTCGCCCGATCAAAGGCTCTCCTACCTTTGGGCTGGCCGACCTGACCCGCAAAATATAGCCGAGTATATAAGGTGGGCGAAAATCGGCGGGTTTCGCCTGATCCTGTTTTCCTATCGGGCGTTTTCCAAGGGTGCGGGACACTTTGAGTTCAACCGGAGCTATCCCAATGGCTTCGCCGATCTAAAACGGGTCACCGATGCCATCCGGGCGGCCGGGCTTAAAATCGGGCTGCATCTTCACTATTCAAAAGTGGATCGGACGGATGCCTATGTCACGCCCGTGCCTGATGACCGGTTGCATACCGCCCGCTCTTTCACGCTGGCGGCAGATCTGTCCGCCGAGGCGGATACGGTGCGGGTACGGGAGAGCGTGGCGGGCTGCACCCTGGACCAGGATCGGAGGATTCTTAAGATCGGAAAGGAACTGATCGAATACCAGAGTTACAGCGAGCAGGAGCCGTTCTTGTTCACGGGTTGTCGGCGCGGCCATCTCGGCACCAAGGCGGTTTCACATGCGGTCGCATCCCGATGCCACTTGCTCGATTTCGACACGTGGCCGCTGTTTGTGCGGATCGCACAAAACTCGGACCTGCAGGACGAGATCGCGAAGAGAATCGCCGAGATTTATCACCGGACGGGACCCTACGACATGGTGTACTTCGATGGGGCCGAGGATGTGCATGAACCGTTTTGGTACCACACCGCCTCTGCCCAGCAGCGGGTGTTCCAGCTCTTGAACCCTCCGCCGGCGGTCTGCGAGGCCGCCCACTACACTCACTTCAGCTGGCACATGATCAGTCGTGCCAACGCCTACGACAATGTGGCCGCGGTCGACGGCATGAAGGACTTCTGCCGGTTGATGCCGAGCCGCACCGCGGGGGCGCGAGCGCTCGATTTCTCCCGGATCGATTTCGGTTGGGTGGGACGTTTCGGTGCCTCCAAACTGGGCACCGCCGGTCCGGACATCTATGAGTACATCGCCAGCCGCGCGGCGGGATGGGATTGTCCGATCTCCCTCCACGCCACGGTGGAAGATTTCCGCTCGAATCCGCGGGCCGAAGACTGTCTGGCGGCGATCCGGATTTGGGAGGACGCCCGGCTGGGCCATCATCTCACGGAGGCAAATCGCCGGTTGCTGCGAAATGTTTCCCCGGAGGATGCCTGTTACGTGTCGTGTTACGAGCAACGGGACACCTACGAGAATATCCGCACGAATCGCAATCTGAGCGCGGCCCAGCGGCGGATTTTGGCGGACCGGTGTGAACACCACCTCTTCATCAATGAGAAGGGGAACCATGAGTTGGTGGAGATTGAAGAGGTCGCCGGGGTGGCGGACGGACTCTTGAAGGCCTTTCTCTTCCGGCGGGAGGGGAACCCACGGGACACGTTCGCGTTGGTTTGGGCCATGGACGGCGAAGTGCACTGGCAGGTGGCGACCAGGAGACTGACCGCCATGCGTCCGTTTGGCACGGGGTTGCGAGTGGAGCAAAACGGAGACACCGCGAGGCTCGTCGTGGGGCCGCGGACATATGTTGGGTTTGCGGACACAACGACCGAACAGGCGAAACAGCTTCTTCGTGCGACCCGGGCGAGCCGGTAGAACCGGCCGAACGGCAATCCCGACCTGTCCGGCCGATGCGCCGACCTAAATCAGATTCGGTCGGTTGAACCGACAAAATGGGCGTGCAGTGCGCCGCCACTTTTGCCACCGGCCAGAACGTCATCAGTCCGGTTCCTGCCCCGCGCGAATCCGCGCCGACCGAGGGCGAGATGAAGGGCCAGAACCGGATGTGGCCCCTCATTCGTGTCGCCGCGGCATCCGTTCCGGATTGAGGGATGAGAAATTTCCTTTCGCCAAGCGCCGCGCATTCGCCCTACTCCTGACGCCGCGCTCGCGCCACCCGCATGCCCAACGATCCCGTCGCCCAATTCATCGCTCGCTGGTCCGACACCGAGCGGGCGGAGCGCGCGAACAAGGATCTTTTTCTCACCGAGCTCTGCGACCTTCTCGCTCTTCCGCATCCCGATCCCGCGGGCCCCGATAGCGCGGAAAATGCCTACGTCTTCGAACGCGCCGTCCCGCTCCACCACGCCGACGGCCGCGCCACCACCGGCAAGATCGACCTCTACCGCCGCGCCTGCTTCGTCCTGGAGGCCAAACAAACCGCCGTCGACGCGCGCCCCGAAAATCAGGCATCCATCGTCGAAAACGAACTCGCGCTCGACCTTCCGCCCGCCGGCGCCTCCCGCGCGCCCAGGGCCGATCTTTACGGTCGAGCCATGTTGGAGGCCCGCACGCAGGCGGAGCGCTACGCGCGCAATCTTCCCGCGAAGGAGCCGCCGCCGCCCTTTGTCGTCGTCGTTGACGTCGGCCACTCCTTCGAGCTCTTCGCCGACTTCACCCAAAAGGGTAAAGCCTTCCTGCCGTTTCCCGACGCGCGCTCCCACCGCATTCTGCTCGCCGATCTCCGCGACGAAAAAATTCGCGCTCGTCTCCGTGCCTTGTGGCTCGATCCCATCTCGCTCGATCCGGCCAGGAATTCCGCCGCGGTCACCCGCGAAGCCGCCCGCCACCTCGCCGAACTCGCCAAGACCTTCGAGCAGGACCGGCACGATCCCCGCCTCGTCGCCGCTTTTCTGACGCGCTGCCTTTTCTGCATGTTCGCCGAGGATGTCGGCCTCCTGCCCCGCGACAGCTTTCGCGGCCTCCTCGAATCTCTCCAGCGCGACCGCGCTCCCGCTACCGGCGTCGCGGCCACCCTCGAACACCTGTTCCGCGAACTCGATCGCGGCACGCCCTTCTCGACCGTCCTTCGCGTCAAACTGCTCCATTTCAACGGCGGTCTCTTCGCTGACACGGTCGCCCTTCCCGTCAACGGTACGCAACTCGGCCTCCTCCTCGCCGCCGCGCGCCTCCAGTGGAGTGACGTCGAGCCCGCGATCTTCGGCACGCTCCTCGAGCGCGCCCTCGATCCGGCGGAACGCCACAAACTCGGTGCCCATTACACACCGCGCGCCTACGTCGAGCGTCTCGTTCTGCCCGCCGTCGTCGAACCGCTCCGCAACGAATGGAGCAACGTCCTGGCCTCCGCCCTCTCCCACGCCGAGCGCGGGCGCACCGCTCAGGCGCAGACCGAAATTTTCCAATACCACCGCCGCCTCTGCGCGACGCGCGTCCTCGATCCCGCCTGTGGTTCCGGTAATTTCCTCTACGTCACTCTCGCCCATTTCAAGCTGCTCGAAGGCGAAGTTCTCGACGCCTACGAGCGATTCGGCGGCGCCCGCCGCACCGAGCGCGGCCCACGCGCCATCGGCGCCGAGACCGTCGATCCCCACCAGTTCCTCGGGATCGAACTGAACCCCCGCGCCGCGACCCTCGCTGAACTCGTACTCTGGATCGGTTACCTCCAGTGGCACTTTCGCACCCTTGGGTCCGTGGCGCCCGCCGAACCCGTGCTGCGTAATTTCAAGAATATCGAGCATCGTGACGCTGTCCTCGCCTGTGACGGCCCGCCCGAGATCGTCACCCGCGCCATGGTCGAAAAGGAAGGTGCCGCCGTCTTCCCGGGCCTGCCGGAAAACCTGCCGCCCTCCGCGCATCCCACCGAACCCGTCACGCTTTGGGACCGCCGCTCCACCAAACTCGACTCCGCCACCGGCCGCGAGGTTCCCGACGAATCAAAGCGCGTTCCCTTTTACCGCTACCGGAATCCCCGCCCCGCCGACTGGCCCGCCACCGATTACGTCGTGGGCAATCCGCCGTTTCTCGGCAGCAAGATGATGCGGGACGACCTCGGCGAGGCCTACACCGCCACCCTCCGTGCCGCGTATCCGGCGCTGCCCGAGACCGCCGACTTCGTGATGTATTGGTGGCACAAGGCCGCTGCGCTCACCCGCGCCGGCCAGGTCAAGCGCTTCGGCTTCATCACCACCAACAGCCTCCGCCAGACTTCCAGCCGCCGCATTGTCGCCGACCATCTTCGTCCGGCCAAAGACGATCCGCTCCCGCCCCTCGCGCTCCGCTTTGCCATTCCAGACCATCCATGGGTGGACACCGCCGACGGCGCCGCCGTCCGGATTGCCATGACGGTCGGTGAACTTGCAGGACCCGATCCCAGCGGTGAACTCGTCACGGTCACCGCCGAGCGACCCAATCGCGACCGCCTTCGCGAGCTCCGCCGCAGCCTCAATTCATCCGATGCTTCAGCCCTCGAGGAAGAACAAGCTGACTACAATGACGAGCGCAACGACGACGGCTCGCTCGATGTCAACTTGAGCCGCGCTCGCGGCCACGTCGCCCCCGACCTCACGCTTGGCGCGGACGTTTCCTCCTGCGTGGCGCTCCGCTCCAATTCAAGTCTCGCGTTCATGGGCGCGAAAATCGTCGGCGACGGCTTCGTTGTCACCCCGGACGAGGCCATCGCTCTTGGCCTCAAGTCCGTCTCCGGTCTGTCAAAGCATATCAAACCGTTCCGTAACGGTCGCGATCTTACTGAGACTCCACGCGGCGTGCTCATCATCGATCTCTTCGGCTTGGATGCCGCGACCGTGCGCCAACGTTTTCCCGCCGTCTTCCAGCACCTTGTCTCCTCCGTGAAGCCGCTGCGCGACCAAAATAAAGACCGCAGTCGTCGTGAGAAATGGTGGCTTCATGGCCGAAGCATCGAGGATTGGCGCGCGTCCGTTGCCGGCCTCCGCCGCTACATCGCCACGAGCGAAGTCGGTAAACACCGCTTCTTCGTCTTCCTCGACGCCACCGTGTTTCCCGATGGCGCGCTCATTGCCACCAACCTCGACGACGCCTTTTACCTCGGCGTCCTCAGCAGCCGCATTCACGTCACCTTCGCCCTCGCGGCGGGAGGCACCCTCGAAGACCGCCCCCGCTACCAAGCCACCCGCTGCTTCGATCCTTTCCCTTTTCCCGTTGCCACGGCGCAGCAAGCCGCCCGCATCCGCGCGCTCGCCGAAGAACTCGACGCCCACCGCAAACGCGCGCAGGCCCAGCACGGTGCCGGCCTCACCGCAATCTACAACATCCTCGAAAAACTCCGCGCCGGCGCCGCGCTCACCACCGCCGAGAAACACCTGCACAAAGTCGCGTTCGTCTCCACCCTGCGCCACCTCCACGACGAACTCGATGCCGCCGTCGCCGCCGCCTACGGCTGGCCGGCCAACCTGACTGACGCGGAAATCTTGGAGCGTGTCGTCGGCCTCAATGCCACCCGCGCCGCCGAGGAAGCCCGCGGTCAAGTCCGCTGGCTCCGCCCGTCCTTCCAAGTCTCGACGCAAAGCGACCTCACCCTCTCCCCGCCGCCCGCCAAAGCGCGGAAGAACGCCAAACCCGAAATCCCTGCCGCCAAGAAGAGTCGCGCCAAACCCGCGTGGCCTCAGAACCGTCCCGCGCAAGTCGAAGCCGTCGCAGCTGCGCTGCGCGCCGCGGCCGCCCCGGTTTCCGCCGCCGACCTCGCCACGAACTTCTCCCGCGGAAAGAAAGAGGCCATCGCCGAAATCCTCTCCGCCCTCGTCGTCCTCGGCCGCGCTCACAAAGCGGAGAAACGCGGCACCTTTACCCGTTGAGCCGATGGCCGTGCGCCACGGCCGATCCGATGGGGGGACTGCCGAATCACCCCGTCTCCTGTCCCGGCTGCTCGAAGAAACAGCTCCGTTGTAGCCCGCCGCGTGAACGGCGGGAGTGCTGGCGGTCCCTGCGCTCACGCGCAGGGCTACGAAAGTCGATGTTTCTTCCCGTCGGAAGCAAAACGCGTTTTGCGGTTGGGGCTCCTTCGTCAGGGGCGCGGCAATGGATCAGCTGACACCTGCCACGGAGCCGTCAAGTTCGGCGGCGTTGTTGAGGTTTCGGCAGACCCCACGGAACTGTGGCGCGCGAGTTTTCCGCCCTCCCGACCCTGCCATTCCCGCAACCGTCCTCGGTTCCATTGCCGCCGCGGTCCCGCCGGTCGGATCGACGCGAAGCACCGTCGCCGGTGCGTTTTTGCGTTTTGAGGTGATGGAGGAACGTAGTAATCTCATAGGCATTGCGCGGACCGCAACTGATCCCGCCTATCCCCCAAAATTTTGGGTGTGAGAAACCGGGCGTATTCTGTTTCAAAGACTCGCAAGAACGGTTTTCATCCCGGCTGTCGTGACCGCCCTGCTTTCCGACCCTGCAAAAGACAAACTCAGTTGGTCCCAATAACACTGTTGAGGCAAGATCTACTCATGAAATATCTCCTCTACACCATCGCTCTGGTGGTTACCGTTTACGCCGCTCAGTCGGCACCAAAATCGACCGCCAAGAGCTTTTATGCTGAAGTTGTCAGGGTGCAGTCGAACGGATTGCTCGTCGACATACTGGAAGTGCAGATGACAAGCAGCGGCTCTGGAAGTATCGGGAATGGTGGCGGTGTATCTGTGCGCACGAAGATGACGCGCAGCGGGAAATTGGCTTTTCTCGTGCCGGGCACCAAATGCGCCATCGGCGATCGATTTGAAGTCACAGCCAATGAAGTGGGCACTCAGACGGTTCGAATCGAAAGCGGTGAAGACCAACCTGTGCGGAAGTATTCGGTCGTTCGTGCCCGTCGACTTTGATCATTTAGACATGCAAAGGCCAGTCGTCAGAGCCACGCCACCGTCTGTCACGGATCGTGCTGCTGCACGCTCCGCGCCAGCGTAAATAGGCATTACGTCTCATCGGAAACGCGCTAAAATTAGCCATCCGATGAAAACAAAAACAATAGATACCACTGCCACCACCAAACCCGTTGCCTACGCCTATTCCCGTTTCTCAACGAAGGAACAGGCTGAAGGTGACTCTGAACGCCGCCAGAAAGACAAGGCCAAGAAATGGGCCGAGGACAACGGATACGAGCTCCATTACCTGCATGATGCAGGCTTGAGCGCCTATCACGGGAAAAACCGGACCATCGGTCAGTTTGGCCGGTTCTTGGCTTCCTTGGAAGCTGGCGACCTTGGCCCAAGCCCTGTCCTCTTGGTTGAAAATCTCGACCGCATCAGCCGTGAGGAGCTTTCAGACGCACAGTCCCTTTTCCTTCAGCTAATCAATTCCGGAGCCCAGGTGGTGACCTCCCATAACGGCAAGCGCTATGCTCGCGGCATGGGACTCGTGGATGTCATCACGGCACTCGTCGAAATGGACGTTGCCCACCAGCACAGCGCGAAGCTCTCGATGCGGGTCAAGGAAGAGGTGGATGAGCGGCGGGCCGCAGGAGGAATCATCCACAACCGTTCATCGTGTCCCCGCTGGCTGACCATTAACGCCGAACGCACCCGGTTTGAGCACATCAAGGCGCGCACGGACTTGGTACGGGAGATGTTCGCTCTTGCCGCCAAGGGCCTCGGCGGTGAAGCCATTGCCAGGATCTTTAATACCCGACCGGTGTTGACCTGGACAAAAGCGAAATACTGGCGGGGAGAAACCGTCCATGAAATACTTCACAACCGGGCCGCATTGGGCGAGTACCAAGGTGAGGCCGGTTTCTTTGGCGAGCCAGTCGTCACCGAAGAGGAATGGGCGGTCGTCAATGATGGCACCACCCGAGCCGCACAGGGTAGGGGCAATGGCGTTATCAAGGAGCACAATCTATTAACAGGCTTTGCATGGTCGGGGCTTGATGGCTCGAAAATGATTCATCGTCAAAGCGGGGTGAAGAACAGGAAAACCGGCCAGTATACTTGGCACCCCTACTTGGTCAGTGTGGCCACGATTAGCGGGCAGTCTCAGCAACGCCACCGGGTTCGTTACAGCACAGTAGAGGATCGGGTGATCTGGTTAATACAGAATCTCGACCCGAAGATGCTGGAGAAAGCGCGGTATGGGGCAAAAGATGATACTCAGGTTCGATTGACCGCAGCCAAGCAACAGATTCAGGACTTGGAGAGACAGGTTTCAAAGCTGACCCGGTTGACCTTGAACGACGATGACCCTTCTCCGTCGTTGGTGGGCGAGCTGAAGAACCATGAATCCCAGCTCCGGGTTGCTAGGACCGGACTTGAGACCTTGGAATTGGCAGCGGCAAAAACCCATGCGATCCCGATAATGCCAGACGAGGACGAACTGACCCGACCTGAAACCCGCCGAGCCCTTCGAAAGCAAATCGCGCAATGGTGCAAGAAAGTCGAACTGTTTGAAGCGCACCTGGTCGTCTGGTTTTCGGACAGGAACGGAATCAAGGTGAATCTCTCGGGGGATCCGGTTGCCCAATATCACGACCTCGACGAAGAGGAATTCCACGAGCAAAACCAACTGGCGGAAGAGCGGGCCATCGAACAGCGGGAATTCAAAGCGAGGTTAATTGCCTGCTGAAATCCAGCACCAACCATCGACAAACCCGTAGGAGGAACACCTGCGGGTTTTCTTTTTCCGCCACTTCGACCCAGGATGCAGCATTTCTCGATACCCAGCTCAGAAGGACGGATAGCAAGATGTGCGTTGCGTGCCCTTGGCAGGTGCACGCAAAACGCTGGACGCCCCCATATAGGGGCTGCTTTCAGGATGCTTTCTCGGTATACTGCTATATGCCGAAAAACCAAATTCCCATCACCATGCGGCCGTTGTCCCACGTTCTGCCGCTTACCGTGAAATTCAATCTGGCGGACTATGAGCGGGTGCGAGCCGAGGCGTCGAGTCACGGGCTTACCGTCAGCTCATATCTTCGCCAGAAAGCGCTGACCGGCGAGGTCAGGCCGCCAATAGTCATCAACCCCATTTGCCAGGAACAGTGGCGGGACCTGTCGCGCGTCAGCTCAAATCTCAACCGCCTGCTGTTCCTCCTCAACAGTGGCACACACGGCCCGGAGCTGTCCGGCCTACAATCAACCATAGAGGAGGCAAAAACCGAGTTGAAGGCTGTCCGTAGCTACTTGGCCGGTGCAACCGCCGCATGACCTGCCGGAATGCTAATCATGAGGGTTTCGAACGTCCGGTTGCCTACATCTTCAAACCGACCAAACAAGCCGTGCTGATTCATTCCACGACAGACGCCACCGACCCAGCCGGTATCGCCAGTGAAATGGCAAGCCACGGCAAAGGGAGTACCCGCTGCCGCCTGCGAGCAGCCCATATTGTTTTCTCACTGGCGGACAACGAACGCATGACCTTCGAGCAATGGCGTGAGTTTGATCAATTGTTCCGGCAACGCTTTGGGTTCGATCACGGTCTGCTTGTAACCCACGGTGATACAACCCACGACCACGCTCATTTTGTTGGACACAGGTGCAAGCTGAACGGGAAAACGGTAATCAGTTCCTTTGAGAGGCTTCGCCTGAGAGAATTTTGCATGGAAATGGAGAAACACTTTGGGTTGACGCGAACCCCGGCCAGATCTGCAAAGGCGAGGGTAAACAAAGACGAATTGGAGAAAGGCGCGAGGCTCCATCGAGAAGGCAAGCGACCGACACCTGTCCCTGATAGAATGGCCATCGCAGCGGCGGTACGAGCTGCGTATCAGCAAGCCCCTACATTGGCTGCATTCGAAGAGCGGTTGTTGCGGCAGAGAGTAACAACCCAGTGGCGGTATGATGAAAGCGGAAAGGCCATTGGCGTTTCCTTCGGCCGAGGGGAAGCTTCTATTACAGGAAAACATGCGGGTGTGTCTGCCCACATGCTTTCGATTCACTATTCGCCAACTGGCACGACTACCCATGAACAAAGTCGCCGAGATACAATCGCAAGCGGAATTACCCCAGTGGCTGGAACCTCTGGCGCAGAGGATTGCAGACTCCATGCGGGACGAGTTGCGGGCCAACACGCAAGAGTTGGAGAAAATCCGCCATCACTTGGACTGCCTTGTCGAAGCCCAGGTGATATTTTTGGAAACCATCCGGAGGCAATCGGGGAAGTAGGTGCCTTGGTTAATCGCACAGTGTCCGGCCTGATGATAATGTGCGAGGATCTGGAAAACGACGGCAAGCGTTTCAACACGAGGGCGCAGAGAAAGGCCAATCTGCACCGCCCCATTTACCAACAAAACCGACCTGATATTACCCGATGAGCACTGACCTCACCAAACGCATTGAAGCATTGAAGGTGCCTCCACCAGCGCCCCCAACGGCTACGCCACCAATCGCCGCTCTTTCACCTGACGAGGATCCCCGTCGTCTTCTGCCAATTCTCGTGGATCTAGCCGCGGAGTTTCGCCAAATATCAATTGAGGCCCGGCAGGCCGCAACTGATAATGCTAGGTTCCTCGCGAGAATGGAGGCTGCAGTTCCAACTACTTTCAGGCAGGTGGTCCGCGAAGAGCTTTTGCCAATGCGTTCGCAGTTGGCGGATCACAGCAGCCGGGTTGAAACGCTGGGCGCCCATGTGTCGCGCGTGGTGGCGGCGTGCGGTGACGTGTCGGGAACTCTCCGCGGTCTCTGCGTCGTCCTTATTGCCATCGGACTCGGCATCGCAGCAGCGTTTATCAAAGACCTATGCTAACGGCACGAATCAAGGCAAATGGCGTTTGCCCACTTCCCTCGACCTATCAGTTTATACGGCTGGCAGTGTCCTCTGTGGAAGTGATGACGACCGAGGGGAGCATTTCCATTGAATGTGACCGGCCACGATTCCTTTCACGAGATTTACTGTCAGACCACATCACTGATGTTTGCGCCATGATGACCGTTGGGCGCAGCCCGTTGGACTACAGTATTAGATCAATAGAACTCTCCCGGCGACGCAGACTTGCCAGGCCCGATCAGTCCCTGATTCCCGACAGCGTTCCGCTGCCGAGGGGGGCGGTCCTGCTGGAAACAACCACGTTTGCCGATTACCACGAGTTCGATTCGTTGCAGGTGGTAGGTGTCAAACGCAGTGGCGGGCTGATTGTCGGCTTTTCCTCGACGAGCTACGAACTCGGGTTTTCTCCCGCCATTGATGTCGGGAAAATTTACCGAGAGTCGGTTGAGCGTGATTTCTTGACCGATGAAGCCGGGCACTTCACAACGCACGCAACGTGGATTTCCTGAACTGGACTCCCGCCGGACGCATCTACTGCCGGGAAATCACCGAAGTGCAGCACCGGCCCGAAAGCTGGGGCCGGGCTGTCGAACTTCTGTCCGACCTCCGCGGCGATCCCGCCCATGCGGCATGCCGCGCGCGAATGGCGCCCAACCCCAGCCGCTCTGGACTCGATATTTGAACCGAGTATCACTGGCCTCCTGATACGGTCGATACCGTGATACCTGTTTGGCGGAGAACCGTCACCCAGGCCGATTCCCATGTTTCCCACAGATTTATCGGCCGGAACTGTGTGATGGCGTAAAGAATGACGGCATCGCCGACTTGAAAGCAGGACACTTGCAAGGGGACGGTGTCCCAGGTCCGGCGGACCAAGCACGCCGTTCCATTATGGAGGTAGGTGGAGGCCAAGAAGGACTCACGTTCCCCTGGCGCCAGCGACATCCAACGACGCAGCTCTTCGGTGATTCTCTCCGTTTGACCAAGCAGATCCTCCACGGCACACAAGCCCCACTCGTCGGGAGTAACAGGCGAACCTAGACGTTCAGCCTCAAGCATGCTCACGAGGTCGCAGTAACACGACCCAAGATTGTATTGGTCCTTTAGAGCATCGACGTAGTCGAGGTAATCGACGACATCGGTGTAATAGCTGTTTTTCTCTCCCGTCGATGTGGTCGCCGAATATGGTTTTCGTATCTGAATGACCGGATGTTCGAATTCCACGGACATGGTGCGTTTACTTGGTGTCTTCATGTTGAGGCAGGCTGATGTTTGCGAAATCTGGGTTGGCGGGCGGAAAATACCGGCCGTCTTTCAGGATTACCGCCCCACTATCCACGAGTGCTTTGCGCTTTTCTTTGAAGGACGTTTCTGAGCAATCCAGATTTTCTTTGGCCGACTTCTTCCAGTCGGCGAACGTAAGTCCAGCGGTCCCCAGGAGGGCCACCAGCTCTTCATCAGGGAACTTCGGCTTGCGGCCGACGGGACCAGGAGCGGCGGGTTGTGTGGTCGATTTCGTCGGCCGGTTGCTCCGCTTCAACTGCCGTGGATCAAGCGTGTCGTCCCGGACAAAAAGCGGGAACTCTTTACGGAGCACAAAAGACGAAATGGCGGGGCCGTTTCGGATGACTGCCTCGACGGTGAAATGATCATCCCGTTGATGTTCGGTCACCGTAATCACAGTGTCGGAATCACGGGCAAAAACGCCGGATCCCGAGGTCCGGTCAAGGACGTTTCTGTTGGCCTGGTTGCCCTTGGAGTAGTGTGTGGCAAACACCACTGCTGCTCCGGTGGTAGCTGCAATCCGCTCCAAATGGCCGAGAAAATCCGCCATGTCGCTGGCGCTATTTTCATCTCTTTTCCCGTAGCATTTGTACACGGGATCGAGCACCACCATCACGTAACCATCGCCCTCCGCGATCTTGCTGAGGATTTTGTTTACCAGCTTTTCAATATCGGTGGCATAGCCTCGTAGGTTCCAGATGCTCAACAAGCCGAGTGACTTTATACTCATCTTGTCTCGCACCATGCGGCAGCGCTCCTGAAAAAAATCCGGAAGAATTTCCATATTTATATAGAGTACCCGTCCCTTCCGGGTAGGCATACCGAGCCAAGGGCGCCCGGTTGAAACTGCGATGGCCATGGCCAGCAGGAGCCAGGTCTTCCCGGCCTTGCTGGCACCGGCCAAGATGAGTTTTATCCCTTGGTGCAGGATGCCCTTGATCAATTCCCGACGAACCGGGTAGTTGGTTTTGAGGAATTGGTCACCCTCGATGACTTCCGGGAGTCTGCCTGAAGTCGGCGGAGGATCTTTGGGCGGAAGGCTTTTGATCACCTCCTCGGCTCTGAGTCCCTCAATGATGGAAAGGGGGACGAATTGCATTTCAGCTTCTTCGATGGTGTTTAGCATATACATGGCAAGGGAGTATACCAACAAGTTTACCTAGATGAAAAGGGATCAGGCAAAATAGTTTGCGGCCGGTTTTTCACCTTGGCCGGGCATAGGGCGGAAAAGGCAGCCTATATCTATAGGCTGCCTTATTCCTTTCCGCCCTTTGCCCGTCCCGGCCACATAGGGGCGTAAAGGACGGTAATTATTGATTTCCGCCCCAACTGTTCCCGTCCTTGCCGTACCAAATGGCCCACGAGCGCGTGTGTTGTCGCCAGGTGAAAAAGAACCGGCAGGGTTTTCTTCGCTGGGGTCGGTGCGGACGGCAGCGAAACGCTGCGCGTCACACGCCGGAGGGTCTCGGGACGGCGCCGATTCTGCGAGTTACGGTCTGAGTTATGGACTGTTGTATTTGAGGCCATGAACCCTCCCGGAAAGGGAGGGAGATCTACTTGGGGTGGCTAACCCGCGCCTTTTTACAGGCCAGATCTGATGGTGGACATTATCTTGCTCAAACTACGCATGCCCTTCCCTGTGCATTGCTGCTCCAGGCGTGGCTCCTAAAAGTTGAGCTGCCCCGACACATGGTTTAATACTGCTGCGTTTCGCCAAAGAACAAGGGGAAGACTACTGTATTTGCGAAATAGAACAAGTCGATAAGTGCACTGCGAGGTAGCACTCAGCGCGTATTCACGAAGGGAAGGTGCGGGAGATGAGGGCGGAGACGGCGCGGCGATCGTGGTCTTCGGCCATGCGCGAGGTAAAATCGGTCGTGGTCTGATGGGAGCGAGTGCGCCAATGGATG
>JBIJCX010000446.1:0-6165 GCA_044344465.1 Opitutaceae bacterium
GCCACAACTGGCCACGGTTCCGCAGGTGGTCGCGGGTGCCGATGGAGGAAAATTTCATGAATCACTCAGTGTTTGTCATGGCCGGGGTGCTTTTCGTCGCATCGGCCTTCGGTGCAACGCCCACGGGCGCCGCGGAAAAACGTCCCGTGGTGTGGCACGATTTGTCGTCGTGGTCGTTGGAGGGCAAGGGTTGGTCGGAGACCAGACACCGCTACGACCGCTTGCCGGCGAAGGCGGAAGGCCTGGTGCGTTCGCCGGTCTGGAACCTGGCCGCCGACTCCGCCGGGCTGTGTCTCCGGTTCGTCACGGATGCCGTGGAGATCGAGGCGCGGTGGACGCTGCGCAAAGCCGATCGGCTGGAGTTGCCGCACATGCCGGCGACCGGCGTGAGTGGACTCGACCTCTATGTGCGCGACGCCGACCAATGGAGATGGATCGGGCTGGGGCGTCCGGCGAAAACGGCGGTGATTCATGGCACGCTGGTGAAGGGCCTCCCCCAGGGACCGAAGCGCGAGTTCCTGCTCTATCTGCCCCTGTATAATGGGATCGAGTCCATCGCGCTCGGCCTGCCCACCGGGGCGGCCCTCGAGCGCGCACCGGATCGCCATGTCGCGCGAAAGCCGATCGTGTTCTACGGCACATCGATTCTCCAGGGCGGCTGCGCCTCGCGGCCCGGCATGGCGTATCCGGCCATCATCGGTCGAACGCTCGATTGGCCCACCGTCAACCTGGGCTTCAGCGGCAATGGCAAAGCCGAACCGGAGATGGCGGGGCTGCTGGCTGAACTCGATCCCGCCGTTTATGTCTTGGACAGTTTGCCGAATCTGGACGCGGCCCAGGCAGGCGAACGGTTGGAACCGTTTGTCCAGACCCTGCGACGCACTCACCCGCAAACGCCGATTGTGCTGGTGGAAAACGTGAACTATGCCGACACCGGTTTGGTCGAAACCCGGCGCAAAAAAGTCGCCGAGGTGAACCTGCTGTTGCGCGGGCTGCACGATCGAATGCAGGCCGCCGGCGACAAGAACGTTTACTATATCCGCGCCTTCGAACTGCTCGGCGGCGATGGTGATGACACCGTCGATGGCACTCACCCCACGGACCTCGGTTTTTTCCGCATGGCCCAGGGGATCGCTCCCATTGTCCGCGCGGCCTTGCGGGGAGCGGGCGCGGGGGTGGCGGACGAAGCGGGTTTCGAGTCACTCTTCGACGGGAAGACGTTGTCCGGCTGGAAGCGCCATGATGAGTTCTCGAAGTCGAGAAAGGAGACTCCGGCGGGGAAGTGGTGGGTGGAGGATGGCGTCCTTACGGGCACGCCGAGCCCCTCCCGGCAGGGCGGTTTCCTCTGGCTTGACCGCCCGTTCGTCGACTTTGTGCTCAAGCTGGAGGTGCGTCTCGACTATCCGATCGACACCGGCGTCTTCCTGCGTACGGGACCGACGGGTCGCAGCCATCAGGTGATGTTGGATTATCTTCCGGGCGGGGACATCGGAGCCATCTTCATTCCGTTCGAACGGAGCGTACATCGCAATCAGGAGGGCATTCGTGCCTTCCGCAAGGATGCGTGGAACGAGATGGAAATCCGCATGGAGGGCGAGCCGGCCCGGATCCGGGTCTGGCTGAATGGCTATATGATCACGGATTTCCAGCACACGGCCGAAACCAACAAGGGCGCCTCGGCCCGGGGCGGCATCGCGCTGCAGGTTCACCCCAACGCCACCAGCCCCACGTTGTGGCGGGAGGGAAACGCCGTCCGCTATCGCAATATCAGGATCAAGCAACTGCAGTAATCTCCCAGGAGGATTATATGAATCGACGAAACTTCATTACGTGGGCGGGCGCAGGCGGCGCGGCGGTTGCCAGTGGCCATCCCCTGATCGCAGCGGACGCGGCGGTTGCCAACCGCCGGATCGAATCGGCGGGGGGGACGGCCACCGTCAATCGGGGAATCATCCGGGTGTGCTGCGTGGAGCAAAACCCCACCGTGCTCTTCGCGGCCGATGAGCTCGTGCGCTGCCTGCAGGCGATGTGCGGCGCCACGGTCCTCCGAATTCCCCGGGAAAAATTTGTGTCCGAAAGCGACACGCTGTGGCTGGGGTGCGTCGCTCAGTTTCCCCAGGCGCGCCTGTTGGACGTGCCGGATCTGAAACGGGACGATGCCATCCATGTCCAGGTCGAGGAACGAAGGGGAATCATCGTGGGCGCCAATCCGCGGGCGGTGCTGCTGGCCGTCTATCGTTACCTGACCGAGCTGGGTTGCCACTGGGTCCGGCCGGGGCGCGAGGGGGAGTTCTTTCCGGCGGTCGGCGATCCGCTGGGGCGGGTGGTTCGGATCGTGGAAAAGCCGTCGTATCGGCATCGTGGATTTTGCATCGAGGGTGCCTGCAGTTCGCAGCACGTGATTGATCTGGTCGACTGGCTGCCGAAGGTCGGAATGAACAGCTATTTCATCGAATACCTGAACGGCTATATCTACTACAACAACTGGTACTCAGAACGGCACAAGCTGGAGATGCGCAACAAGCTGATGCCGGAAGATCGGGCCAACGAGTTCGCGGAGCGTGCGATCGAGGAGATGAAGAAGCGCGGACTCTTGATTCACCGCGTCGGCCACGGCTGGACGAGCATGCCCTTGGGCATTCCGTCGGAGGTGTGGGACGAACCCCTGAAGGCGGATTTCGGCGACTTGACGCGTTACATCGCCGAATACCGCGGGAAGCGTCAGTTGTACAATGGCATCCCCCGCCGCACTCACCTGTGTTATTCGCAGCCGGCGGTGCGGACGATGATGGCGCAGGAAGTCGTCAAGTACACGCTGGCGCATCCGGAAGTCGACTACCTGCATCTCTGGCTGGCGGACGGCGCCAATCATTGCTGCGAATGCGCCGAATGCCGCAAGGCGCGGCCGGCGGATTTTTATGTCATGATTCTCAACGAGACGGACGAACTGCTCACCGCGCGAAACCTGCCGGTGCGGATCGCGTTCCTCGCCTACGCGGACCTGCTCTGGCCGCCGGAAAAGGAGACGATTCGAAATCCGGACCGTTTCCTGATGATGTTTGCGACGCTTGCCCGCTCGTATTTCGAGCCGTTTCACCCGGAGGGTCTGCGCGAGCCTGTGCCGCCGTTTACGCTCAATCAACTGAAGTTCCCGCCCAGCCAGAACCTGAACTTCCTGGCGGCGTGGCAGAAGGTTTTTCGCGGCGACAGCTTTATCTACGACTACCGTTTCATGTGGGGCCAGTACGACGATCCCGGATTCATGGAACTGGCGGCGGCGACCGCGCTGGATATTCCCAGTCTCGCGGAGGTCGGGTTGAACGGACTGATCAGCGATCAAACCCAGCGCGCCTTCCTGCCGACCGGACTGCCCATGACGGTGATGGCCCGCAAGCTGTGGCGCAGCGATCTGCCCTATGAAACAATCGCGCGCGATTACTTCGACGCCGCGTTCGGCGCGGAAGCGGATCTCGTTCGCGCCCACCTGGCGAGGCTGTCGAAGCTATTCGATCCACGCTGGCTCTCGACCTATCACCCGGTCAAGAACCCGCCGGCATCACCCTCCGTTGTCTCCGATCGGCTCCGGCAGGTCCGGCAGGCTGGCCGGGATTTCAAGCCGGTGATTGAACGCAACCGCCAGGCCGCAAACGAGTGCCACGCGCAGTCGTGGGCCTACCTGGCACTGCACACCGAACTGTGCGAACTCCTCGCCAAAGGGCTGGAAGCGGAGGTGGCGGGCAGCAAGGAGGAGGCGATTGGGTGCTGGAAGGAGATCGAGAAGTTCGTCGTCGCTCGCGAGGGCGACTGGCATCCGGTTTTCGATGTGTGCCTGTTCCTGATCACCCTGAAGCAGAAACATCAGTTCTACCGCCCCGGCGAGTTGCCCCCGGCGGATCCGCGGGTCCGCGATTGGCGCGTGCTGCGCGGCTTCTGAGACCAGCGACTCGTGAAGATTGGACTCTTCCGGGTAGCGTCGTGACCTCCGGGCGCGACGGGGTGACGGGCTACTCCCACTCAGCCGCGCCCAGAGGTCGCGGCTCTACCTCAAACCGATAAAGTCTAGAAATCATGTGCTGTTGGTATGAGTGGTCGAAAAAACCTTTATATCGGAGGGCGTCGCTGCCGCGTCGGCCACTACTTCGCGCGCGGCTTGAGCACGGTGATTTGCGTCGGCGCGCCGTCGGGCGCGCCGTCGAAAAAGAGCAACGCGGTGATGGAGGTTTCATCCTCGGCCCGCACGAGCAGGCCTTCCGCCTTGCCGCCGCGCGGGGGCTTGATGTCGCCAATTCTATTCGGTGCCTGCCCCGGGCCCGGCCAGAAATAGAGCGTGAAGCCCTCCGTCTCCGCGTCATCGCCGGACATCGAGGCGCCCGCGATCAGCAGAAACCCATCGCGCACCGCCGCAAGGTCTCGGACACCGCGCCCCGGCCCCAGGGGCAGCTCGTGACGACGCAGGGTCCGGGCACCACCGTTGAATAGATCCCGTGCGTTGGCCTCGAGGATGAAGGCGCGACCGCCCCGTGACGGAGCGCGGAGGCCGAAATAGAGCACGCCGGATTTCTCCGCCAAGCCCTCGATATCCAGACCGCCTGCACTGACCGGACGATCCAGCGCATCCTTGAGCACCGGGTCGGCCGCGATGAGCGGGCGGAGCGTCGCCTTGGCGATCCGGTGGGCCTGGATTTCGTGGGTGTTTGGGGCCACTGGCAGGCGAAAAACCCAACTGCGGTCTGGACTGGCGGCGCCAGCCTTGCGGGCAACGCTGTACGATCCCGTGGCGTAATAGCAGCCGTCCTTCGGGGCCGCGGTGATGGCCTCCAAATCAAGTTCCGGCTTCGTCCCGGGCAGCACATTCAGCGACTCACCCATCCGCAGAATTCGTTGGGCAGGATCCAGTCGAAAGGACTGCACGGTCCGCGTCTCGTCGCTCACCATATAACCCGCTTCGCCGGAGAGGATGGCTGCACCGCTCACGTCATTGCCCTTCCTGACCTTCCCCTCGACCGTCCACGGTTCGCCGCGGTCTTGCAGGCTCCAGCCTTCGGCCGATTGGAGGAGGGCGGGCTCGGAGGCCATCGCAGTGCAGCAAACAATCAATGCCCGTGGGTGGTGCATCGCCAAAAGGTGGACGCCGTTCACTTCTTCGCCGGGGGATGGGTGAGCGCGCGGTGGAGTGCGGCGAGTTTTTCCACCGGCATTTTCACCACGCGCCGGTCATAAGTGATGAGGCCGTTGACCTCGCCCTCCACGTCCGTCGTCTGGGTGTAGATTGCGGCCGCCAGGCCCTTTTCGATCAACGGCGGAAGCTGGGCAATGAGCCCGGCGTAGCGCTCCGTTAGCTCGGCGACCGTCTTCATGTTGCGATAACCCCAGTTCTTTTCGCTCTGCCAGAGATGCCCTTCCAGCGGCAGGCCAAGCCCGCCGAATTCGCCGAGGACCGAAACGCGTCCCCCTTGCGCTGGAAACATGTTTGGGCCCGGATACTCATGGAGGTCGATCAAGTCGCCGTAGCCGAGGTCGCTCCAACCGCTCGGGCCGTTGACGAGACGGCTGGGATCGAGGCGCTTGGTCCAGGCCAGAATGTCGTTGGTGGTGTGCTGGCCCCAGCCTTCGTTGAACGGCACCCAGCAGATGATGCTGGGAAAATGGCGGAAACTTTCGACCATCGCGACCAGCTCGCGCCGGAACTGGGCGTCCTCCTCCGGCGTGAAGATGCCGTCGTTGAATTCACCGCGGCGCACCCAATGGGCCGGGGTTCCGGTCCGACACGCGCTCGGGAGGTCCTGCCAGACCATCAGGCCGAGTTGATCGCAGTGATAATACCAACGGGCGGGTTCGACCTTCACGTGCTTGCGCGCGAGATTGAAACCCAGCTTGCGGGTCAGTTCGACATCCCAGCGCAGCGCCGCGTCGGTCGGCGCGGTATAGAGTCCGTCGGGCCACCAGCCTTGATCGAGCGGCCCGATCATGAAGAGCGGCCGGTTGTTCAGGAAGATGCGATCGAAGCCATCGGCGGCCCGGCGGCGCTCAACCTTTCGCAACCCAAAGTAACTGCGGACGGTGTCGGTCGAATTGCCCGCGCGCAACGTGACCTCGAGATCGTAGAGAAACGGATCGTCGGGCGACCAGGCGCGGGGCTGGGGCAGCGTGTGGTCGACGGCGGTG
>JBIJCX010000394.1:0-7308 GCA_044344465.1 Opitutaceae bacterium
GTGACCCGCCTCTCCGTCATCTACCGCCAGAAGGAGCAGAGCGGCATCGTCACGACCGCCCACGCGATCAACGCCGGCGATCCCTCGTTGCCGCCGACCGTACCGGAGGTCGGCAGCGCGCAGCCGTGGAGCGATCTTACGTTCGTGGTGGCGATCGATGCCGAGGATTGCCTCCGCAAGGTGATCGAGCTCTGCACCGAATTCGTGCCGCGGCATTGGAAATGGTTCCATCCCGTTAACGACGTGCAAATCCTCGCGCCGATGCACAAGGGCACGGCCGGCGTCGCCAATCTCAACGTCCAGCTCCAGGCCGCGCTGAATCCCGGGGTGGGCGGGCACGCCCCGGTGCCCGCATTCCGCACCGATGCCGGCGCCGGGACGCGCCCGCCCACCTCGATCCGCCGGCCCACCCCGGGCCGCGCGCCCACCGCCCTGCGCACGATCAACGGCGAGTACCGCCCCGGCGACAAGGTCATCCAGCTCCGCAACAACTACGACAAGAACCTGTTCAATGGCGACATCGGCACGGTCGTGTCCGTCGATCCCGAGACGAGCACGCTCGAAGCCGACTTCGACGGCGATCGCCACCCGTTCGATCGCGGGGAGTTCGCCCACCTCGGTCTTGCCTACGCCATCAGCATCCACAAGTCGCAAGGCAGCGAGTATCCCGTGGTGATCGTGCCGTTGCTGAAGGCGCACTTCATGATGCTCCAGCGCAACCTGCTCTACACCGCGATCACGCGCGGGAAGAAAAAAGTTTTCCTCGTCGGCGAACCGGCCGCCTATGCGATGGCGGTACGCAACAGCGAATCGAAGCTCCGCGTCACGCACCTGCGGGAAAAGATCGTGGCGCTGGCCGGGCCAGCGCCCACCCCGGGATTTGCCGGCTGAATGCGGAGCGACTGCCGTGCTCTCCGGTTCGAGCCACCCCAGCCCATGTCTGCTGCGCGCCCATCGAAACGCCCGCCCTCCCCTGTCAGCGCCGTCGTGGTTGCTTCGAAGGCAGGGCCGCGAAGCGCTTCGTCGACGGCCTGATGAGCGCCGCCGAGGAAATCACCGTCGTCACCTCGAAGGTCGACAAATACGACCGTTATCTGGCGGACGTGTACCTCCGACTCAAGTCATGCTGCTGTTGCAGTTCTCTACCTCTCCCATATTCACTCCCTCCACAACTCGGCGGTCAACGGAAGCTCATTCAGTTCGGCGCGAGCTTCGCGCCAAGTCGGGTAACAGCTGTCCAAGATCGCGATGAAGCGCTCACTGTGGGTTGGTTCGAGCAAATGAACCAACTCATGCACGACCACGTATTCGATCAAGTCTTTCGGCTTCTTCACCAGTTCCGTGTTGAGGCGGATGTGGCCGGCACGGTGGTTGCAGCTTCCCCACTTGGTTTTCATCCGTTGGAGGAAATAGCCGGTGACTTTCACGTTCAGCTTTGGGGCCCATTTCCGGATGAGAGCCGGCACGTATTCGTGCAGGAGCGTTTTGTGCCACTCGTGGATCACCTCGGCGCGTTTCACCGCGTCGCTGCTCGGACGAACGATCAGGGTGATGCGTTTGTGGTCGAGCGAGACAGCGGGCTTGGTGTCTATGTGGACGACAGTCAGCAGGTGACGCCGGCCCCAGAGATAATGACTCTCACGCTCGATGAAGCGCCGCGGCGTTTCCCGGACTTGATTTCTCAGCCTTGCCTGCTGCTGCCGAATCCAGCCAAGCCGGGTGATGGCATAGGCGCGGGCGACATCGAGACGGGTCGCGGTGGGAGCGGATAACGTGACGCGGCCATCCGGCGGATGAACGGAGAGGTGGACATTCTTAATGTTCTTCCTCCTCACCCGGATCGGAAGCTCACCAATATGAATCGTCTCGGTCATCAGTAGCCGGGTTGGTTTTTGATGAGGTCGAAAAGGGCGAGCGTTGCCCGGCGATCTTGGTTCATCATGGGAAAGAGCGCGTTGAGCACCTGCTTTCCTCTCGGTCCGTCGATGTCCTCCTTCCAGCCCGAAGGCGCCTTTTCCCTCATGGTAAGGTCGATCTCCAGAACGAGTGAGATTCGCTTCTCAGTATCAGCCGGATCCTCATCCGCCACTTCCCAGGACATCTCGCCGGTGAGAATCAATGAAAGATTGTTGAAGATCACGATGGCCTCGGGCTTGCCGTGGAGCGCGGCCGGCACGCCCTCGGTGTGCAACTTTTTCGCCAATCGCTTCACCAAATCCTCCGCTTTCTTGAGAAATGCCTCGTAGGCTGCGGTGTCTGCGCGGCTCTGGGCGATGAGGTCCTCGAGCAGTTTGGACATCTCGGCATAGAACCTCGGGTCCGTGAGTTGGTCGCGAACGATCGTCTTGCGGACGTTGTTGATGATGCCCTCGGCGATGGCGTTCTTCGAGAGCTTGCCCTTTTCGTTCAGCTTCCGGGCGATCGCATCGTGGATGCCGGTCTCGATGATCAGCTCCGTGAGCGACAGCGAATTCAGGTCACCCAGATCGACGGCAGCATCCGCCGGGATGTAGTTGTTGATGAGGGTGCGCATGTCGGCCTCGTAGGGCTTGATATCCAGCTCCTCGCCCGAGTGCTTCTTGATGGCCGCCCGAGTGTCGCTGTAGAACACCGTCTCCTTTGTCACCGCGGCGATCTCCGGGTCGGAGTAACCGGCCTCTGTGAGATTCGAGGCCATGTCCGCGTAAGCGCGCAGGAAGGTGGCGGTCGACTTATAGAACGAGATGCGCAGCGGCTCGGTCTCAGCGAGCGCGGTGGGGCTGCTGGCGCTGCCGCAAAAATAATGAAGGTATTGCTCCATCTCGCGCGGCTGCGCTACCGGCTCGCACAAGTAACGGAGCGCTTCACGTGCGGCGTCGAGCTGCGCCTTCCCCTCCACCAGCCAGTCCTTCACGATGACGTTGCCGTCCTTGCCATCCGCGTCGATGTCCAGCGCATCGGAGGTATAGACGGCGACGGAGTTCTGCACGTCCTCGAACAACTCCTTGAAGTCCACGATGTGGCCGTAGTCCTTGTCGTGGCCATCGAGCCGGTTGGTGCGGCAGATGGCTTGGAAGAGGTTGTGGTCGTAGAGCTCGTTATCGAGGTAAATGTAGGTGCAGCTCGGTGCATCGAAGCCGGTCAGAAGTTTGCTCACGACGATCAGCAGCTTGAGGTTGGCCGGCTCTTCGATGAACCGCCGCTTGGCTTCGTCCTCGTAGGCCTTGGTGGTCTGGCCGTTTTTCAGGACGTGCTGCGTGTAGGTGTCGAACTTGTAGCGCTCGTCGCTGTTCGCCGGTTCGCGGGAGATGGCGTTATGGTTCGGCTCAAACGACGTGACGATGCCGCAGTATCGGCCAAAGGATGTATTCTGAAAGAGGCGGTAGTAATGGCAGGCGTCGTAGATGGAGGCGGCCACGAGGATCGCGGTGCCGCGGTCGTTGTTCAAGCGCGGCTTCAGCCCAAAGTCCTCGATGATGCTATGGATGATGCGCTGCTTGCGTTCGGCTGAACTCATCAGCTCCTCCATCGTCGCCCAGCGTTTGCGCAGAACGGCGCGCTGGAAATTGTTCAAGCCTTTGGTCTTTTGCTCGAACCACGCATCGATAGACTTCTGCGCCGTGATCCGCTGCGGCACGTCGCGGGCCTCGTATTTCAGATCGAGCACCACCTTGTCGGCCACGGCTTCGTGGAACTTGTAGGTGTGTATATAAGTGCCGAAGACGTCGCGCGTGGTCTGCTTGTCCTTGCGCAGGAGTGGCGTGCCGGTGAAGCCGATGAAGATCGCGTGGGTCAGCCAGCGCTTCATCTGCTTGTTCATGTCGCCGCCCTGCGTGCGGTGACACTCGTCCACGAAGACGTAGAAGCGGCCGTAAGTCGGCGGCGGCGACCCCTTGAGATCGGTGGGATCAAATTTGTGGATCAGCGCGCACAACAGCCTGGGCATCGTAGCTCCGAGTTTGGCGACGAACTCCGCCCGCGAGGTGATGCGCGGCAACGGCGAATTCTCGCCGATGACTCCGGCGTTTTTCATCACTCCTTCGATCTGTTTGTCGAGTTCGTCGCGGTCGGTGACGACGAGGATGCGGGCCTCGGCATCGTGCTCCAGCAGCCACTTGGCGAGCAGCACCATGAGGATGCTTTTGCCGCTGCCCTGGGTGTTCCAGATGACGCCGCCCTCGCGTTTGCGAATGCGCTCCTGCGCCGCCTTCACGCCGGCGAACTGATGCGGGCGCGGCACCTTCTTGATGCCGTTGTCGAAGATGATGAAGTTGCGGATCAGGTCGAGGAGTCGGGACTTCTCGCACATCTCCGCCAACGGCCGGTCCAGGAGCGCGCCGGCCGTCAGCCGGGCGGTGTTGGCCGACTTCCATTCCACGAAGAACTCCTCCCGCGTCGTCACCGTGCCGTAGCGCAACCCTTGGGAGTCGCTGCCCGCGAAGACGAGCTGCACCGTGGCGAAGAACCCGAGGTTGAAAATCGGCTCCTGATTCGTGATGAGCTGGCGCACACCGTCCGCGATTTCCACCGAGCTCCGCTTGAGTTCAATGACGCCGATGGCGATGCCGTTCAGGTAGAGGACCAGGTCAGGACGCCGCTCGTGGCCGCCGCGCAGGGTCACTTCCTCAGCGAGGGCAAAATCATTTTCTCCGACCTTTTTCGGGTCCCACTCGATCAGATGCACCGTGTCATTCGGCTTTCCGGCGGCGATCTGCACCGACACGCCGTACCGCAGCAGTTGGTAGGTGCGCAGGTTGGCCTGATAGAGCGTGATGCCGGTGGCGTCCGCCGCCACCATTAGCTTTTGCAGCGCGGCGGAAATGTGCGCCTCGGAGTAACCGCGAGCCTTCAGGTTGGCGCGGAGCAGGTCCGTTTCGATGCAACGGTTGTTCTCCCGCTTGTTCCACTCGCCGAGGTAGCGGAAGCCGAGACCATCGGGCCGCGCCTTATCCGTGAACAGCGCGATGACGCGGTTCTGCGTCTTACGTTCGGAGCGGGGTTGTTCAGGCATGCTGGAAGAGCGTGCGATTGACGGTGACCTTAGGATTCTGGAGATGATTTCGGGCGAGAATGGAGCGACCGCGACCCTGTCCCGCAGACCGAAATCGATAGATTAGCAAAAAACGTCGATAGATTATCGATAGATTCCCAGCTCATGTTGGAGGCAGAATATATCGGGTGCCACGGCCCTGCCCTTGTTGCACCAGCAGCTTCAGAGCGACGAGCCCGGAGAGATCCCTGAACGTCGTGTTGTAGGTAACTTTGAATTCCTTCCTGCACCAACCGCTGGTAACAGCCCCGGTTTTCTGAATCTCAAGCATGATAGCCCTCTGCCGCTCATTGAGCTGGGCCTCGACCGCCGGGGTGATTGGCCCCGTCACACCTGCCGGCACCGTGAGCCGCTCGTAGTTGCCCGCCGGCCCGGGCAACGTGACCACGAAAAATCCGTCCTCCTGGCCGATCTTCGGCGCATCGAGGCCGTGGTTGAGCATGGCGTCGTGCATCCGGGCAAAACCGCTTCCGCGCTGCTCCATGACCCCGAGCGTCGCCAGCGTTTGCGCGATGAGCGGATTGCGGGAGCATGGCCGGTAGCCGCCTTTGCGGAGCTTGGCCAGGGTCAGCGGCGCCGGCGGATAGCCGGGGCTGGCAATCTCCACCCGGTCGCTGAACACCCGCACGAAGACTTTGCGTGATCGGTCGTCGTAGCTGCGGTGCGCCACGGCGTTGACCATGGCTTCGCGCAGCGCGGCCGCCGGATACTCGGCGAGCCGAAGATTGTTCAGCCCGACGACCCGCCGGGGGTGAAACGTGTGGTCATCCACAAACTTGAGCGCCTGTTCCAAGACATGGGGCAACGCGGCATTGATGGTCACCTGTCCCTTGGGACGACCGCTGATGCGGGTGTCGTCATAAGCGTCGACGAGAATCTGGCACTGCGGAAAGCGGTCGGCGGGTAGACGGGCAAACAGCAACCAAGCCGCGGCGGTGGGTGCATAAGTGTCGAGCTGCTGATCGCGGACGGCGAGGCCGCGGCTGTGGAGCGCCTCCCACGGCGAGCGAAAAACCCGATCCACATCATTGGAGGCGATCCGCTCGTTGAAACCGTTCAACAAATCCTGATCGAGCAGGTCGGCCGCCGGCCCAGTGATCACCGCCGCCTCGAAGGCCGACGCCGCTTCGATCAGGTTTTCACTTTCACCGATCTCGGCCGCCGTGGCCTTGAGCTTGAATTCATCGACCAGCGTCCGACGCAGAGCCTGCAACATCAGCGGCTTCAGGTCCTCGCGGTCGTGAAAACGCTTGTAGGTATAGCCGTCCTTTTTCGTCTCGTCGATCAAGGCCTGGACTTCCTTCGAGCGCGTGTCGTCCTTCGCGCCTTTGAGAAACACGATGGTGGGCAGCTTCAACTGCTGCGCACGCCGGTATTCGTGATGCGTGGCGGAAATCTCGCCATCGGGCCGGCCATACTCGTTGGCGATGATGAGCACGTAGACCGCGCACCCGCTCAATGCGTCCAGGTAGGGCTGCTTCGCCGGGCGCGGTGGTGGCGGCTCCTGCTCGAACAGCAACGGCGGGCAATGCTGCAGGAGAAACGGGTCGGTCGCGATCAGTGCGGCCACCGCCGCCCGCTCGAGCTCCAGCTCTTTCTGCACGCTGCTGATGAAAATGCGGAGCGGTTTCATGGCCGCGTCAAATCAGCCGCGTCCGGCCGGTGAGGAGTTCCTGCATCATGGCCTGCTTGAGGGCGCGGGTCTTCTCCCGCCGCTGCTCCAGCCCCGCCAGCTCCCCGTCCATCTCCGTCAACACCTCGGCGATGGCGGTTTGTTCGGGGTGGGGTGGGACTGGAATCTGCAAGGCTCGAACGTCGCCGCTGTTGATGGCGGGATAATTCGACCCGGTGAGCAGTGCATCAATCTGCCGATTCACGCAGCCCGCAAACAGGTGGAATAAGACGTAGCCCGGATGCGTGATGCCTTCGCGGCAACGCACGACGCAAAAACCGGTGGAGCAAACCCACCGACCAACTTCGCCTTTGAAAAGAAGGTGAGATTGCAAGTTCGGGCGGACAGTTGAGACAAGAACGTCATTCGGGCGCAGTTTTCGACGGGCACGAGAAGGGGCGCTGGCAAAGAGTTGTTCGGAGTGGCTACGAAGGAATCCTCGGTCCACGTCTTCCAGCGCAATGTAGTTGAAAAGAAAATCCGGTCGAGTGTCGCTGCCGAGATTCTCTGGGTCGGTTTCCACGACATCCCCCAGCCGCTTCACCTCCCACTCGCCGTGGAAGCCGGGGAGGCGGGTTTGGCCGGTGAGGAGCTGCTGCATGGCGGC
>JBIJCX010000006.1:0-70682 GCA_044344465.1 Opitutaceae bacterium
AAGCCCATCCGCATCGAGGAGTTCGAGGGCGAGCGCGCCTGGTGGGGATCAGAAGCGGACGGCTTCAAGGCCCGCGTCGAAAACGAGCAGGCTTGGCGCGTCTCCATCGACCAGATCAAGGCCGGCAACTTCAACCTCGACCTCAAGAACCCGCACAACCCCGACACCGGCCCCGGCGACGTGGACCACCTCCTGCCCGAATACGAAAAGCTCCTCGCCCAGATCGCCGCCACCCGCGCCGCGCTGAAACAGGAACTCCACCACGCCCTCACCGCCTCCGCCGGGACTGCTGAATGAAGCTGGAAACGTTTTTCGAGAAGTTCGACCAGTTCGCCGACGCGCCCGACGCGGTGGCGAAGATGCGCGAACTGGTGCTGCAACTCGCGGTTCAGGGGCGTTTGGTCAGTCAATCTCCCAGCGACGAACCGGCAGACGCTCTGGCTGTTACCATCGCCGAAAACAGAGCGGCGTTTGTGAAGAAGAGAAGCCTCGATCGGCAGCGTGTGTTCGCGTCGGTAGAAGACGACCAATGCCCTTTTGCTCTGCCATCCGGCTGGGTATGGACGCGCTTGGGAAATCTTTGTCGTGTGCAGGCCGGCTTTGCATTTGAGTCCGCGGCATTCGTCCAAGGCGACTCCGGTGTGCCGATGATTCGCATTCGCGACATCACGAAGGACCACACACAGGTCAACTATGTCGGAGAGTATCGCGAAGAGTTCTTGGTCGATGCCGGTGATTATCTAGTCGGAATGGATGGCAATTTCACGGTGGCGAAGTGGCGCGGCCCACGCGCCTTGCTGAACCAACGAGTCTCGCGTTTGCAGTGGTATTCCCAACACCTTGAGCCGTCTTTCTTAGCCATCGCAGCGCAGTATCGACTATCGGAGCTTCAAGGCACGAAGGCTTACACCACCGTTGACCACCTTTCCTCGGGCCAGATTGAGAATGCGGTCGTTCCCCTCCCACCGCTCGCCGAGCAGAAGCGGATCGTGGCGAAGGTGGATGAGTTGATGGCGTTGTGTGATCGGCTGGAGGCGCAGCAGCAGGAACGGGAGACGCGGCACGCCGCGCTCGCCCGCGCGTCGCTGGCCCGCTTTGCCGACGCGCCCACCCCTGGGAACCTAAACTCAATCTTCCACCCTTCCTTCTCCGTTCCCCCCGCCGACCTCCGCAAATCCATCCTCACCCTCGCCGTCCAAGGCAAACTCGTCCCCCAAGACCCCAACGACGAACCGGCGGAGGAGTTGATTGCACGCCTCACGCGCGAACTCACTCCCGAGCAACGCCGCAGCCAAGCCGCACCGCTTCCGCCTCTCCCAGCAGAGTCATTGCAATACGAGGTCCCCGACAGTTGGACGTGGGCTCGCTTCCGCGAAGTGGCGATCATCGCTTCAAATCTGGTGAAGCCTGATGAGTTCTTGGACTTTACCCACCTCGCCCCAGACAACATCGAAAAGGGAAACGGCGTGCTCTTGCCATGCAGGACTGTGCGCGAGGACAAGGTCATCAGCTCGAACCACCGGTTTTATCCGGGCCAAATCGTCTATTCGAAAATCCGCCCGAACTTGGCCAAGGTCGTCGTCGTCGATTTCGAAGGGCTTTGCAGCGCCGACATGTATCCCATCGACGCGCTCGTCGACGCATTCTACCTCCAGCGTTACATGCTCTCGGAGTCGTTCCTCGTGCAGGCGGTGAAGACGGACACGCGAGTCGCAATGCCGAAGATCAATCAGATGGAACTGAACGCGATTGCAGTCCCCATCCCACCCCTCGCCGAACAACGCCGGATCGTGGCCAAAGTGGACCAACTGATAGCCTTGGTGGACGCGTTGGAAACGCAGCTCGCCGCCTCCCGCGCCACCGCCGCGAACCTCCTCTCCGCCCTCGTCGCCGAACTCACCGGCACCTCCAACAACGGCAAAGTCTCCGTCCCCTCCGCCTCCACCACCGGCCGCCGCGGCAGACCACGGAAATCACCGTGATCAACCGGCATCGGCGCCTTTACTATGAAAGCAAAAATATTCCTGAGTTGCGGCCAGTCCAAAGGCACCGAAGAACCCGAACTTGCAGAGAAAATTGCTAATCGAATCCGCGAACTTGGATTCGACTGCTACTTTGCCGTCGCCGTCCAATCGCTGACCGGACTCCGCGAAAATATCTTCAAGCAGATCGAAACGTCCGAGTATTTTGTCTTCGTCGACTTCAGGCGTGAAAAACTTGGCACGAGCGAGGACGCTGATCCTATCCATCGGGGTTCTCTGTTTAGCCACCAAGAACTCGGCGTGGCGTCATATTTAGAGTTACCATGCCTCGTGTTTCAGGAAAGAGGCGTGAAGCCGCTCGATGGAATGCTCTCAAGTCTTCAAGCGAACGCCCATCCGTTCACGGACCGTGCGTTGTTGCCGAATGTAATTGCAGATATGGTGTCGCAGAAGGTCACCAAGGGCGAATGGGCAAACGACTGGAATAACTCGCTGTCGGTGCACATGCCGACGAAGCCGTATGGCGAAGCCGGAGACCGGGCGAACGGCATGCGGCCCGTCCGCGTATTCCACGTTGAGGTCAAGAACAACCATCGTTGGAAAATGGCCCTGAACTGCTACGCAGTCTTGGAGGCCATTGAGAACGCCGAAACTCACCAGCCAGTCCCTCTGGAGACAATTGAACTTAAGTGGGCTGGAAGCCTCCTCCCGAGCCTGTTTATTGGCCCCGCCTCTTCCCGCCGCTTCGACGCATTTCTGATGCGGTCCGACCAGCCCTCCGAAGTTCATTTCTACACATTCTGCGATTCCACGGAGTTTTATCCGAAGGTGCCCGGGCCCGGCACATATCTTCTCAGGTATGGCGTCTACTCCAGCAATTTCCCGGCGACTCGCCGCACGTTCAAACTCAGCCATCCCGGCAATATGGATGGGCTCAAGCTAGAGGAAACCTGAAACTAACCTCGGGAATGAACGGCCTCCCGCGCCACCGCCGCGAACCTCCTTTCCGCCCTCGTCGCCGAACTCACCGCCGCTGACTGATTCGCCATTCTATGTCTCGTTCGGCGAATCCAGCGAACGTTCGTGGGAGGAGGTGTCCGGTATTTTCCGCCCGCTTTCATCCCATCCTTCCGCGCCGCAAAGCTTCGCCGGCCAAAGGATGACCGCAAATCGCGAGGCAGGGCATTCGGCGGATCTCCCGGCGTATTCGGTTGGCAACTTGTCGGCACCCTGCCTGTGCGCCGTGCGTGGGTCCGGATCCCGTCCGCCGAGCGGTGCCTGGCACGATACGGCCTCAAACCTTGGACCCTGCACTCTATCCTCGGACTTTTGGCGGTGACCGGCATGCGCATCAGTGAGGCGACGGGGATCATCCGATCGTCACATCGTGTTTGCCACCGCGGTGGCGTTTGGCGTCTCCTCCTCTCCGCGCCCCGCGCCTCGCTCACCCGTTTTCCAAGCCATGGCTCCTATCACCCCTACCCCCGCGCCCCGCGCTTTGCGTCCGATTCACGGCCTGCGCTGGTGGATTGGCGGCATGCTCTTCGCGTCCACGGTCATCAACTACATCGATCGGCAGACGCTCTCAGCCCTCGCACCGTTCCTGAAGCAGGAATATGCGTGGACGAACTCCGACTACGCGCTGCTGGTGATCTCGTTTCGCGTCGCCTACTCCATCGGTCAGACCGTCCTGGGCCGCGTGGTGGATCGCATCGGCACGCGCCTCGGGCTGACGCTCACCGTCGCCTGCTATTCGACCGTGGCGATGCTGACCACCCTGGCCGGCGGGCTGCGGAGCTTTGCCTTCTTTCGCTTTCTCCTTGGCCTCGGCGAGTCGGCCAACTGGCCGGCGGCGACCAAGGCCGTGTCCGAGTGGTTTCCCAAACACGAGCGCGGCTGGGCGGTGGCGCTCTTCGACAGCGGCTCCTCGATCGGTGCGGCCATCGCCCCGGCGTTCGTCATCTGGTTGTATTCATATTTCGGAGGCTGGCGGCCGGCTTTCCTGCTCACGGGCGCGCTGGGTTTCGTCTGGCTGATTTTCTGGCGGTTCATGTATCATCCGCCGGAAACTCATCCGCGGATCAGTGCGGCCGAGCGCGAGATGATTCTCGCCGACCGGCGCACCGAGCAGGCGGCGAACCAGTTCGACAGCGGTCCGCCGCCGCGAATCATGGACCTGCTGCGGCTGCGGCAGACGTGGGGTACGATCATTGCGCGATCCTTCACCGACCCGGTGTGGTTTTTCATTGCCGACTGGTTCATGATCTTCCTGGTGGCGAAAGGCTTCAAGCCCGAGGGCACGTTGATGGCCTTCTGGATTCCTTTTCTTGCGGCCGACCTCGGCAATTTCGCCGGCGGCGGTTTCTCGAGCTGGCTCATCCGCCGCGGCTGGCCGGTGGGCCGGGCGCGCAAGGCCGTGGTGATCTTCGGCGGCATCGGGATGCTGGCGCTGATTCCCGCGGTGTACATGTCGAGCCTGTTCGCCATCGCCGGATGCTTCGCGCTCGCCACCTTTGCCTACGCGGCGTTCTCCACCATGGCACTCGTGTTGCCGGCGGACCTCTATGAGAGTCGCACGGTCGCCACCGTCAGCGGGCTCTGCGGCACCGCGGCCGGCATCCTCACGATCGGCTCGACGTATCTCATCGGCTGGGTCTCCGATCGCCACTCCTTCGCCCCGATCCTCATCGCCTCGAGTCTCGTGCCCCTGGTCGGCGCCGTCCTGGTACTCTTGCTCGTCCGCAACACCGCCGAAACCGGCCGGGGCGTGCTGAGGAGAATCTGAGGGGCGGAAAATTTCCGCCCATCCGTCAGCGTTCCGCGCGGGCTCTCGCGTCGGCGTCAATCAGCTGCACGAGGCCGTCGAGGGTCGCCTTCACTCCGGCTTTCACCGCGGGGAGCTCGGCGGCGCCGGCCACCTGCTCGTGCGCGAAGAGATAAAATTTCATCTTCGGTTCCGTCCCGCTGCCGCGCGCGGCGAACGAATACCCGTTGGCCAGGGTCACCAGGTAAAGATCCTGCGCCGGAATGCGATCGCCGTCGGCATCGAAGAACGTCTCCCGGCCGAAGTCCTGAAACTTCGCCACCCGGACGTCGCCGAACGCCTGCGGCGGACTCGTGCGGTAGGTCTCGAGGATGCGCTTGATCTTCGCGCTGCCGCTCGCGCCCTCGTAGTAGATGTTGATCACGCCCTCGAGGTAGAACCCGTAGCGGAGGTAGATTTCGTCGAGATATTCGGGGACGGTGAGACCGCGGGTCTTCACCCAGGCGCAGACTTCCGCAAACATCAGGCACGCGGAATTGCCATCCTTGTCGCGCACCAGGTCGTTGGGCAGGTAGCCATAGCTTTCTTCGCAGCCAAACGCGTAAAACGTGCTGTGCTGCTGCAGCAGTTGCGCCCGCTCCGCGAAGGGGGTGGCATCATAGTCGAACCCCGGGCCCATCGCCGCGACCAACCGGTCCTCGTACTGGCGCATCTTGGCCGCGATCCACTTGAAACCGGTCAGGGTGTTGATGACATTGACGCCGTGGCCGTGGCCGATGGCGTCCTGCAGCTGGGTGGTCACGAACGTCTTGACGATGCACGCGGTCTTCGAACCCTCCCGCGGGATCCAGCCCAGCTCCTTGTACTTGGTGAGCCGATACTCCGCCAGCAGCGCGCCAATTTGGTTGCCGGTGAGCAGTTCCATCCGGCCGGCCCGGTTGCGCACCGCGCAGCCCATCCGATCCGCGTCGGGATCGGTCGCCAGCACGACGTCGCAGTTCTCCCGTTCAGCCAGCGCCACCGCCCGCGCCAGCGCCTCGGCGTTTTCCGGATTCGGCGACTTGACCGTCGGGAAACGCCCATCGAACTCCAGCTGCTCCCGCACCGGCCGCACCTCGCAACCGGCGTGAATCAACAACGGCAGCGAATGCACCGCCCCCGTGGCGTGGATGTTCGTGAACGCCACCTTCAGCTTCGTCTGGCGAAACACGGCCGGGTCGAGGGCCGCCTGGGTGGCGACAGCCAGATAGGCATCGTCGGCGTCGCGCCCGAGGGTCGTCACGCCCGCCAGCTTCGCCTCGAGAAACCGCCCCAGTTCGCCGAGCGGCACGGCATTGACCTGGGCGACAATTCCCTGGTCGTGCGGCGGCACGACCTGCGCCCCGTCCTCGAAGTACGCCTTGAAGCCATTGTCGTGCGGCGGATTGTGGCTCGCGGTGATCACCACGCCCGCGTGCGCCTTGAGCCAGCGCACGGAAAAACTCAGCTGCGGGGTCGGCCGCGGACCGTCGAAGATGAACGCCTCGCCGCCCAGCTGGGTCCAGGTGGACGCGGCCAGCGCACAGAAATGCCGGGAAAAGTGGCGCACATCGTACGCAATCACGAGTCGCGGCTTCGCCCGGACGTCCTTCTGCCCCAGATACACGGTCGTATAGCGAAAGAGCCCGATGACCGCGCGGATCAGCGTGAAATCGTTCAACAGGTTGGTGCCGATCGCCGCGTGCTCCGGCGAGCCGCTGGCGCTGAGCGTGCCGGTCTCGGCCGCCGCCGCGACCACCCCAATCGTGCGGCCCCGCATGCCGCCGGTCCCGAACTCGAGAAACCGGTAGAAGCGATCGTTGAGCTCGCCCCAGGCCTGCTGCGCCACGAGCTCGTCGATGCTCGCCTCCGCCCACGGAGGCAGTCCCGCGGCGAGAAACGCCGCGAGATTTTCGCCGGCGCTGGGCAGGAGCTGGCCGGCCTTGGTGGCGGCCTGGATGCGGTCAACGGTGGTCATAGCGTAAAGGGTGGATGCCGGAGGAAGGGAGACCGGCGACAGAGGTCAGGGGACAGAAGACGGTGGACGGATTCAACCCGTTTTAACACCGAGGCAGACGTCGCAGAACAAGGCTCTTGCTGCTTCCAGTGGTTCGATGGCTTCGTGGTCGTAAGCTCCGAAGGGGCGGAATTCGAAAGCCCAGGGCAACGCCCTGAGAATCGGATGGAGGGAATGGTTTCGCCCTGAAGGGGCGACACCAGGATGTGGTTTCGCCCCTTCAGGGCTCGGATTTTCGCGTGAATTTTTCCCAGGGCGTTGCCCTGGGCTTTCAATTTTTCGCCCCGTCGGGGCTCCCAGCCACCGGCAGCTAACCACTGGAAACAGCGAAGAACCAACGATGCAATAGAGTGCAGGACCGCCGCTCGCGGCGTGCCGTTTTTCCGCGGCAGCACACGGCGTGGCGCAAGCGCCAGCCCTACACCAATTGGTTTCCGTCTGCTCATCGGTGGAAAGCGATTCGACTGCATGGATGCGGCTTAGTCCGTTGCTGCCCTCTAAGTTCGCGTCTCTCACGTCGGCACTCTGTCATCCGAGATACAGGCCGTCGGCCACGGCTGGTTTTGGCGACAGCTTGCTCCAGGCATCGGCAAACGAGTCCTCGTCGTAGCCGAAGAGCGGCGAAACCTCCACGGTCGCACCCGGGAGACCCGTGGCATCGGTCGCGATCGCGGCCCCGTTGGCGCGCAGCCAGCGGGCAAACTGCCGAAGTTGATCGTCCCGGCATGTTTTCGGTGAATCGACGCCGTCGGCATTCTTCACGGGTGAGAAATCGTCCGCCCGCAGGGTTTCAATCACGACCGGATTCCGGGCGAACGGCAGCGCATCGAAAACGAACAGCTCGAACTTCACCCCATTGGGTTTTTCCGGTTTCACCGGCGCACCCGCGGCGTCGATCGTGGGGATCTTCTTGTCCGCCCGATGAAACGGCAGCGCCGCCGCCGTTCCGGCCCCCGCCTGCGCCACGCCCGTCGCCCGGGCCAGGCGGCGGACGAACTCCCGGTCGAGAACATGAATCGCGATGCTGCCGGCGATGTACCGCAGCTGCCCGTCCGCATCCTTTTCCCGCTGCATCGCCATCGGCAGATCGGAGTACTCGACCACGACCGTCTGGCCCGCCTGCGTGCAAAAGTGACCGACCTTTTCCTCGGCATAGGCCTTCGGCACCATCTTGCTCGACATCTCCGATTGCCGCAGGACATGCCAGCCGATGAACGCCGGGTCGATGCACCGCACGAGAGGATTGTCCACCTGGAAGTAACTCAACGTGTCCACGCCTTCGCGCTGCATGAGGTCGAGGGCGCCGCTGCGTTCGAGCGCCCGCAGCGAGCCGCCGTGACCGTCGGGGGACAGTGCGATCGAGCCTTTCGATTCGAGCATGATCTTGCCCTCGAAGCTCACCGCCGGCATCCGGCCCTGCCGGAAAAAATGCACCCGCCCGCGATTCAGTCCGAAATACGCGTGCTCGGCAAAAAAAGCTTCCGTCGCCGCGTGGTTGGCGTGGCTCGTCATGATGAACCAATGCAGCGGCCGGCTGTAGCGCGTGCCCGCGGCGCGAATCTTCTCCGCGAAAACCTGGAACAGCGGCTTCTGCTGCAGCGGCGTCACCGGAAACGTCCCCTTCGGCCCGTCGTAGCCGAGGCGTGTCCCCTGCCCGCCGGCCACGGTGAAAGCCGCGACGCGCCCCGCCCGCAGGGCCTCTTCGCCGGCGGCCTTGGCCCGGGCCCAGGCGGCGGCATCGCCGCCGTGTTCCGGCCGGCGCTCGAAGGGCGCGGGCGCAAGACCCCTGAGGTCAACGCCCGTCATGGCGCTCTTCGCCAGCAGCGTCCGCGTCAGTCGTTCGAGTTCGGCCAGATCGATCTCGCTCGCTTCCTTCAGCAACTGGACCCGGGCGTCCGGAGCCAGGTGATCATGAAATGCCAAAACCTGCGCCTGCCCGGCGCGTTGAAAAGAAGCCAGGAGTTGGTCGTTGTTCATGCGTCTAATCCTCGAACCGGAAGATCATCTCGCCCGGCCGGGTATAGCCGAGCCGCTTGCGAATCACCTTCTCGACGTAGTCGCGATCGGTGCGCAGCCGCTCCAGGATGCGCTCCTGCTCACGCCACCGCGCCTCGGCCTCCGCCAGGCGCTGCCGACTGATCGCCTCGGTCTGCTTGAGCTGCGTGTACTGGGCGCGGGCATCGAGGAACAGGGCCCCGGCCCCCAGACCAAGTCCGGTCAGGAGGACAACGTAGACCGTGGTGATGAGGCGGCGGGTGTGCAAAGGCTCGTCGCGATCAACGGGATGCTGGCGCCGGGAGTAAAGGAGATTTCCACGCGCGAATTTGGCGTGCGTTTTTTTTTCACTCGGACACGTTGGCGCCCACATGTACCAGAGCTTTTACGGGTTCCGGGAGATGCCGTTCAACATCACCCCGGATCCGCGTTTTCTTTATCTCAGTCCTACCCATCAGGAAGCGCTGCAGCACCTCAAATACGGTGTGCGCGAAAAAAAGGGCTTCATCGTGCTCGTCGGCGAAGTCGGCTGCGGGAAGACCACGCTCTGCCGGCGTTTCCTCAACGAGCTCGATCCGGCCCATTACGACACCGCGCTCATCCTCAACCCGCGCGTGACCGAAACGCAGATGCTGAAGGCGATTCTGACCGAGCTCGGTGAGAAAAAGCTCGGCCGGAGCCAGAACGACCTCGTCGCGCAGATGAACCGGGTGCTGCTCGAGCGGATCGAGCGGGGACGCGACATCGTGCTGATCATCGACGAGGCGCAAAACCTGAAGGTCGAGGTGCTGGAGCAGATCCGACTGCTGTCCAATCTCGAAACCGACAGCCAGAAGCTGCTGCAAATCGTCCTGCTCGGCCAGCCCGAGTTGAAGGAAGTGCTGGCCCGCGACGAACTGCGGCAACTCCGGCAGCGAATTCTGGTCCACTACGAACTCCACCCCTTGTCCGGCAACGAGATTTCCCATTACATTCAGCACCGGCTCTCCCTCGCTGGCGCCAACGGCCGCCCCAGTTTTACGAGCTGGGCACTCCGCGCGATCCACCGCGGCAGCGCCGGGGTCCCGCGCATCGTGAACAATCTCTGCGACAAGGCGATGCTCTCCGCCTTCATCCGCGAATCCGACGAAGTCAACTACTGGGACGTCCGCCGCGCCATCCGCGACATGAGCAAATTGAACGCATGAGTCTGATCAACGAAGCCCTGAAAAAGGCCCAGCGCCGCCACGCTGAAAGCCAGTTGGAGACGCTGCCCTCATCGATGGTGGGGGGCATGCCGATTTCCCGGCGCGGCCAGCCGCGCAGCGCGCGAACGATGCTGCTGCTCGCGAGCGGCGGACTCGTGCTCGTCGTGCTGTCGGTGGTGGTCACGGTTTTTCTTCTCAACCGCCCTTCGCCTCCGAAACCCGCCGCCGCCAACGTCGCGGCGGCCAAAGGCACACCCGCCAGCGAGGCTGCGACCACCCCGCCTGTAATCGTGGTGCCAATACCGGTGCCAACGACGGTGACCGCTCCGGTTGCCGCGGCGGTGCCGACCCCCGCTTCCACCCCCGCGGTCCGGGCCACCACGCCCGCCGCGTCGATCCCGCCACCAAAGCCCCCGCCCGTCGCAGCCATCACTTCGTCTGCGCCGGTGACGCCCGTGCCAGCCGCCACTCCTCCCGCGGCCTCTCCAGTTGTCACCCCACCCGAGCCAGCGCTGGTCGCCGCTGCACCCGCGACAAGGGTAGACCCGGCTGCGACCACGCCGCCAAGGGCCGATGAGCGCGTGATGGCTTACATCGATGCGATGCGCATCACGGGCGTCCGGCCAGCCGGCACCGACAGCCGCGTCCTGATGAACGAACGCGTGTATCGCCTGAACGACATCGTCGAACGTTCGCTCAGCCTGCGGCTCACCAAGGTCGAGGCCGACCACCTGACGTTCACCGACGCCAGCGGCGCGAACTACGTGAAGTATTTCTGACGCGGGGCAGCCAGGCCGGTGCGTCAGTAGGCGGTTGGCGGCGGCTGGACGATTTGCCACAGCGTCCGCCCGGTGATCTGCAGGTCCAGCCAGACCGACCAGTGCGTGATGTAGAACACATCCCAATACACCCGGCGGCTGAGCATCTCGCGCTCGAGAATCTCCCCGCGCAGGCCGAGGCTTTGCGCCAGGCCCGTGATCCCCGGCTTCACCAGATCCCGCGTCCGATAACCGCGCGTCTGGCGGCGGAATTCCTCGTCGAGCAAGGGCATGTAGGGACGCGGGCCGACGATGCTCATGTCGCCGCAGAGCACGTTCCAGAACTGCGGGAATTCGTCGAGGCTCCGCCGGCGCATGAAACGACCAAAGGCAAAAATCCTTTCATCCTCGACCCGGGCCTGGCGTGACTCCGCCTCGGCATCCACCGGGCCGATGTGCATCGAGCGAAACTTGAGCATCCGAAACACCCGGCCACCCTGCCCTCTCCGCTCCCGCACATGCAGCAGCGGTCCCCGGGCCTGCGATCGCTGCATAACCCAAACCCACGCGCACAGCGGCGGAAGCACGAGGACGACCACCGGCAGCGCCACCGCCACGTCGTAGACACGTTTAATGAGCCGGTTGAGCGGATCCTCGAGCGGCTCCTCCTGCAACGTGTAAAAGTGCCGGCCTTCCTCGACGGTCGGCACGAGCGGATGCGTATAACGCTCGGCGAGGTTGTTATGGATCAACAGGCGACAGCCCTGGTCCTGGCAAATATTGATCACCGCCCGCGCCTCGGCGTCGGAGGCCGGCAACTCGAGGAGGACCACCTGGCCAATCTGACGCTCCGTGAGCACGCGCTCAAGGTCCGCCACCCGGCCAAGAAGCGGGGCTGGCAACGCCGCCGATCCCGTCGCCAATTCGTCGTCGGACAACAGCCCGACAGGATGCACGCCCAGCGGCTCCTTGTAGGCAATCCAGTCGTTGAGGCTGGCCAGCGCGGCGAGCCGTCCGACGAAGAGGGTCGGCAGTTGGTGGCCGCGCTGAAACACGATGCGGGCCAATACCCGCGGCAACCAGGCGTTGAGCAACGCGAGTCCAAGCCAGCTCCAGACCAGAAACGTGCCGAGGAAGAGACGGCTGATGCTGCGGTCCAGCGTGGCAAACATCATGGTGAACGTGAGCAGCGCCATCAGCGCCACCTGCTGCCCCGCCAACCGCGCCGCATCGCCCAATTGGAGCAGATGAAACGGCGAGGCCAGTTGCGCGAGGTTGCGCCCCGATAGCGCCATGCCGCCGATCATGCAGAGAAAATACGGCAGCAGGTTCACCTCACGGCTCAGCCGCACCACGGGCACGTAACGCATGATCAACTCGGCGTAGACCCAAAAGAAAATGCCCACGAACAGCGTGGTCGCTCCCGCGTGAAGATTGGCCAATCCGCGCGCCCGGGTCGTAATCATTGCCGTTCTTATGCGTGGCTCCCGAACCGCCTGCAAGCGTCCGCACAAACCGCTTGAGCACCCGGCCGACTTCCCCAGCGTGAGACCGTGACGCCACGGCCCGACCATCCGCCCCTTCGAAACGTATGAGCACTCCTCTCACCGAAGCCCAGCAGCGCGAACGCATCCCCACGGAAATCTTTGCCAACGCCGACGCCGCCGCCCAGCTCCTCGCCCAGGAAATCGCCGCACTCATCCGCCAGAACGATGCCGCCGGCCGGCCGACCGTCCTGGGCCTCGCCACCGGCTCGACCCCGGTGCGCCTCTACCGCCAGTTGATCCGGCTGCACCGCGAGTCCGCGCTCAGCTTCAAGCACGTCATCACCTTCAACCTGGACGAATACTACGGTCTGCCGCGCACCCACCCCGAGAGCTACTGGCGCTTCATGCACGAGCAGCTCTTCGGCCACATCGACATCCCCGCGACCAACATCAACGTCCCCGACGGCACCGTGCCGCGTCCCGAAGTCTTCGGGTCGTGCCAGCGCTACGAACAGAAGATTCGCGACGCGGGCGGACTCGACCTGCAGATTCTCGGCATCGGCCGGACCGGGCATGTCGGCTTCAACGAGCCCGGCTCCGGCCGCGAGTCACGCACCCGACTCGTCACCCTCGATCGTCTCACCCGGCGCGATGCCGCGCGCGACTTTCTCGGCGAGGCCAACGTGCCCCGCCACGCGATCACGATGGGCGTGGGCACGATCCTCGACGCGCGGCGCATTGCCCTGCTCGCGTGGGGCGAAGGCAAGGCCCGAGTCATCGCCGATGCGGTCGAGAAGGATCCGACGGATTCGCTGCCCGCGAGTTTTCTGCAGGGGCACCCGTCGGTGCGATTCCTCGTCGATCCCGCGGCCGCCAGTGAACTCACCCGCGCGAAACACCCCTGGCTCGTCAGCCCGGTCACGTGGACCCCGGCGCTGGCGCGACGCGCCGTCGTCTGGCTGGCGCAAACCGTGCAAAAGCCCGTGCTCAAGCTGCTCGACGAGCATTACAGCGAGCACGGCATGGCCGACCTCCTCACCGAGCAGGGCCCCGCCTACGGGCTGAACATCCGCATCTTCAACGAACTTCAGCACACGATCACCGGGTGGCCCGGAGGCAAGCCCAACGCCGACGACACCCACCGCCCCGAGCGGGCAACCCCGCATCCCAAGCGCGTGGTGGTCTTCAGCCCGGAACCATCCGACGACGTGCTCGGCATGGGTGGCACCTTGCGCCGGCTCGTCGAGCAGGGACATGAAGTCACCGTGGTCTATCAAACCTCGGGCAATCTCGCCGTGCCCGATGAGGAGGCCGTGATGGCCACGGAGCTGGTCCTTGAACTCTCGCGCACGAGCCACGCCGGAGAAAATCCCGAGACCGCGTTCGCGCGGCAGGCCCGCCGCCAGCTCGACGCCAAGTCCGCCTTTGACGGTGACACCGCCGAGATTCGGCGGCTGAAGGGTCTCATTCGCCGCGGTGAAGCGCGGGCCGCACTCAAGGTCTGCGGCGTCGACGCCGCCCGCGCCCGGTTCCTCGATCTGCCGTTCTATGAGCTGGGTCGTTACCGCCAGTTCCAGATTGGTGCCGCGGACGTGTCGGCCGTGGCCGCCCTGTTGCAGGAAATTCAGCCGCACCAGATTTTCGCCACCGGCCAGTTGGACGATCCGAGTTCGGTGGCCGCCGTATGTTTTGAAGTCATTCTGCGGGCCCTCAAATCGGTCGCCGCGGATGCGTGGGTGAAGGACTGCCGCGTCTGGCTTTATCGTGGCCCGGACAAGGAATGGGAGACGGCGGAAATCGAGATGGCGGTGCCGTTCAGCCCGCGCGAGCTCGCCTCGAAGATCCAGGCGATCTACCACCACAAGAGCCAGCGCAGCCAGAGCCCCGTTGAGGCGGGCCTGCGCGAGGCCTGGCAACAGGCCGACCATCGCAACCGCGGGACCGCCCAGGTCTACGACCGTCTCGGCCTCGCCGAATACGAAGCGATCGAAGCGTTTCAGCGGCACCTGCCGTAACGGGGTCGGTGATGAACTCTTGGATGCTGAGACGCAGCGGATCAGAGGTAGGGCAGGTCTTTGACCTGCCCATTCACGCGATGAGTGCTCGGGGCAGGTCAAAGACCTGCCCTACGCCAAGCCGTCGCCGCGCACCAAGTCATCTTCAGTCTCTGACCAATACATTTTCCCCATGCTCAACATCGCACTGAAAATCATCCCTCCGCTTGACCCGCAATTTCTGCCGGCGGCCCTCTGGAACCGCGCCTACCTCGACCTGGTGGCGCAGGACCCCAAAGGCCGGCGTTTTGCGCTGGCCTTGGTTCGAGCCGATGGCGCTGCCTCGGTGCATGAGACGCGCGTGCTCTCGGCGGACCACCCGTCCGCTTCCCTGACGCTGCATTTCGCGGAGCGGCTGTTGAAGTTTCTCCTCTGGCAAAAAGGCGGCTGCCACGTGCTGGTCGCCGGGGCTGACGAAGTCGCGGCCGCGCTTGGAAAGTGCTACAGCCCCGGAGGCGCCCGCGCGTTCGACCATACGTTCATGGGCGAACGGATTTATGGCCGAACGTTTTCCCTCGAGCCGGCGACCTTTGGGCAGCTCCCCCCGGATCGCGACACGAGCCTGCCGATGGGGCGCCATCTCGAGGGTTGCCGGATCGGTTTCGATCTCGGCGGGAGCGATCGCAAGGCGGCCGCCCTGATCGATGGCCGGGTCGTTTACTCCGAGGAAATCGCCTGGGATCCCTATTTTCAGCAGGATCCCAGTTACCACATCGAGGGGGTGCACGATTCCCTGAAACGCGCCGCCGCGCACCTGCCGCGGGTCGATGCGATTGGCGGCAGCGCCGCCGGCGTCTACGTGAACAACGAAGTGCGCGTGGCCTCCCTGTTTCGCGGCGTGCCGCCGGACCTGTTCGAAAAACACATCCGCCGGATGTTTTTCACCCTGCAGGAACGCTGGGGCGGCGTGCCGTTTGAGGTCGTGAACGACGGCGAAGTCACGGCCCTGGCCGGTTCGATGGCGTTGGGCGACAACGCCGTCCTCGGCATCTCCATGGGCACGAGTCAGGCGGGCGGTTACGTCACGCCGGCCGGCAACATCACCCCGTGGCTCAACGAGCTCGCGTTTGCGCCGATCGATTATCGCCTCGACGCCCCGCGCGACGAGTGGTCCGGCGACGTGGGCTGCGGGGCGCAGTATTTTTCGCAGCAGGCCGTCAGCCGGCTGGCGGGCCCGGCGGGTTTCGACTTCCTCCGCAGCAAGTCGTTGCCGGAGCAGCTGCTGGCGGTCCAGGCGGCGATGCATGTCGGCGATTCCCGGGCCCGGGCGATTTACGACACCATCGGAGTGTACTTTGGCTACGGCATCGCCCACTACGCGACGCTCTACGACATCCGCCACCTGCTCGTCCTCGGCCGCGTCACCTCCGGTGAAGGCGGCGAAGTGGTTCTCGCCCGTGCGCGCGAGGTGTTGCAGGCGGAATTCCCGACGATGGCGGAAAAAATCCGTCTCAGCACCCCCGACGAAAAGGACAAGCGCCACGGCCAGGCCATCGCCGCCGCCAGCCTGCCGGCGTTGCGGCCTGCGGCGCAAGGCTAGTGCGGGCGAGTTTCGGGGGTGAAAAAGCTGCGCTTCGACGCGCCCGGATTCCGGACCTGCCCGTTTGTCGGTCCCTGACCCCGGTGGACCTCTGATTCAGTTCGGCTCCGTCGAACCCGGAGCCAGTTCGACCCGGCCTTCCACCAGATTCGATCCCACCTGATTCTTCCGTCCTCCGGTCAGCCGGATCGCGATCGGCGATTTGGTCTCCGGCCGGCGGTCGTGGATCAGGCAGCCGGAAACGCGCGTCCACTCTACCTGATCCAGCAGCAGCCCGACGCCGTCGGAGTCCAGAATGGTGACATCGGTGATCTGAAAGTGATGGGAACGGCGCACAATGAGTGATGCCTCCGCCCGCCGGGAACGGTTGATGAGCAGGCCGTGGATCGTGGAGTCCGCGCAATCTTCGAAAATCACGGTGTTGTGATAACCGGGCTGATCGTAGTCGGGGTTCTGGTCCATGGTGTTCGACCCGAGCGTGATGTTCGAACTGCCCTCGACGAGCAGGTTGCAGGTAAACCCCAAACCGAAGGTGTTGCCCGAGATATTCACCCCGCGGGCATGACGAAGGTGGATGTTCTGGTCGGTATCGGAAATGTGGTTATCGGCAATGCTGAAGAATCCCACCTTTCGCGGCGCGTCCGGCTGGCCGATGAAGCGGATGTTCGCGGATCCACGGGCCTTGCCAGAGTGCTGGAGCGTTGAACCGATGAGCGCACCCTCGCGAATGGAGCCGGCGCGGGTGTCGAACAATACGTTGGCAGTCGGCGGTCCGCCGACGACCATGTTCGCCTCGATATCGCACGTACCGATCTGGAAATTTCGGACCTCGCTCTCGCGCACCACAATGCCGCCCATCTGATTATAGGAGATGTGCGAATTCGAGATGTTGATTTGGTGCAGGTTCAGTTTCTCCAACACGATCCCGATGCCCGTATTGCTGTAGACGTTCACCTCGGCGATCAGGATGTTGCGATTGCGCCCGGTGACGATGATGCCGTGGTGAAGCTTCGTCAGCAGCAGCCGGGTGAAGATCGCGTGGATGGTGCCTTCGACGCGGATGCCATCCGCCTCGGGGTGGGCGCCGGTGATGGAGAAACCGTCAATCAGCGGGGCGCGTTCCCGATCGGCCGTCACCGCACTGACCGATTTTGGATCCGCCGTGCCACGATGCGTGCCCGTGATGAAAATCGCGGGTCCCGCTCCGGCCATGACGAGCGTCGCGGTTCCGTCGCCGCGGATTCCGCCCGGCCCGCCCCGGGCCAAATCCAGCAAAATCGGTTTGGTGATGCGGTAGTTGCCCTTCGGCAAAAAGACCGCGCCATGGTGGGCGTCAACGGCCCGCTGGATGGCGGCCGTATCGTCGGCCTGACCATCGCCACGAGCACCGTGGTCGCGCACCGAGTTGGATTTGTCCACCGGTGATTGCGCCTGCGCCAAGCCAGCCAGCAGAATAAGGAGTAGTGTTCGCACGTTGCCGTTAACGGTTGGCCGCAAGTCTGTTTGCCTGCAAGCACACGGTCCACCTGCTCACATGGCCAGCAGCCGAACGGCCGCGGCGCCGGTGAACAGCAGGGCGAGGTTTTCGAAGAGCGCCTGGTTGATGTGTTGGAGCAACCGGCGACCGAACAACGCTCCGCCAATGGCAAAAGGAGCCAGCGTCAGGTCGAGCCCAAACGACGCCGGGTTGACGATGCCCAGATCCCAACTGAACGGGATCTTGAATACGTTCAGGATCAGGAAATACCAGGCGCCGGTGCCGAGGAACTCCATCTTCGGCAGGCGCATGGCCAGCAGATACAGAATCATGATCGGCCCCGCCGCGTTCGCCACCATCGTGGCGAAGCCGGCAGCGATGCCGACCGACGCCACAAACCACCGGCTTTCCGGCACGCGCGCGGGTTCCGTAATCGAATGCGCTGCCGTCCGGCGGCGCCAGATTTGCCAGATGGAAATCACCATCAGAATCGCTCCGATCAAACGCGCCACCTGGCGATCGTCGATCCGCCCCATCGCCAGGTAACCCAGCACGATGCCCAACGCCGCCCAGGGGAACAACCGCCAGAGATGAGACCAAATGGCGTGCCGCCGGTACACCGCCACCGCCACGATGTCGGCGGTGACCAGAATTGGCAGGACCACGCCCACCGATTCGCGCGCCGGGAACACCAGGGCAAATAATCCAACCGAGAAGATGCCAATCCCCACGATGCCAGTCTTCGAAAGGCCGATCAGGAAGGCTCCACCCGCCGCCGCCAGCCATTGCCAGGTTTCCAGATGCACAAGGGCGGAGAAATTCCCCGGCTGTTTGGGCAACGCAAGACATTCCCCTCTTGCTAACCGCCTTTCCGGCGTCTGTCTTCTCGCCTTCACGTCCTCGGACGCCCAGGGCGAATGAGGACGCCCACGCCACATGACCTCAGCCGAAATCCGCCAGAGCTTCCTCGATTTTTTCGCCCGCCAGGGCCACACGATCACGCCTTCGGCGTCCCTGCTGCCGGACTCGCCCGGCCTGCTCTTCACGAACGCCGGCATGAATCAGTTCGTGCCGCTCTTCCTCGGCGACCGCGCCCCCGACGTCTCGAAGTGGGCCGGCGTTCGCCCCGCCAAAGACACCCGCGCCGCCGACACCCAGAAATGCATCCGCGCCGGCGGCAAGCACAACGACCTCGAGGACGTCGGCTTCGATACCTATCACCACACGCTCTTCGAGATGCTCGGCAACTGGTCCTTCGGCGATTACTTCAAGCGCGAGTCGATTGAGTGGGGCTGGGAACTCATCACGAAAGTTTGGGGCATCCCCCCGAAGCGCCTCTTCGCAACCGTTTATTCCCCGGACAAGGCCAAAGGTGATCCCTCCGACTTCGATCAGGAGGCCTACGACATCTGGGCTGGCATCTTCCGGAAGGAGGGCCTCGATCCCGCGGTCCACATCGTTCACGGAAACAAGAAGGACAATTTCTGGATGATGGGTGACACCGGCCCGTGCGGACCGTGCTCGGAGATCCATTTCAATTTGCTGCCCTCCGACGACGAGACGGCCGGCCGCGTGCTCGTCAACGCGTCCAGTCCGCGCTGCATCGAGATCTGGAACCACGTCTTCATCCAGTTCAACGCCAACGCCGATGGCACGTTTTCGCCGCTCGCCGCCAAGCACGTCGACACCGGCATGGGCTTCGAACGCGTCGCGGGCATTTACGCGACGACCAACGGTTTCAAGGACTTCACCAAAGACCCGTCGAACTACGCCGCGGATATCTTCGCCCAGCTTTTCGCCTGCGTCGAAAAACTAAGTGGCAAACGCTATGCCGGCACGGTCCCCCAATCGCGCGAGGGACTGAGCGAACAGGAGAACATCGACGTCGCCTTCCGCGTCCTCGCGGATCACGCGCGTTGCGTAAGCTGCGCGATTGCCGACGGCATCCTCCCCGGCAACGAAGGCCGCAACTACGTCATCCGGCGCATCCTCCGCCGCGGAATCCTGTACGGAAAAAAACTCGGCCTGCAGGTGGGTTTCTTCGAGCAACTCGTGGCGCCCGTGGTGGAGTCGCTCGGCGCGGTGTTTCCTGAGCTCACGCAGCAGCAATCGACCATTCAGCGTGTCATTCGCAGCGAGGAAGAATCGTTCGGTCGCACGCTGAGCAAGGGTTTGGAAATTTTCGGGCTGCATGCCGACCTGGCCCCAAAAGGAGAAAAAATCTTCTCCGGCCAGTCTGCCTTTCTCCTCTACGACACCTACGGTTTCCCGCTCGACATGACCCAGCTCCTCGCGACCGAGCGGGGTCTGACGGTCGACACGGCCGGGTTCGAAGCCGAGATGGAAAAGCAGCGCGAGCGCGGTCGCGCGGCGCAGAAGAAGGAAGTCATCGTCGCGGCCACCGAGGGCGAAACGGCGGCCGATTTGCAGCCGACAAAGTTCGTGGGCTACGATCGCCTCACGGCCGAGGCCAAGCTCATCGATGTCGTCGAGACCGACAGCGCCACGTACCTCGTTTTCGATCAGACTCCGCTCTACGCCGAGATGGGTGGACAGGCCGGCGACCACGGCGCCGCGAAAATCGGCGGCCAGAATTTCGCCATTGTCGATGTCGTGAAGGACAAGGCCGGCCGCCATCTCCACCAGCTCGCGCCCGCGTGCGCCGTCGACATGGCCAGGCTGAATCTCACCGGCCAGCCCGCGCACATCGGCGTCTCGCCCCTCACGCGCCGCGCCATTTCCCGTCACCATACCGCGGCGCACCTCGTTCACTGGGCCTTGCGCAAAGTGCTCGGCACGCACGTCCGCCAGGCCGGCACGTCGAAGACGAAGGAACGCCTGCGTTTCGATTTCCTGCACTTCGACCAGGTAAAGCCCGAGCAACTCCGCGAAATCGAGCACCTCGTCAACGACCGGGTCATCGACAACGCCCCCGTCTCCTACGCCGAAGTGCCCTACACCGAAGTCAAGGGGCGCCCCGATGTGCTCCAGTTTTTCGGAGACAAATATGGCGACCGGGTGCGCGTCGTCCAAGTCGGCGGCGAGCCCGGCAAGTTCAACGGCTATTCGATGGAACTCTGCGGCGGCACCCACGTGGCCACCACGGGCGAAATCGGCTTGATCAAAATCGTCGCCGAAATGGCCATCGCCGCCGGCACCCGCCGGATCGAGGCCGTCGCCGGCGCCGCCGCGTTCAACCTTGTGGACGACCATGAGGTGGCGCTCAAAGCGGTGAGCTCTCGGCTAAACGCCGGACCCCAGGACGTGGTCCAGAAACTCGACTCGCTCCTCGCCCACCAAAAAGACCTCGAGAAAAAGCTCAAGGCCTTCGAGCAAAAGGCCTCCGCCGGACTCGCCGATGAACTCGCCGCGAAGGCGACCCGAAAGGGCGAGCTGAATTGGGTGACGGCGGTCGTGACCACCGACGCGCCCGAATCGCTCCGCTCCCTCGGTTCCCAGGTCCTCGCGAAAATCGGCGACGGCGTCGTGATTCTCGGCGCCGCGTTTGGCGACAAGGCCACCGTCGTCGCGTTCTGCTCACCTGCCGCGATCAAGGCCGGTCACCAGGCCGGCAAACTTGTGAATGAGCTTTCGCAGAAACTCGGTGGCAAGGGCGGCGGCAAACCGGACTTCGCGATGGGCGGCGGCAAGGAAGTCGCCCGCCTGGCCGAGGTGTTGCAAAGCTGAGCGCGCTCAGGCCTGACCCGGCGTATCGCTCACCAGCGGCACGAAGCGCACCGGGTACAAATCGTGCCGGTGCACCGCACCGTCCATATCCTTGTCGATTCGCACGAGCACCTGGTTGTCATGTGCCACCGACCCCAGCGGGACGATCAGCTTCCCGCCTGGCCGCAACTGCTCCGGCAACGCCGGCGGCAGGGTCAAGGCGGCGGCCGTCACAATAATCGCATCGAACGGGGCCGCCTCGGGCCAGCCCAGTGCACCGTCGCCCACCTTGAAGCGAATATTGCGGTAGCCCAGTTCAGTGAGCCGCCCTTGGGCCGCATCGGCGAGCTCCGGCAACCGCTCGATCGTGAAAACTTCGGCGGCAATTTCGGCCAGGATGGCGGTCTGGTACCCCGAACCCGTCCCCACCTCGAGTACCCGGCTGTGCGGCGTAAGCGCAAGCTGCTCGGTCATGTGTGCCACCAGAGACGGCTGTGATATCGTTTGGCCGAGGCCAATCGGCAGCGGTGCGTCGATATGCGCTCGAGACCGCTCCGAGGCCGGCACGAACCGCTCACGCGGCACCGCGTGCATTGCCCGATCGACCGGCGGTTGAAATCGCTCACGAAACACAGTGGCAAACTTTCGATTTCAATTATCGCCGTTTGCCGCGTCGACGCAAGGCGCCAGCCGGATCGGAAGCGGCCCGACCTTGCCGTCCGGGAGGCGATGCCCCACGGTGGCCGGCCATGTCTCCGGCCGTCACCGCAACGCCCCCACTCTTCGCCTTGCTTGCCTTCAACCCGGGCAACCAGCTCGCGGTTCGCCAGCTCGGCTCGAAACGTGGCCTCGCCTTCACCGGCAGCGATCTGCCGATGGCCGTTTCACGCCTCGAGGCTTCGTTTCCGGAGCACACGCCCGCCGCCGAATACTTCACCGCCGAGGCCGGAGGCCGCTCGTATCGCGTATTCTTTGTACAGGTGACGGGCCAGCCGGCGGATCCGGAAATTGGCTTCCACTCCCTGGAGTCTCTGGAGTCCGCGCCCGCCGCCCTCGCTCCCTCACTCGCCGCGCTGCTGAAGGAGATCGATCCATATGTCGTCGAAATCCCCTATCTCCACCTGGGCGAAAACGACTTCATCTACAAGTTCCGCCCCGGGCAGGAGCGCAACACCGCCATCTACGCGCAAGACCCCGCCGCCAGCGCGCTCTACCAGTCCCAGCTCTGCGCGGCCATCAAGGCCCTGGCCCGTCAGCACGAGCGCACCGCCACCGCACCGGTGACGATTGATTTCGGTGCCATCCAGTACGTCATCCCCAGCCATTTCGGCTTCTGCCTGGGCGTGAAGAACGCCATCGAGCGCGCCTATGAAACGCTGGCGGAGAATCCCGGCCGGCGCGTGTTCATGCTCTCGGAATTGATCCACAATCCCTTCGTCAACGAAGATCTCCTGCGCCGGGGACTGCGCTATCTGCAGACCGACAAGGGAGTGCCCTACACCCTCGATGGCGCCGTTTCCCAATCGGTCTCAGCCCCGGACCCGGCGGCGTCCGGCATCCGGCTGCTGTGGGACACCCTCACGCCCGACGACATCGTCATCATCCCGGCATTCGGCGCCACGAACGAAGACAAACGCCGTCTGGTGCGGAAGGGCCTCGAAGTGTGCCACTATGATGCCACCTGCATGCTGGTGGAAAAAGTCTGGAAGGCGGCACGCGCGTATGGCCGCGAAGGCTACACCGTCGTGATCCACGGGAAGCACGAACACGAGGAAACGAAAGCCACGTTCTCCCATACCCGACGGTTCGCCCACGCCGTGATCGTCCGCAACCTCGAGGAGGCCCGCCAACTCGGTGAAATCATCGCCGGCGACGACGCCACGCGTGACGCGCGGTTCAGCGAGCTGTTTTCCGGCCGGCATACGCCGGGTTTCGACGCCACCCGACACCTGGAACGCGTGGCAGTCGTCAATCAGACGACACTCCTCATGAGCGAGACGGTCGCGATTATCGAGCATCTGCGCGGCATCTATCGGAACAAGTTCGGCAAGGCCAACCGCGTTGGCGGCAGCAGCCGTCGGGACACGCTCTGCTACGCGACGCAGGTTAACCAGGACGCGCTCAGTCGCGCCCTGGCCGGTCCACTCGATGCGGCCTTTGTCATTGGCGGCAAGAACTCCTCCAACACTTACCAGCTCTATCGCCTGTGCGAGGAGAAGCTCGGCCCCAAGGCGTTCTTCATCCAATCAGAGGCAAACATCCGTTCGCGCGAAAGCGTTGAGCACTATGTGTACAGCGGTGGCGGTGGCGGCGGCAGCAACCCGCGCCCGCTCTGGCCCGGCGACCACGGGCCGAAGCGGGTGCTTATCACCGGTGGTGCGAGCTGCCCGGATGGCATTATTCAGCAGGTCATCACGCGACTGAACGCATTCTTTCCCCCGGGGGAATTGCACAGTGTCGGCAGCGTCCTGCAAGGGCTCGCCGCCCGTGAGTCCGCATCTTCGCAGGCGAACGATTGAGGTGATCCCAACGCCGGCTCAGAACCGAATCGAAAGTCCGGCGCGCAAGCCGTTCTGATTGGAAAGGTCGATCTTGGTCGAGTAGGATCCGGTCGCGCTGTCCGCCGTCTGCGTATAGCTGCCGGCCGACTGGAAAATGGCACCCGCATACAGGCCGGCACGCTCCGTCAGATCGAACTGCACCGTGGCATCCGCGTAGTAACCCGGCAGCAACTTGTACGCCGTGCTGGTGTTCGTATCGGAAATCTCAGCGCCGATTTCAGGCAGGAACGTCTGGGTCACCGTGTAACTCGTGCCGGAGTAAACGAGGGCCGCACCGACGCTGACGCTCGCACGCAGCCGCGAAGAAATCGGCAGCCACACCGTGGGTCCCGCGTGAAACGTGAAATACCCGCCCTTAACCTTCCAGCGATTGTTCACACTCGTGCTGTCAAACGCCTCCGTCGTAGTCCGGCCCGCCGGTTCGTTGCCCAGCAACACCGAGGACACCGTCGTCACTGTCGCGCTGCTGCCATCGTCCCCGACGACGGGATTCCCACCCGCGTCCAGAACCGACTGAGTTCCCGTGCTCGGAGAGCCATAGGGTGCGGTCGGCGGAGTCTGGCCATAGAGCGAATAGAGATCGGACAACGTGGTCAGCCGCGCACGGACACCACCGGAGGTCGTAGCCGAGATATCGTTCACCGCCATGCCGGCGGACAATTGCCACGTCATGCGCGAGCCGAGGAGATTGCCCATGTCGCGCAAAACCGCGAGGTCCATGCCGAGTGACGCGGCGGAATCCGTCTGGCGCACCGTTGTATCCACCACATCGGCAGAGTAGGTGTGGAAAGCGAGAAAGCCGTTGTCCATGACCTGACGGGCGTCTTGGTAGCTCCAGGTGTTGGTCTTGCCGTCTGGGGCAATCGGATCGAACGCCTGCCTGCCGCTTTCGGCATCGATGACGGGATTACCGCTGTTGTCGAGCCGCGCCGCGGTCCGGGCGTCCGGACGGACAGTGCCATCGTGATAGGCTCGATCGAGGTTGGCGCCGGTGGCGGGGCCGGGTTGGTTGGTCGAGGCAATCTTGCCCTGCCCGGAAAAGCTGGCCTTGGCTCCACTGATGCGGCGGAAGCCAAAGTTGACCGTGCTTTTCGGCTCGTAAACATACTCATCGAGATTGCTGAAATCTGGAATCTCGGTGGGCGGAGCCCGTTTCTCGTCCTCTTGGGCGCAAGCGAACCCGAGCGTGGAGGCGAAAATGACAAAGGCGAGGCGGAGGTGTTTCATGCTGTGGGAAGCGACAGGAATGGACGTCGCGGCAAAGGGAATGTTTCAGCAAAGTTCACGGGCCCGGAGCCATCCGTCAACGAGAGAGTGCGAGATCGCGCGCCCGCCCAAAGGGTGCGACGGCCAGCGGAACCGGCCATCAGATCTTCGGTCCCGTCGACGGCGGCGCGCCCACTGGGCTCGCCGGCTCGGACATCCCCTTGCGCACGAATTCCACGCCGGGACCGTCAGCCCGCACCTTTACCACCTTCTGGTTGCTGGTATCCTGCCCGATATAGTCAATCGTGGCCGACGCCATGATCGGCAGATACTTCCGCAAGTCCTTGCTCTCGTCTTCTGCGCTGGCCTGAACACTCCAAAGCTCCGCGGGCGGGCGGCCTTCGCTCGCCGCTTTGTTCTCCCGTGCGGTGATCTTGAGGTATTTTTCGTAAACCGTTATCTGGCGAGGCACTTCCTCGTAGCCAATGAGCTCGCTGCGCGGTGGCTCGTAGACCGCCACCGTGCGCATGCTCCGGATGCCCCGGGTGTCAGTGACGGGAATCGAGTCGTAGCGGACGCCCCCGCCCACCTGGGCATACACCGGCACGCTGACCCGCTCCACCTTGGTGCGGGGGGTCTCCATGCCATAGTCGAGCTCCACGATCATGTCCGCCCGATCCGCGTGCGGCGCCTCGTAAAGCCCCTTGCCTGAGAGGGCGGTGCGGACGAAATCCGCGGCCTCCTTGTACCGAAGGTTTTCCTCGCCCAGCGCCGGATTCTTGCTCTTCAACTTATAGGACTGCGCCTCTGACGCTGCGGCCGGCTTGGTGATGGAATCAATTTTGACCGCGAAGGTCGAAGATGAGCACCCCGTCGCCGACAGGAATGCCGCCACCCCAATTGCCGGCGGCCAGATCCAACGATGGAAGGCGGGCGTCATGACGGGGAAGGAGAGAATGGAATGAGACTGAAAGCCCCGTCGGCGCGGTGGTCAGAGACCGGGCCTGACGCCCGGAGTTGAACCCGGAACAGTCGTTGTTTCACGCTTCTTCTGGCCCGCCTCGTCAACGGGCGACTTGACGGCGTCTTCGCCTTTCAATCGCGCCAGTTCTTCCTCCAGCCGGGCAATCTCGGCCTCAGTCGAAAGAGTTTTCTCATGCGCTTCATCCAGCGATTTCTTTTTGGCCAGCGCCGCCGAACGCTCGCCCTGCAGCCTCTTCAACCGCTCCTGGGCCGTTTCAAGCTTCTTCTGGGCGTCGTTCAATTCGATATCGGAGATGCGAAAGCCTTCGGCGATGGCCAGTTCCTCCTCCATCGAGGCCTTCAATTTCGCCTCCTCGGCCCGGCTCTTCGCGACTCCCTGTTGATAAGCGCGCTCCTGCGAAAGCCGGTCCTGCTCCTTGCGATCCTTGGCGTCCTGCACCATGCCGATGATGCCGCCCGTGATCGCACCGAGGGCGGCGCCGCCCAGTAATCCGGTTCCAGTGCCCATGCTGCTGTTCGAGCCGACGAGGGCGCCGCCGGCACCGCCAACCAGGGCGCCCGTACCGGCTCCGCTGGCGGTCTTGGAGGGGGCAACACCGGACGAACAGCCAGCGAGGAAGGCGACGCCAACGGCCGTACCGAGACAAACGACTTTCTTCGAGACAGAACGTGGAGGAGAAAACGAGTTTCGCATTGGAGCGATAGGTGGGTGGGATGAATACTCTGGTTACTTAGACTCGCGCTATCCTATGCGTGTTCGTTTTTTGATCAAATGAGAACGCGATTCTGACGCACGACGACGCCCGGCTGTTTCGATCACAGTTGAAAAGGGCGGAAATTCGAAACCGGGGAAAAAATCGGAGGGCGCCTGGTCCAATCGGACGAAGGTACTATGCGGCCGATTTCACGAAACAAGGCATTCTTTCGCCGAACTTTTCCGGACCGGCGCACAACCGTTGGCCATCGTCTGATCGGCAATGGCCGAGGGCGATTTGATGGACGAAGAGGAAACCAGCGACGCGAAGGGTTTTGACTTGCCCGCCACCAACAACGGCTCGTTGTTGGTCCCGACGACGATGGTGATATTGCCGGCGCCCCCACCTGAATTGCTTCTCCCATTTGAAATTGTGCGAATTCAGAGCATAAAGGGAACTGGCAATCTCCCCGGTAGATGACCGAATTTCATTTTTTATTCCTATGATCTCACGAAACAAGGGGTTTTTCTCGCTTGAATTCCTCGTTCCGACGCTCGGGTTCATTTTCGCGATCGTCTCGATCGAGACGTTCTATCACACCGTCGTCACGCCGCGGGCCAGTGAACTGATGGTGAAGCGCCGGTTGACGATGGCCCAGAGCACCGGCACCCAGGACCTCGGCGAACGCTCCGTCTTCCTGATTATCAAGGATCCCGAGCCCAAGTGGGAAATCATCTTCTGTTTTTGGGGCATGATCGTCCTCACCTACAAGATGGGGCACATCGTCAACGAACGCCGGATGTTCAAGCACGACTTCGTTCGCGTACAGCCGGGCGAGCGCATCATACCCGAGGATGCGCTCGATCGTTACAAGGACCTCAAGACCGCCATCGAGCGCGAGCCGCGCTGGCGCGAACGTCTGGTCCCGGAATGCCTGATTGCCGCGCTGCACCGGTTCCACGCGACCGCCTCGATACAGGACTCGGCCAATGCCGTGCGCGAACGCGCCGAACTCGCCGCCGATGAGCTCGACTCGTCGCTCTCCCTCGTACGCTACATCGCATGGGCCATCCCGGCGATCGGCTTCATTGGCACGGTGCGCGGCATCGGCGATGCGCTGTCGTTCGCGGAGCAGGCCGTCAAGGGCGATATCTCCGCCGTCACCACGTGGCTCGGCCTCGCGTTCAACTCCACCTTCGTCGGCCTCTCGATGTGCATTTTCCTGATGTTCTTCCTGCACATGGTGCAGGCGCGCCAGGAGGCGTTCATCATCGAAACCCAGACGTTTTGCCGCGACAAGCTGATCGACGTGATGAAGGTTCCGCGGAAGGAAGAAACGAGCACGCTCTTCTCGTGAACCCTGCCGGACCCATGCCTACACTCGGAATCGAAATGTGCGACGCTGGCTTCCATGCCGCACTCAGCGTGAACGGCGAGGCGAGTGATCGTCCCGTCGTCGACGGGAACGGCGTCGCGGACTGGCCCGGCTATGCCGCCTACGATGGGCAGAAATTCGTCTTCGGGCGGCCGGCCGAGGACGAGTGGTTTGTGCACCCGCGGCGCGTGTCGCACACGTTTTGGTCCCGGCTCGCCCACGAGCCCTCCACGATTGGACCCGTGCGGAAGCCCGCGGGATTTTCCGAACTGGCGTTTCATTTCTTCCGCGAATACTGGAGCGCCGCCACCCGGGAGACGCCGCCGCAAAAAGTTGTCCTCGCGGTGCCCGGCGGTTACCTCAAGGACGCCGCCACGGAAGAGGAAAAGATCGGGCTCGTTCTCGGTATCGCCGGAGAATTGAAACTGCCCCTGGCCGGCATCGCCGACCTGGCCTGTGCGGCGTTGTGCGATCCCCGGTCGAGCGGCTTCAATCCCGATCTGCCGGTGGTGGTCGTCGACATCCACCTCGAGGGCGCGGACCTCACCCTGCTCACCACCGACGAGCAGCTCGAACGGAAAGATTTCATCCATCTCCCGAACTCAGGCTATGTGCAACTTCTCAAGCACCTGACGGCGACGATGGGCAACCGATTTCTCCGGGCCACGACGTTCGACACCCTCGAGGACGGCCGGATCGAGCAGACCTTCTTCCGGCAAACCAAGGATTTCTTGCTGGGAGGCGGCGCCGAGCATCGCTTCCAGATCAACACGGCCAGCCGCAATTATGAAATGCTCGCGAAACGGGAGCAGCTGGCCGCCGACAGCCAGGCCTTCGTCAACACGGTGGCCCAGGCACTGGCGACCTTCGCCCACAGCTCCGCGCATGGCGCCGAGCCCTGCACCGTCGCTCTCACCGACCGGAGCTCACGCCTGCCGGGCCTTGAAGCCCAACTGCACGCCTTGGGGTTTGGCCGGCTGCTGCGGCTCGGACGCGGCGCCGCCGCCCGGGGCGCAGCCTGCATCGGCGGGCAGCACGCCGGCACCGCCACCGACCTGGCCGACGTGCCCATCAAGACTTGCCTGCCGCTGTCCCTCGCGCGCCGCGCCGCGCCGGCGCCTTGGGAAGCGCGGCTGCAGAAGCTGCGGCACGCCGCGCGCCGCCCCGAGCCGACCCACGTCATTCTCGACGGCATCGGCTACGCGCTGGGGTCGAGTGGACGCTTCACGATCGCTCCGGCCGGCGCCGGCGTCGATCTCGTTTTGCCCGACAGCTTCAGCGCCGCGGGCGACTGCACGATTACCCTGGTGCGGGAAGGCGGCCGCGTCTGGTTTGTCGACCACGGCGCCACGCGCGACGGCAACAGCAGTGCGAGCCAGACCGTACGAACGGCGGTGGAATCGGGCGATCGCCTGACGGTTCATTGTGGCCCGGCCGCCGCGGACCTGATGTTTGTGCACTGCCTCGCCGGGGGCGGTGACATCGGCTCGACCCGCCGGGGCTGACCTACGTCATGTCATCAATCTCCGCCAAACGCCGCGAGACGGAGGTCTTCAGCCTCGCGTTTCTCGACTGCATTTGCTGCGGCTTCGGCGCCGTAATCCTCGTCTTCATTCTCTCGGTCGGACAGAAAGTGAACGTCGACAAGGCCGACGTGGACAAGGCACGCGATCGCCTCCGCAGCACGCAGCGCGATGTCGCGATGTCGCAGGCCGAACTCGATCGCCTGGCCAAGGTCCTCGCGGCCGCGCAGCTCGAATTGCAGGATATCAACGCGAAGAACACCCAGGACCAGCTCAAGCTCACCGACCGCCAGCGGGAGCTGCTCCTGATGCTGCAGCAGACTGGGGCGATGAAGGACGCCCTCCACACCCTGCTGGGCGAGAAGAAGGCCCTGCCGACGGACGATCACGCGCCGGTGCCGATCCCCAACATCGACCGCCGGCAGTATCTCACCGGCGTGAAATTGAACGGCGAGTTCGTCGTGTTTCTCGTCCGCGCCTCGGGCTCCATGCTCGACGAGACGATCGACGCCGCGATGTCGCGTCTGGGTGATTCGGATACCAAGAAACGCGAGGCGCCCAAGTGGCAGCGCGTGATCCACTCGCTCGAGTGGATGCTGGCGTCGCTCGATCCGGAAACCCATTTTCAGATTCTGTTCTTCAATGAGGAGGTGACCCCGGTGCTGCCGACGCGCGGTGACGAATGGTTCAGCACCAAGGATCGCAAGAGCATCGGCGAGATCGTCAAGCGGCTCCACCAGATTGTACCCCAGGGCGCCGCCAATCTCGAACGGGCGTTCACGTCCATCCGTTTCCTGCCGCGCCTGCCCGACAGCATCGTGTTGTTTACCGATGGCCTGCCCACGCGCAGCGATTCGGTTCCGATGGATGGCGATGTCGGCGAGGAACAGCGCATCCGCTTCTTCGAGATCGCGACGAAGCAGCTGCCACCGCGCATTCCGGTCAGCACGATTCTGTTCCCGATGTTAACGGGTGACCCGGCGGCGCCGGGCCTCTACTGGGAACTCGCCAACGCCACCCGTGGGGCACTCGTGAGCCCGTCGAAATCCTGGCCCGACACATGATGCGCCGCCGTCAAACCCAGGTGTTCAGCCTGGCCTTCCTGGACTGCATCTGCTGCGGCTTTGGCGCGGTCATCCTGATCTTCGTCCTGAGCATCGACTCGCGCGAAAAGGAGAAAAGGGACACGCTCATCGAGGTGCAGCGCGCGCTCGCGGCCCAGTTCGCGGCCCTGCAACAGCTCAGCGCCAGCAAGGAGGATCTCGACCGCAGCAACGCGCGGGTGGCCACGCTCGTAACCGACGCGCGCCTGCGCAACGATTCGCTGCACGCCCTGCTCGACGATTTCGAAGGGCGGTTGCAGAGGGAAAAGAAGGGCCTGGAGGCGCTGCTGGTGGACATCGACGAACTGAAGAAGGAAATCGCCGCGCGCCAGAAAAAGCCCGAGGTGGTTTTGAAGGAAGTGAAGCCGACGCCGGTTGGGCTGCCGGTCGGCAGCAACTACATTGCCATCATCATCGACACGTCCGGCTCGATGCGCGATCCCAACACCAATGGGCTCTGGCCGATCGCGGTGCGGAAAGTTGACGAAGTGCTGGACGCGTATCCGCAGCTCAACGGACTGCAAATCATCGATGGCGACGGCCGGTTTGTCCTCGGCCGCCGCGGCACCGGGACTGACGCCTGGCTGCCCGACACGCCCGACACGCGCGATCAGATCAAGCGTACGCTGCGGCGGTACCAGCAGGATACGATCAGCAACCCGGTGCCCGGAATCTACAACGCGCTCCGGTTCCTTTACGACAAGGACAACCCCGACATGAAGATGGGCCTCTACGTCTTCGGCGACGAATTCATCGATACCGCCGATGCCGTGATCCGGCGGCTCGATGAGTTGAATCCCGCCGATGAAAACGGCAACCGCAAGGTCGTCATCAACGCCGTCGGCTTCCCGACCACCATCCGGTACACGTTTTCGATGGGCAACACCGGGATCAAGTTCGCGAACTTGATGCGGACGATCACCTACCTCCACGGCGGCGCCTTCATCGCGCTACAGGATCTTTGAACGGGTCACCCGCGTCGCATGGCTCAGCGCGGCGGCTTTTTTTCTCCGAGCCGGGTGCGGAAAACCGGGACCGAGCGCGGCGGCGACGGGCGTCCCTCGGTGTTCTCAAAACGCGTCCAACCCGCGTTGGCGACGAAGAAGAAATCGCCATCGGTGGCGATGCATCCGAGCGAGGGTGCCGCCATCGTAAGGTGACCGGACTCAAGCACGGTGACGCTGGTGCAGGTTTCGCCGGACGGATCCAAGACGACGCGGAGCACCCGGTTGGGGCGGAGCCCATTTTGGATCGCGATCACGTCTCCATTTGCCGCAAGGGCGAGGCCATCCAATCCGATCAGGGTCGTATCGGCCGGCGCTTCGATGCGCCGCACGCTCCGCGCCGCAAGGTCGACCCGCAGCAAACCGTTGGCATGGTCGCAAACAACCAACGCGCTTGCTCCCGGAAGGGCGACGATGCCCTGCAGAGACATGAACTCCGCGCTTTCGACCCAGGGCTCGAGCTCGTGTGCCAGAGGCGCCAGTCGCCAAATCACCGGGCCTCCGCTGTCGGTAACGAACACGCTGCCGTCGGGGCCAAGCGTCAGATCGCCCAGAACGTGTGACTGCTGGTCGCCCGGCCGCCGCACGACGGGTATGATCCGCCGTACCGCTCCCGTCTCGAGATCAAGTTCGGCCAATGCCGCCGTCCCGTCCTGATCCGGTTTGAACCCGCCCATCGCCGGCACCGCCGAAGTCGCCACCCACATCGCCCCAGCCGCCTCGTCGATCGCGAGTCCGAACACACCGTAGAGTCCTTCGCCTTCCGGCGTGAACCGGCGCAGGGTGTCGTCCGGATTGCGCGTCCACACGGCGCGCCCGTTCACATCGCCAAAGAAGAATGTCCTCGTTTTTTCCCGCCACGCGATGCCCTCGATCAATCCGGTGACTTCGCGGAGTGAAAACGCCATCGCGCCGTCACCCTTGGGATGCAGGTTGGCCGCGAGCTGCTTGACGACGGCCTGAAAGTCCTGCCGGGCGCGCAACGGCGCGAACTCTTCCGATTTCTCAACCGGCGAACTCAAGCCCAGCCTGGCCAGACGCTGGAGGGTCGCGATCGCCTCCTCCGGCCGGTCGTTAGCCGCCTGCGCCGCCGCGAGATTTACCAGCATGCGCGGAAAGTCGGACCGCAGCTCCACGGCCGCCTCCATTTTCGAAAGGTAGACCGGCAAGTCCCGAATCTCCGCCGCGGACGCCGCCTCCCGCGCCAGCGTCATGGCCCGCGAGGTCGCAGTTTCCTGTGCCCACGCGGACGCCCCGGCGACAATCGCGAGGACCACGATTCGCAGTCGATTCATCCCGCCGATGCCCGATGTCATCACATGCCAAGTACCAACAACACGCCCACGTAAGCCCTAACTGTCCATTCCGGACCTGCCGTACGCCGTCTGCCGGAAAGAACGAAAAGCTGGATTGGGTTCAAAGTCCCAGGATTTTCCGCAACAACCCGACCACCAAGTCCAGGGGATTGCCCCCGCCCCCGCTGCTACCCGCCGCTCCCGGGGAGCCACCACCGGGCTGGCCTTGGCCGCCGGATTGCCCACCGCTCGAACCACTGGCGCCCTGCTGGCCACCTTGTTGCCCGCCCTGCTGCCCGGATTGACCACCCTGTTGCCCGGATTGGCCGCCCTGCTGACCCGACTGGCCGCCCCGAGTGCCGCGCTGATTCGAAGCCACCTGTCGCTGACCGCTCTTGTTCGCACCCATTTGTTGGTCGGAGCCGCCTTCACCACCCTCGCCGCCTTCACCACCCTCGCCGCCAGCACCGCCGCGACCACCCTTGCCACCGGCGTTCTTCTCGGCGATCCCGCCACCTTCATCCGCCGGATTCTGGCCTGAGCCGCCGGCACCACCTGGGCCGCCGTTCCCGTCGCCATCGCTCTTGCCATACGAATATTTGTCCGCGCCGTTGGGAATCCCATCACCGTCCGCGTCGCCATCCTGCCCATTCGGGATTCCGTCGCCGTCCATGTCGTCGTCTTGAGCGTTTGGGATGCCGTCACCGTCGAGATCGCCGCTGGGGCCATTGCGGCCACCGCCGCCAATTCCCGAGCCGGCGCGGATCTTGTCATCCATCGCGCCAAAACCGTAATCGTCCTGTCCGTTCGGAATTCCGTCGCCATCGGCATCGCCGTCCTGCCCATTCGGGATGCCGTCGCCGTCCATGTCGTCGTCTTTGGCATTTGGGATGCCATCGCCGTCAAGATCGCCATCGGGCCCGCTTTTTCCGTCCCCCGAAACTCGGCCCATGGCCGAGGCCGCCCCGGTGCCACCACCGCCTCCGCCTTTCCCGTAGGCGCCTGAAAACGTGAATCGCACAAAATCCACCTGGCTGCTTTGCAGCGTCGGCCGGTTGCGAATCGCGGCGTCGCGCACGGTCTCCATCTCCCATTTCTTCTTTCGAGCTTCCTCCCGGTCCGGCAGCGGGCCGAAGAGATAAGTCAAATTCTCGTGGCGGTAACGAACATACCAACCTTCGTCGCTCGGCCCGAGCCCGCTGATGTTGATGCCCGCAAACTTCTGCCGGAACTCCTCGGCCGGGAGATTCCACAGGTCACCAATGGCGTCCACCGGGTAGATGACGGTCAACGCCTGCGCCACGGGCGCAACGACCGCCAGCAACGGGAAAACATAGAGAAGACGAAAGTGTTTCACAGGAATTAAAACGTGAGCTGCTCAGAGTCCGGACGGCATGACTCGACCCTTCTCGGCGCCGCGATTGGCGTTGCTGCCCGCTCCGGACGGGCCCTTGCCCCCGGTGCCCGTGCCTTTGAGGTGCTCCTGGGTCTGACCGGCCGGCTGGCCGCCGACGACTCCCGATGGGTTGGCAACCGTTTGAATCCGCATGGTGGCATCACCGATGGCAACCTGCTGGGGCTTCGTCCCGCCCGGACCACCTGGCCCAGCTTGGCCACCGGCGTCTCCCTCCAGCCCTGCGACTTGAATGCCCTGCGCTTGATCGATCGCGCCCCCGCCCGCTGTTCCCGCCGCGCCCATGGCTCCTTGCGGGCCAGCGCCGCCGGCACCTTGGGCACCAGCCTGCTCCGTTCCACCTGGTGCTCCGCCACCTTGGGCTCCACCCGCCTGCTGTTGGCCACCGGCTTGCCCTCCTTGCGCACCCTGAGCCCCGCCGGCCTGACCCTGTCCACCCTGCTGCTGGCCCTGATCTCCCTGCGCCCCTCCGCCACCTCCTTGTTGCTGCTGCGGCTGCCCGCCGGCTCCGCCCGCCATCTGCGGGTTCTGATTTTGCTGCCCTCCCGGCTTGCCCTCGCGGACGTTCTCATCGCCCGGCAGCTCAAACTCTCCGAGCATTCCGTATTCCGACTTCTTCTCGGCCTGCTGCGCGGCACCATCGAGCAAAGCAGGATCAGGCAACGGGCCGCGGGCCGGGCCCGGCCTCGTCGAGCGCGATGCCGTGGACGGAGCCGTTGCCCGCGCCGATTCGGTGCGCATGCTTGTCGCGTCAGCCGCGAAGCAGGTGCAGGCACCAAGCGAGGCAAATGCAACACTCCAAAAACCGTGGTTGATGAATCGGGTGGTCATGGGAAGCGGATTCTCTCTGACGAATTACTGCACGTGATCGTGACCGTCGGCATGGGGAGCGTTCAGTTCACAGTTGGGTGGCAGGGCACAATTACAATGCGAGGATCGATTCGAAATGCAACGGGCGTTCCGCAAAAACGATCCCGTTCGTGCCGGGCGCAAGCCGTGGTTCCCTCGTCGCCAGCCCCAACCCGCCCCCGCCCCTACTTTCCGCCCCCGAGCAGCTTGTTGAACAAGTCCGCCGCCTTTTCCGTGACCCCGCTTTTCTCGAGGGCGATGGCGGCAAGTCTGTGGTTCAGCTCACTCGTATCCGGTTTTCCCAGGGTGCCGGAAACCTGCAACGGCAGCGTGCAGGCCGAATAGCCGAGGTCATCGGGCTGCGCCGCCAGCATCCCGAGGTACTTCAGCAGGTCGCCATGGCGCCCGCGGGCGCGCAGGATGAACTCCATGGCGAGGGCATCGTCGAGCAACGACGCCCCGGCCCGGTGGGTGGCGTGACCACTGCCCGACAGCCGCACTTCCGGGGAAATCAGGGTGAAGTCCTTCAACGTGGTATTGAGCGCCGGGTCACGTGAGACGGTGACGCTCAGCTGGTCGAACGGGATCGCCTTCCAGTAATTCACGAGTTCGGACACCGCCTGCGCCCGATTCGCCACGCTCTCGACCGACTTGTCATTCTTGCCGCTGATCGCGCTCGCAAGATTCCCGAGCCTGGCGAGCCCGGCGGCCAGGCCGCCCGCGGTTTCGAGCTTGGTGGCCACGTTCACCGGCAGGCCGCGAAACGTTCCGGCCTTGCTCGACAGGTGAAAATCACCGTCCGCCCCGAGCGCCAGATCGCCCATCGTCGCCGCGCGCGACGAGAGCCGGCTGCTGACATCGAAGCGGCCCTCGACCGTCGGAGGCTGGCCCGGGTTCATCGCGCGAAACAGCGGCGCCGGATCGAACGCCGTCACGGCCAAATCGGCGTTGAGCGCGTAAGGCCGCGGTGCCGCCTGATCGAACGTCACGGCCCCGCTGAGCCTGGCCTCGCTCCCCTCGCCGAATCCCGCCCTGACTCCCTCGAGCCGCAGCGAACCGCCATCGAGGCGCAGGGTCCCCGCGACATCGCTGACTTCAAACGTGTCGGAGTAGATCACCTTTTTCAGGCGGACGACGAGCGAACCGCCGAGCCCGTGCCATGCGGGAGCGGTGTCGCGTTCGGGTTTCGAGGCCGGGGTTTCCCGGGGCTCCGCGTCGGGCGCCGGACTCGCCGGCAGCAGCGCACCGAGGTTCTTCGCGTCGTCAACGAACACTTGGGCGCTGGAAACTTGGGCGTCGATCGACCAGCCCGTTGTGCCGGGTGTGATCGTGCCGGCAAGCAGGAGGTCCGACTTGCGCCCGTCCTGCGTCAAAAGCATCGGGGCGTTGATGACAATCTGTCCGTTGGCCGCGACATCCGCCCGCAAATCCGTCGCCAGCGTCGGCAGCTTGCCGGGGTCAGTCGCCGGGCCGTTCGCCAGGTTCTGAAAAACGATCTTTGCCTGCACTTCCTTCCGGCTCGCGAGCCGGGCGATAAACTCGACCGTGGCCTCGCCGCGCGTCAGCGCGAGAAGGTGATTCGCCGCCGGCTGCGCGAGGCAACCGGGGAGGTCGACGGAAAGCTTGCCGGTGCTCGTGAGCGGCTGGTCCTTGCCCGCGAGCTGCCCCGCCCTGGCATCGAGCGCCAGCCACGGCGTGGCGCCACTCTGCGCCGTCAGGCCCGCGATCTCCGCCTGCCAGCCTTGCGGAGCGTAATCGCCGGAAATGCGGGCGGAAAAGTCGACGCCGCTGAGCCAGGGCTTGCCCGCCTGGCTCACCGAAACGCCCGCGACGGTGATCGGCGTCGGAGAACGCACCGTCACCCCGCCTCCACGCGCGAGAGCAACCAGCTCACCGCGGACGTCGCCACCCGTGACGACGATGTCCCCCAGAAACGGACGCGCCCACGCGAGGGGCACTCCCTGCAGCGTGATGCCGAGCAATTCGCGCAACGGATCGGCCGCCTTGAACTCGCGGCTTTTCGGGCTGAATGCAAACGGCTGCAGGGTCTGCACCGTGGCGATTGGCCCGGACGCCGCAACCGCCACGCTGAGCTTGTCCACATGCAAGGCGTCGGCGTGCCGGGTGAGGTCGAACTCCACGTTAAGGGTGATCGCCCCGATGACCGCCAGCTCAGCCTGAACCGCCGCCAACTGATCCAATGCCGCCTGCAACCGCCCCGTCGCCCGCACGACGGCGAAGGCGGCATCCGCCTCAAACCTCCCCTCGCCCACCGCGGCGAACTCCGGGAGCGCGCGGCCCAGCGCAAACGGCGCGAGCTCGGCCTTGCGTGCATCCAGTTTCCAAGTACCCTCCAGCCGGTGCGCCTGGGACGGAAAATCAGCCTGCACCCGGAGCAGCTCGCGCGCCCCCGCGACCACCGCCACCGCGTAGGATTCGCCGGCCACTCCGCGGCTCGCGGCCAGATCGGCGGTCAGTTTGACCCCGGCGGGAAACTGCGTCCCTGACGCCGACGCATCCAGGTTCGCGGCGATCCGCGTGAACGTGCGCGGCGTGTCCATCGCGACCCGCAGCACCCCGCGCACGGCCAGGGCATTCACGGCCGGATCCGCCAGGGCGGCTTCGCCCTGCAGCTCGAATTTTCCCTCGCGCCCGGCCGCCATCCCCCCCCCTTGCAGCCGAATTTTCGCCCGGCCCGGCGCGGTCGGCAGCATCACGCTCCCCTGCAGATCGACGCCATCGAGCGAGACGTCGACCGGCAAATTCAGCTGCGCAAAGATCCCGGCAAAAACTTGCGCGGTTCCCCGGGCAACCGCGATCGGATCCGGGACTCCGGGAGCGGCGGCCTGGGCCCGCGATGACGCTGGCACCGATGCCGTGGCGGATGCCGCGCCCGTCCCCGGGCCCGCCTTGGGCGGAGTGATGGGCCGCGACAGATCGAGGGTCCAGTCTTTCGCGACCAGACGTGACACCAGCAACCCATGGCCGCGGCCCGCGGCCAGGACTGGCAGGTCAATCTCCACCTGAGGCAGCGTGACCATCGCGCCGGCGTGCTCCACCCGGACGCTCCGGAGCGCCACGTGCTTGAATCCGATCGCCACGGCACCGACCGAGGCGTGGAGTTCAGGCTTCGAGGCAAGGGCTCTTCGCACGGCCCACGTCTGAAACGAGGAGTTGAGCGCCACCGCCAGCCCGAGCAGCAATATTCCACCGACCCCCGCGAGCGCGAGAAGCAGGAGGCGGATAATCTTCATCGGACGGCTGGACTAGTGGGATTTTGCCCGCACCCCGGGAAGGAACAATTTCACTTCGTCACGAACTCGTCCGCCTGGCCCGTGGCCTTGCGGAGCGCGGCGACCGCGACGTTGTAGCCGTGGTACGCCTGAATCTGGTTGGTCCGCGCCGTGGTCAGATCGACCTGGGCCTGCAGGACGTCGAGCTGCGTGCTGGTGCCGGCGCTGTACCGCGCGTTGGCCAGGCGGACGGCCTCGGCCGCCTGTTCCACGACTTTTTGCGAAGCCTCGGCGAGCTCGGCGGCCTGCTGCCATTGCGAAAACGCCCGGCGCACCTCGACCTCGACGGCAAGCTGCGCCTCGGTCAGCGAGAGGCGCGTCTGTTCCAGCAACGATCGCGCCTGCACCACGCGCCCGGCCGTGGCCCGGCCGTCGAAGATGTTCCACTGTGACTGCACGCCGAGGAGCCAGCCGTTGTCCGAATCGCCAAAGGCGTTGGTGGCGCCCTTGCGCAGCGCCCAGCCGCCGAAGGCCGAAACCGTCGGCTGGGACGACGAGCGGGCCGTCGTCACGGACTCCTCGCGCGCGGCGGTGAGCTTCACCAACCGCTCGAGGTCGGGGCGGTTCGCGTGCGCCGAGTCGAAAGCCGCCTGCAGATCGAAGTTTGCCGCGGTGAAATCGAGCGTGCCGAGGATATCCGGAATCTTGCGCAGCGCATCGGGCTTGGCCGCCGTGAAGCCGAGCGATTGGCGCAGGGTCTCGATCGCGAGCCGGAAGTCGTTGCGTGCCGTGATCAGCGGCGCCTTGGCGTTGGCCACCGCCACCTCGGCCCGAAGTTTCTCGAAGCTGGAAACGGTGCCCGCCTGAAAACGGTCCGTCGTCGTCTTCAGCTGGCTCTGGAGCAACTCCACGTTCGATTCCTGTACCTTGATTTTCTCCCGCGCCAGCAGGACGTTGTAGTAGGCGACGCGCACCTGCAGCAGCGCGTCGTTGATCACCGCCTGCAGCTCGAGCACGGCGGCATCGCGGGCGAGTTTCGAACTGTTGACGGCGGAGCGGACTCCGCCGCCCGAATACAGCACCTGTGACGCCGTGAGGTTGACCTGCCACCCGGTCCGGCTGGCGGGAAAGGTCTGGCTGACGTCGGTCTCGTTCAGCTGGTAGGCGGCGTTGGCGGCGACGGTCGGAATCTCCCGGGCCGAGACCTCGATGACGACCCCTTCCTGCTGCTTGATCCGCTCGCGCGCCTGCCGAATCGCGAAATTATTCTCGAGGGCGAAACCGATCGCCGCCTTCAGGTCGAGCGGATCGGGCAGGTGGCGCGGGGGCGGCTGCGCCATCGAGCTCGCGAGCACGAAAGGCAGCAGCGCGCCGGCACGCGTGATCGCCGGACGACGCACCCGGCGCAAAATCGCCTGCAAGCAGGCGGTTCCCACCGGCGAGATTGAATGACGGGTGAGTTTCATAGGTTACTTTCCAACGGGATCGAGTTGCGCGAGGGGAATCCCGGCCGGGGCCGGGGACTTGGCCTTGGCGAAATCCGGGGCGATCAGCAAATAGGCCGTCGGCACGACAAACAGGGTGAACAACGTGCCGATCGTCATGCCGGTCGCGATCACGAGTCCCATGCTGTAACGGCTGGCGGCGCCGGCGCCGGTCGCCATGACGAGCGGCATCACGCCCAACACCATCGCCGCGGTGGTCATCAGAATCGGGCGCAACCGCACGCCGCAGGCGTGTTCGATCGCCTGCCGCTTCGCATAGCCTTCCGCCTGGAGCTGGTTCGCAAACTGCACGATCAGGATGCCGTGCTTGGTGATGAGGCCGACGAGCGTGATCAATCCGACCTCGGTGTAGATGTTAAGCGAGGCGAAGCCCATGAAGATGAAGGCGAGCGCGCCGCTGATCGCGAGCGGCACCGTGAGCATGATGATGAACGGATCGCGGAAACTCTCGAACTGCGCGGCGAGCACGAGGAAGATGATGATGACGGCGAACACAAACGTCACCAGCAGCGCGCTGCCCTCCTGCTCATACTGGCGCGACTGGCCGGCGTAGTCGACCTGGTACCCGGCGGGAAACGTCTGCGCCGCCTGCGCGCGGAACCACTCCAGCGCCTGCCCCAGCGAGACGCCGTATTTCGGCGCGGCCGAGATCGTCGCCGAATTCAGCTGTTGAAAACGCTTGAGCGACTGCGGCTGGACCGTCGGCTCGAGCGAGGCAAACGTCGAGAGCGGCACCAACGCGCCGCCACCGGTGCCCACGTGATAATCCAGGATCTGCTCGGGATTGAGCCGTTCGCTGCGCTCGACCTGCGGAATCACCTTGTAGCTGTTGCCCTGGATATCGAACCGGTTGACGTAGCCGCCGCCCAGCATCGCGCCGACGTCGCCGGCAATCTGCTGCATGTTCACCCCGAGATCCGCCGCTTTGTTGCGATCGATTTTCAGGTTCATCTGTGGCTGGTTGAACTTCAGATCGGAGTCGGCAAAGTAAAACAACCCGCTGCCAAAGGCGCGACCGACCAGATCGTTGGCGACCTCGGACAGCCGCAACGGATCGTCGGTCGACTTGATCACGAACTGCACGGGCGCCCCGGCCCCGCCGCCCGGCAGCGACGGCCGGAGGAAGGCGAACGACTGGAGCCCCGCGATCTCATTCAGCTTGGCGGTGACCAGCGGCAGCAGATTCATCGGGGTGCGCGTGCGCTCGCTCCAGGGTTTGAAGACGAGGCCCGCGAGCGTGGTGTTCGTCGAGCCGAGCCCGACAATCTGGAAGATATTCGCCGTCTCGGGAAAGGTCCGGTAGGCGTCGATCACCTGTTTCGCGTAAAGCGTCGTCTGGTCGATGTTCGCGTTGGGCGCCGCGTTGCCGACCGAGAGGATGATCCCCTGATCCTCGTCCGGCGCCAGTTCCTTCTTGGACATCTTGAGGAAAGGGAGGCAGGCCAGCAGCACGATGATCGCGAAGACCACCGTCACCGGCTTGTACTTGAGCGCCTCGTTCAGGAGCCGCTCGTACATCGAGCTGAGTTGTTCGAACTTGACGTCCAGCCAGTGCGCGAAGCCTTTCTTCCCCGTATCGGGCTGCAGAATCTTCGAACACATCATCGGCGAGAGCGTGAGCGCCACGATGCCGGACACGATGACCGAACCGGCCAGGGTGAAGGCGAATTCCTTGAACAGGCTGCCCGTGAGCCCGCCCATGAATCCGATCGGCGCATACACCGCGGCGAGGGTGATCGTCATCGCGATGACCGGGCCGCCCAGCTCGCGCGCCCCCTTGATCGATGCCGCCAGGGGCGAAAGGCCCTCCTCGATGTGGCGGTGGATGTTTTCCACCACGACGATCGCATCGTCAACCACCAGGCCGATGGCCAGGACCATCGCGAGCAGGGTCAGCAGGTTGATCGTGAAACCCAGCACGAGCATCAGAAAGAAGGCGCCCACGAGCGACAGCGGCATCGCGACCACGGGAATCAGCACGGAGCGGGCCGATCCGAGGAACAGGAAGATGACGATGACGACAATCACCAGGGCCTCGACCAGCGTCGTGACCACTTCGTGGATCGAGTCGTTGATGTAAGCCGTGGAATCGTAGGGGATGGTGAGCTTCATCCCCCGGGGCATGCCCGCGATGATCTCGGGCAGGACCGCCCGCACGTCCTTGATCACGGTGAGCGAATTGGCGGTGGGGAGGACGTTGAGCCCCATGAACGTCGCACTCTCGCCGTTGAAGGTGACGGTGCTGTCATAGGTTTCGGCGCCGAGGACCACGTCGGCAACGTCGCTGATGCGGATGATCGAGCCCTGCCGTTCCTTGATCACGAGCTGCTTGAATTCCTCCGCGGTGCGCAGGCTCGTCGAGGCATTGAGATTGACCGAAATCACCTCGCCCTTGGTCGCGCCCACCGCGGCGAGGGCATTGTTTGCCGCCAGCGCGCGATAGACTTCGGACGGACTGATGCCCAGCGCCGCCATCCGCCCCGGTTTCAGCCAGATGCGCATCGCGAAGGTGCGACCGCCGAGCACCTGCGCGCTCTGCACGCCGGCCACCGAGACGAGCTTGGGCTGCACCACACGGGTGAGGTAGTCGGTGATCTGGTTCGTTTCGAGCGTGTCGCTCGTGAAGCTGATGTACATCGCGGCGGTGTTCTCGCCGACCTGCACGTCGATGGTGGGCGCCTCGGAGCCAGCGGGGAGCTGGTTGCGCACGCGATTGACCTTCGAGGTAATCTGGGTGAGCGCGTCGTTCGGATCGTAGTTCAGGCGCAGGTGCACCGTGATGATGCTCGCGTTGGCCGCGCTGGTCGACTCGAGGTAGTCGATGCCATCGGCGCTCGCGATTTCCTTTTCGAGGGGGGTCGTGATGAAACCGCGGATGAGATCCGCGCTGGCGCCGACATAGACCGTCGTCACCGTGACGATCGCGCTGTTGCTCACCGGATACTGCCGGACGTTGAGCGACAACATCGACTGCAGTCCGACGAGCAGGATCAGCAGGCTGACGACGGTCGCGAGGACCGGCCGCTTGATAAACAGATCGGTAAAATTCATGGGAACGGAGTGAGGCCCGAATCAGGTGTTGGGCGGATTCGGCTTCGGGTTGTTCGCCACCGGCACGGTATTGTCGATGCGGACGCTGACGCCGTTGCGCAGCTTGAGCTGGCCCGCGGTCACAATCTCGTCGCCGGCCTTGAGCCCGGCCGTGATGGCCACCTGATCGCCGCGGGTCTCGCCCACCTTGACGAACTGCTGGCGCACGGTCAGCGCCGGCTGGCCGCCGGCTCCCGCCGCCGGCGCGGCGCCATCGCTCTTGGCCGTCTCAATCACATAGACGACATTGCCGTAGGGATTGTAGGTGATCGCCGTCTGCGGAACCGTGATGACATTGTCCTTCTGCGGCAGCAGCACGGCGACGCTGGCGAACATCCCCGCCTGCAGGCGCCCGTCGCCGTTGGCCAGGGTGGCCTGCACCCGCACGGTGCGCGTGGCCTCGTCCAGGCGCGAATCGAACGCCGTGATCTCGCCCTTGAACTCGGTCTCCGGATACGCATCGATCGTCAGGGTGACGGACTGGCCCGTCCGGACATTGCGGATATCCTGCTGGGGCAGGGTGAAATTCGCATAGATCGGATCAAGCGACTGGAGGGCAACGATGGCAGTGCCGACGGCCATGAATTGGCCCAGGTTCACCTGCCTGATCCCGAGCCGGCCGCTGAACGGCGCGACGATGGACTTTTTGGCGATGGCCGCGCGCAGGTTCTCGACGTTGGCGACCGCCTGCTGGAAGACCGCATCCGCGGTGTCGAGGTCGGACTCCGCATTGACATTGGAATTTCGGAGTTTCTTCGCCCGCTCCAGGTTCTGCCGTCCGAGCTCGGCCGCGGCCTCGAAGCTGCGCAACTGCGCCCGCTCCGTCGCGGTGTTGAGCTGCACCAGCAACGCGCCCTTTTGCACGATCTGGCCGGATTCAAACTCGATTTTCTCCACGACCCCGGCGAGCTCGTTACTGACCAGGACCCCCTGGACCGCCGTGAGCGAACCGACCGTCCGGAGCGCCGGCTGCCAGCTCTCCGCCCGCGCCGCCGCCTTCGATACGGTGATCGGGGGCGGCTTCTGGGCGGCCATGGCCTTGCCCATCTTGATGCCTTTGTAAATCGTCGAGCCGAAAATGCCGCCCAGCAGGAGCAGCACCACGACAAGCATGAGGATCATTCGTTTGATCATGGGAGTGGAATTTGAGATGTGAGTCGGACGAAAACGTGAGATGCGACTGGATCGGCGACAGCGCTCAAGCGGGGCGGCCTCCGTTAGCCGGGCGCGGCAACCTCCGCCACCGGCACCCCCGGCCCGACGCTGCTCGGGGCCAGTGTCGAAGCCTGGTTGACGATCTTCTGCAGCAGCGAGACGAGCACCTCGCGCTCGGATTCGGTGAGCGGCAGCATCAGCGCCGCCATCCGCTGAAAATGGCCGGGCAAAATCTGCCGGAGCAGGTCCACCGCCCGCGGGGTGGGCGTGACCGTCATCATCCGGCGATCCGCGGGATCGGCCTCGCGGCGAACCAGACCGTCGCGCTCCAAGGTGTCAATCAGGCCGGTCATCGTGGCGCGCGTGACCCCAGTCCGCTCGGCCAGGGCGGCGGGACTGAGCGGCGGACGGGCTTCGCCGCGATGGTCGTTGCCCCAGAGGGCCATCAACACCCCAAACCGGCCCTGGGTGATGTCGTGCTGGGCAAGGTGCGATTCGACCACGCGGAAGGCGTCGTCGCCCGCCCGAAGCAGATGCAGAAACACTTCTGTCGCCGACGGATCGAGGTCGGGAAATTCCCGCGCCGCCTCAAGGAGGCATTCGTAACGGGGCAGGTCCTTTAGCATCAACAAGGGCATGGCAGAATTCGAAGCGGAAGATAGTTAGGCGGCTAACGACAAAAGCAAGCGGCGAGTGCACTTTTGCCCGCGTACGACTGGGATTATCGGGCACGGCAAGTGGGTTCACGTCTGGAAACCGGACAGACTTGCATGGCAGGCGGGCGGCGCGATCGACCCGGCGGCGCAAAGCCAGCGACTCAAATGTCGCCTCGACGCACAATCAGGGCCGGCGCCGCTTTCCCGGATTCCGGATGAGCGTGAATTTCGCCGCAAGCATGCTGCAAGTTCGGCGCAGGTGGAAGGCTCGTGCGTCATTTCGTCCACTGCGAGTTCAGAATGAGTGAACTCAAATCAACCCCTGCGTCCAAAGAGTCGACCGTCTTTCACGATGTGCCGACCAATTGATGCGTAGCTTAAGGCAACAATTTCGTACATATCGAGGTTCTCAGGTCCTCAAAGCGCCTTCCATACTGGCAGGGCATGATCGCCGTATTGGAAAATCAAAGTTGGGTGAGGCGCCTGATGTGATTTTGCTATTACCGCAAACGGCGGTTGGATTGTTGATAATCAATAAGTTGAGAAGTTGTCGGTTTCATATTTGATCATTTTTTCCCGCAAGACGGGGAGGATGCTTTTTGAGGTCTCGATCGTTCGATTCGTAACCGGCTTCAAAACAGTCGGATGCGGTATTTCCAGCGCCGCGATCGTTCGGCGCGAAGTTGGGAGCCATCACGCGATATGAGAGAACATGGAAATATTGACCACATGCTTCATATTCGCTCATTCTTGTTTATGCCCTCACCTCTCCCGCCGGCTGAACAGGTACAGAGACTATTCCATCGCCGCACATGCTGGATGCTCGCCGAGTTGTCTCATGCTTTGGGATACGCGCTGATTAGCGTGCGCCGATTTCTCAAGGAGATCGGATACTGCAGCAGCTTCACCCATAACGGCAAGTGGTACACCCTGCGCAGCACACCCCGATTCGACCGGGACGGCATCTGGCACTACCGGGACATTGGTTTTTCCAACCACGGCAGCTTGACCTCGACGATCGCTTACCTGATCGACCGCAGTTCAGCCGGACTTTCCGCCCGGGAACTGACGCAAAAACTGCGGCATCCTTGCCATTCCTTCTTGACCAACCTGCACAAGGGAGGGGCCCTCCGACGACTGAAACTGGAAGGCGAGTTCCGTTATCTTTCGGCCGACGCAGAGACCGAGTGTCGGCAGCGCGAGCAAGCGGCCGCCGGCCAGCCAAACGGCGGTGCCTTGAGTCCACGCGCCACGGTCCTGGTCCTCGTGGAACATATCAAACATCCCGAACTGGATTTCGCACAGATCGCGGCGAGCGTAGACCGGCGAGAGGCTCTGCGCATCGCGCCCGAGGCCATCCGCCGTTTCTTCGAGGAACAAGGGTTAAAAAAAAACTGGGGTGATGGACGCCAAGACCCTCAGCGTGCTTGAGCAGTATTTGCAGAAAATCGCCACGGAGAGTTCGGCGCGCCATCTTTTTCCTCAACCTCCGGTCCTGTATTTTCGGCCCGCTTTCAGCCGATGTAAAAAATGCCACGGCGCTTTGCACGTGGTCAAAACGAGGACAAAAACCCTCACGACACTTCACGTGGGTTCGTTCACCGCCCATGAAACGCTTCTGCACTGCCCCCGTTGCGACACGCAGCGCGCGGGCAGCATCTGGATCGCGTGGGAGAGCATCTCTAGTTCCTGGTGACGGGCGACCTCCTCGGGAATATCGGTACTACCATCTGTGATGCTGCCAGCGTCGATTTCCTCTAGCGAATCCGTGCGATGCGCGTGCTGGCGGCGCAGCCGCATGAGCACGAGATTGCGACTTACGACATAGAGGTAGGCCTTGGGCGAACGAATCGGTTCAGTCGCGTTTGCCTCCAGCACCCGCAAAGCGCATCCTGCAACACATCGTCGACATCCTGGACGCCAGGAAACTGGCCCTGAAGCCACGCTCGCAACATCCCGAGGTGCGGCTGCAGTTCCACCGCAAACCATCGGGAGGCTTCTGAATCCAGGGGGGCATGAATCAAACGGATTGCTCCAAGGCACACACCACCAACCGCAGGCCACCGCAAGCTCGGAACGGAAAAGTTTTGCGGGTAAGAAAATAACTAAAGGATTATCCCGCTTGGCGCATCTAGTGTCGTGCCCCCTCCTCTTCGACGCCGCTACCCCCCCCGCATCCGGCACCCGCCTTATTATCAACTTTGCCGCCTATGAAAATTCTCGATGCCCTCGCCTTGATTGCCCGCCGGGAATGGCTGATTTGCAGCCTGCTGTTGATCTGCGTCACGGAAACGGCCCTCAGTGCGCCCCTGGTCGTCGACGTGCGCGACGCTGGTGCGGTCGGCGACGGCCGGGCACTGTGCACAGCGGCCATCCAACAGAGCATCGAACGTTGTGCGGCGGCCGGTGGCGGCACCGTGTTCTTCCCGGCCGGCACTTATTCGTCCGGTACGCTCGAGCTGCGGAGCCGGGTGACGCTGCATCTGGACTCCGGCGCCACTCTGCTCGGCAGCGCCCGGGCGCAGGACTACCCGCCACGCCGCAGCATAGTGCAATCGTATTCCGACAATTACGTCCGCCAGGCACTGCTCGTCGGCGAAAATCTCGACCAGGTGATCGTGCGCGGCAGCGGCACCATCGACGGCAACGGGGGGCGCCTTTCAATCGAAGGAATACCTCACGCGGCCCTACGTGATTCGTTTCGTCCAGTGTCGCGACGTGTTGGTGGAAGGGATTACACTCAAGGCGTCGCCGATGTGGATGCAGCACTCGCTGGCGTGTGATCGACTACGACTGCACGGCCTCCGTGTGTACAACCACGTAAGCTATAACAACGATGGCATCGATATCGATGGCTGCCATGATGTGACGGTGAGCGACTGCGTGATCGACAGCGACGACGACGCGCTCTGCCTCAAGAGCACCCTTGGCCGCGCCTGCGAGAACGTCACCGTTTCGAACTGCGTGCTCAGCAGTCATGCCAATGCCTTCAAGCTCGGCACCGAATCCAACGGCGGCTTCAAGAACATCACGCTCAGCAACTGCGTGATTCTCTCGCCGCGGTTTTCGAAAGTGAAGTACGGGATCCAGCGAGGTCTGGGCGGGATAGCGTTGGAGACGGTCGACGGCGGTTTGCTGGAAAACATCGCGGTCAGCAATGTCATCGCCACGCGCGTGGGGCAGGTGGGGTGCTCCATCACCGGGCTTCCCGGACATCCCGTGGAGGGCGTCTCCCTGACGAATGTCAGCGTGGAATTCGAAGGAGGGGGCAAGAGAGAGTGGGCTGAACGGGAGGTGCCGGAACTCGCCGAGGCCTATCCTGAAAGCAAGATGTTTGGCAACCTGCCAGCGTATGGCTTCTATTGCCGCCATGTGCGCGGGCTCACGATCCGCGATCTGCAGCTGCGCACCATCGAACCCGACGCCCGCCACGCGATCGTCTGCGACGATGTTCACGGGCTGGATCTGCATGGGCTGCGGACCCAATCGACGCCGGACGCGGCGGCGGTGGTGCGGCTCGCCCAGTGCCGGGAGGCGCTGGTGCAGGGCTGCCGGCCCGGCGGGGCAGTCGAGGTTTTTTTGCAGGTCGAGGGCAAGGCGAGCCGGGGAGTCGCGCTGCTGAACAATGATTTCTCCGGCGTCCGGCGCATGTTCCAGATCACCAGCGAAGGTTCGACGGATGTCGTGCGCAAGGCCGGCAATCTCAGCCCCGCTGCCCCGGCGCGCGATTAGGGTTCGTTCAGCCGGAAGACCTCGGCACCTGCATGTGAGTTGCCACCTGCCGCCCGTCTTTCCACCCGGGCGGAACCGCCACCGGCACAGCCTGGACGGCAGCCGCTTGTTGGATCCGGCTCTCTCGGGCCAAAGCGTCGGACCGTACTGCTATGGCTCATAGGCAAGAGCAGGACTTGACCCACCGCAAAACCTCATAAGACTTAAAGCATACTTAAAACATATGTCCGCGACTTCGCTTCTGCCCGAGAACATCCATCCGCTCACGGATTTTCTGCGCCATCACAAGCGCCATCTGCAGCGCTTGAAGCGCAGCCAGCGTCCGGCGGTGCTCACGCTCAACGGCAAGGCGGAAGTCGTGGTCCAGGATGCGAGAGCCTATCAGGCGATGCTGGAGGACATCGAGGCCATGCAGGCGCAGGCTGGTATTGCCGAGGGCATCGCGTCCCTGGAGCGTGGCCAGGGCGAACCTGCGCAAACGGTCTTTGCGCGGCTTCGCGAGAAGCACGGGATTAAGCCCGCGAAATGAACTTTCGCGTCGTCATCGAGACACGGGCGATTCGGGACATCGACGAGGCCACCGGCTGGATCGCCGCCCAAGCGTCCGATGCCGCCGAGCGGTGGTTCAATGCGATCGAAGCGGAGATCAACACGCTCTCGCGTTTTCCGGAGCGGTGCCCGCGGGCGCGTGAAGACGGGTTGTTCAAGTATGAGTTGCGCCAGTTGGTCTTTGGCCGACGGCACGGACGCTATCGGGTAATTTTCACGATTTACGAGGATGCGGTGCACGTGCTTCACGTGCGCCATGGCGCACGACCATCGATGTCGAAGGCGGAGGTCGAAGATTTGCTGCCTCCGGTTTGACCCGGCAGGTGAAACGCGGCAGGCGCTATGCCGCAAAGCACCCGCTGCCCGCCATGACAGAAAACATGACGCTGCATGACAGCCGCATGACACCAAATTTCAATTACACGCTTGAACCTTCAGTCGGCGGCGCTAGTCGTTTGCATGCAACTGAAACCCGACCACGTGTTTGCGAACCCAGCGGAAAAGCGCGGCTCAGGTCAGAGGTCAGCCACGCGCACCGGGCGGGCCAGCCGACCTTTCGAGATGACAAGGTCCGGGGGTTGGTTTGGCATTTCGATCGTGGCGCTTGAAGGTGGAATGCGCTGAAGAGCTTTCGCTCACTTCTTCTTGGTTGGAATGGCAACAGCGAGGCTCACACCGATCGCGACGCCGATGGCGACACCAATAGCGAGATTCTTTAGCGCAACGCCGATTGCCGTTCCGACGCCGACGCCCACCGCTAGCCACATCGCGTTGAACTTGGTGCCATCATTTGGGGATTTATCGCTCATATGAAATGGGGAGGCTCTTTGCCTAACAGGGCCATCCGGACTGGGTCAGGCCGCTGATTGCAAGGTCGGATCGCGTTGGCGCCGGAAATGTCTGCCCCGGAGATCGCTGAAATCAAGTGCGCGCGGCGGCAGCAGGCGTTGGACGCCGCACTGAAAGAAGCCGGCAAGTCTATGGCGGAAGCGGAAGGCGCGCCAAAACGCGCATGATGGAAGGTAGCCATCGCCCGGATGCCAGCCCAATGGGTCAGTCCGTGAATTGCTCGTCCCTGCCCACCACCCCTGGTCCCGCGGCGTGCACGTATGCGCGGACAGAAACTGAATGGGCGTTGCTGACGGGGTTTTAAGTTTTTCAGTAAACTACTGGACGAGGGACTGATCCGAGCTGCGGTGACCACGGAATGCGCAGCCGTACCTCAGATCAAGGCGTGCCCGGCTTCCCCTCCGGGCGGGCGTCAATCCACTGAAAGCCTGACCCCCTCGGCCCCGGGCTGACCCCCTCGGCCTCGGCCGTTGAATGCGAAAGGTGGCGGTTGGCGAAAATAAGACGCCGCCGACGCGGGTGGCGTCGACGGCGGTGAGTCGCAGATGCAGCAGGAGGAAGTTCTTAGGTCGGAAAGTTCGGCCCTCACCGGCGGGTCAGTTCGGAGCACCTGCCCCGCCCGCGCTCACGGCACCTCGTAGACCTCCACGAGCGCTTCGCCGGTCGGCGCCGCGGCCGTGCCGCTGACTTGGATCGTGTAGGCGCCGGGCTCGACGAGACTGAGCGTCGCGGCGTCCTTGCTGCCGGCATCGAGCGCAAACGCGCCGACGTATTGCGTGGCGAGCGCGAGCTCGCTCACGAAGTCGGCGCTACTCCAGTCGTCGTTGGCGAGGATCGCGCGCTGCTGGCTGTCGAAAATCTGCAGGCTGGGATCGGCGACGGTGCCGGTGACGCCGAAGGCCGCGAGCTTCGGGCCGACGCCGCGGACGAGCAGCGTGCGCGGGCCGGTGCCGCCGATCACGAGACCGAGCGTGAGCACGTCGTCGCCGGGCGCGGTCTGGCCGCGGACGGATACGTTGACGAGCTTGCTCGTGCTGCGGCCGGTGAGCGCGTCGGCATCGTAGACCTCGATCAGCACGATGCCGCCGGTGCCGGAGGCGTTGGTCACCTGCACCGTGTAGTCCTTGCCGGCGGCGAGATCGGTGACGAGGGCGGAGTCTTTTGAGCCGGCGGTGATCGCAAAGGCGCCGGTGGCGGCGAAGGCGTTGCCAATGTTTCCCGCGGACCAGTCGTCGTTGGCCGCGATCTGCGTGGAGCCCTGGAACAGCGCAAATTTTGGGTCGCTCATCAATCCGGTGAGACCGAAGACACCGAGACCGGGACCGACGACGCGAATCAGCACGCGTTTCGTACCCGTGCCCTGCACGAAGAAACCGGGGATGACGGTGGCGTCGGTCGCGACGTTGGTGCGCACGGAGATGTTGGCGGGCCGCGAGGCATCGGCCGAGACAGTGATGGTGCCGGCCGAGCTCGTGACGCTGCCGGAGCTGTTGCTCACGCGCACGCTGTAATTGCCGGCGTCGGCCGCGTTGGCGTTTTGCCGCAGTAGAATCGCGCCCGTCTCGCCCGCGAGCTGCGTGCCGTTGCGCAGCCATTGGTAGGCGAGGCCGCTGCCGCTGGCACTCGTGGCGAGGGTGAACGTCGCACCCGGGGCGACGGACTTTGAGATTGGCTGCAGCGCCAGCACCGGCGAACCCGTCGCGCCGACCGTGACGGTGCCGGCGGTGATACGCGTGGTGCCGAGGGCGTTGGTGACGTCGGCCGAGTACGTGCCGGTATTGGCGGCGGTGAGCGATTCGACGATGTAGGGGTTCGCGGTCGCGCCGGAGATCAAGGTGCCGTTGAGATACCACCGATAGGTGTAGGTGCCGCCGCCGGTGACGTTGACGGGACACACGAGGCGACCGCCCGCGGCGAGCGCGGTGGTGGTGGCAACGAAGCCGGGTGCAACCGCCGGACGCGCGGTGGCCACCGGCACACCAGCGACCACTCCGGCGCCGGCAAACGCGTAGCTGCCGGCCCAGGCGCCCCATGACGCAGACGAGACGCTGTTGCGCGTCGACGCCGGAAAGGAGGACTGCCCCGGCAAAACTGTGATCGTGACCGTACCGGTCGCACCGGCCGCGAGGACACCGGCGTGAACGGCGGCGACGGCGACGGTGGAATCGTCGGTGTAGACATCGGTCCCCCAAACGGCTCCACGGGCGACACCGGTGACAGTGAATTGGTAGACGCCGCCGACTTTGTTGCGGTAGCCGACGAGGTTGGTGGGGGTGGGGGCGGCGGCGACGGTGGGCGTCGGTGGGGTGCCGCCGCCGGCACCGAAGAGGACGCCGGTGTTGTTGCCGCCGGCCGCGAGTCGCGTGATGCCGGAGAGGGTGGAAGGGAGGGTCGTCTGACCAGAGGAATTGTCGCCCCAGGCGACGATAGTGCCGTTGGATTTCAGTGCGACATTGTGGTTGGCGCCGGAGGAGATGGCGGTGAGGCCGGTCAGGCCGGCGGGAATGTCATTTTGCTTTACGAGATTGAAACCCCAGCCGAGGAGGGAGCCGTCGGTCTTGAGCACGAGGTTGTGGTGGCTGCCGACGGACAAGGAGGCGACGCCGGTGAGGCCGGTGGGAACATCGACCTCGCCAAAGGTGTTGACGCCCCAGGCGACGACGGTGCCGTTGGACTTGAGGGCGGCGCCGTGGGCGAAGCCCGCCCCGATGGCGACGACACCGGTGAGTCCGGCTGGAACCGCGGTCGCGTTGGCGGCGCCCCAGGCGACGACGGTGCCGTCGGTCTTGAGGGCTACAGAGAACGTGGAGCCGCAGGCGACGGCGGTGATGCCAGCAAGCCCGGCAGGGACAGCGGTATGGCCGAAGCGTGTGTCACCCCAGCCGACAACGGTGCCGTCGGATTTGAGGGCCAGATTGTAGCCACCTGCGGTGGAGATGGCGACAACACCGGAGAGGCCGGCGGGAATGCGGGTCTGGCCTTGGGCGTTGTTACCCCAACCGACGATGGTGCCATCGGATTTGAGGGCGAGGCAGTGTTCGTCGCCGATGGCGAGCGCGGTGGTATTCGTGAGTCCGCTGGGAATCGTGAGTTGGCCGGTTCGGTTTGAGCCGAAGACTTGCAGCGAAGCGTTGGTGCCGCCGCCGGTGGTGGGCGCGGCCGCGGCGCTCACGACGACGGTGGTGAGGGTGCCGGTGCCAGCCGCGTTCACGGGTTGGAAGGAGAACGACAGCGTGCCGACGCTCGAGCTCGTGCCGGTGACGAGACCGGTGGGCGAAATGGTGACAAGCACGCTGGCGGGACCAGCCACGTAGGAGGTGGCGGCGGGGTTGGTGGTGATCTGGTAGGTGAAGGGCACGCCGACGACGGAGGTGAGCGTGGTCGCGCTCGTGGTGACGGGTAGGGTCGCCGTGGTGCCGCCGCCACCGCCGGGAGTGAAGGTGCCGCCAAGGACGAAGGTGAAGACACCGACTTTCGTCGGATCGGTGAGGGCGAAGACGGAGCCTCCGCCGAGCCCGCTGTTCTGCGAGAGCGAGAGGGTCATGGACGTGGCGTTACCGGTGGCAAACCAGCCGTTGGACATCGTCAGGATCGTCGCGCGCGTGCCGCCGGATAGGTCCGTGGCGAGCACGGCATAGGAGCCGGTGGTCGAGAGGCCGGTCGCCACGCGAGTATAGGTGGTCGCCGAGGTGAACGAAATCGTGTAGCTAGTGATCGACGGTTCGAGCGTGCCCTGCGCGCCGACGGCATTGGTAAAGGTGATGGCCTTGCCGATGAGGTTGGCCGGGAGAAGCTCGTCGTTGGTGATGGCGCGGGCCGTCGAGGCGAGGCCGAGGGCGGCGAGAGCAAAGGCTAGCAGCGCGGAGGGGCGCTGGAAACGGGCGAGGAGGGAGGAGAGTTGCATGATGGAAGTTGGCTGAAGTGGGCGGAGTATATCGGGCTTGCGGGGACGTGTAGATACGTGGGTCCGCGTAGGGGGTGGTTTAAGCAGGCGGGACGGAGGACGGTCGGCCGCGGCCTATGCGCTTTGTATTGCCGCGGGAGGTGGCGCGGTCGATGCCGCGGCAAGCATTCGAAGGCGTACTGCGGTGCAGCACGGTGCTTCTCCGTCCAGTCGACGACGAAGGAGCGGGTCAGCGGCGGCCGCAAGTGCGGCGAGGATCATTTTTCGCATGACACTGACAAAGCTCCGCCTAGCGCGGTGGTGGAGCAGACGCGGGGTGGAGGACGAAACTCGTGCCCGTGAATGGTCATCGTGCGCAGGCGGGCGGACGGCGGGGAATCCTGCCCACGCAGACCAGCGTGAAAGTGCCGCAATGCGGGCAGCGCAGGTGCCACGGCTCCGGCGCGTCGACCTTGGTGACAGCCCGATAGGGTCAGTCCGCTGATTGCCATGTCGGATCGCGTTGGCGCCGGAAATGTCTGCGCCGGAGATCGCTGAAATCAAGTGCGTGCGGTGGCAGCAGGCGTTGGACGCAGCACTGACAGAAGCCGGCAAGCGCCATTGCCACCGCGCCCAAAAATACCGAGGTTCTGCCCCCGACCATGACTTCCTTCGCCCGCTGGGTAAGTTTCGCGCTCATGACCGTGGTGGCGTCAGCCGCCGCGGCGGCGCCCAATTTCATCCTGATTCTCACCGACGACCTCGGCTGGACCTCCCTTTCCCAGCGGATGGACGACCGGACGCCGAATTCCCGCAGCGACTACCATGAGACGCCCGCGCTCGAGCGGCTGGCCCGTTCGGGCCTGCGCTTCACCAACGGCTACGCGCCGGATGCGTTGTGCTGCCCGACCCGCCGCAGTATCCAGTTCGGACAGACACCAACCCGGCAGGGCGACGAACGTTTTCCGAAAAACTACGCGCCCGCGACGCACCCCCGGCTCACGATCCCGCTCCTGCTGAAATCGGCTGACCGCCGCTATCGGACGGCGCATTACGGCAAGTGGGATCTGCGCGCGGGCATCTTTCCGGAGGATCTGGGCTACGACGAAAGCGACGGCAACACCGGCAACAAAAACGGCGACGTCGCCTCGGACAAGGCTTCGAAGTGGACGGAACACTATCTGAACAACGACCCGAAGCGCGTGGACACGCTGACGGCGCGCGCGGTGAGCTTCGTCCGCCGCAACCACGCGGCGGGTACGCCCTTTTATCTGCAACTCTCGCACTACGCGACGCACGTCGACATCCAGGCCCGGGAGGAGACCTATGCGAAATTTGCCGCGAAACCCAGGGGCCGGATCCACTCGCACCCGGCCTGGGCCGCGATGCTGGCCGATTTGGACGCGGGCATCGGCCGGTTGCTCGACGAGGTCGATCGGCTCGGGCTGGCGGATAACACCTACGTTTTTTTCATGGCGGACAACGGGGCGGCCGAGTTCGTGCCGCCGGTAAAGAACAAGCTGGATCATCCTTCGGTGTTTCCCGTGCCACCGCGGAACCATCCCCTGCGCGGCGGCAAGTGGGTCTTGTACGAAGGCGGCATCCGCGTGCCTTTCATCGTGCGCGGTCCAGGCATCAAACCCGGCTCGCAATGCGACGTGCCGGTAGCGGGTTGGGATCTTCTGCCCACGCTGGCCGATCTCGCCGGCTATGCACCGCCCTTGCCGCTCGATCTCGACGGGGCGAGTTTTCGCGGTCTGCTCGCGCGGGGCGAGGGCGTGGTACCACGAAAGGATGATGCGCTGGTCTTTCACCGCTACGCGTCCGGCTACCCGCACTCCGCCATTCGCGTCGGCAACTACAAATTGATCAAGTTTTGGAAGACAAATGCGCTGGAGCTTTACCAACTGGGGGAAGACCCCGGTGAGACGGTCAACCTGGCGAAAAAGCTCCCGGAGAAAACCCGGGAACTGCACGAGCGGCTGACGGCCTACCTGAAGCGCGTCGACGCCGAGGTGCTGCACGGCTTCGGCGCGGCGAAGCAGGAGGACTAACGAGGCGGAGCCTCAGACCAAGGGACTACGGACCAAGGGACCAAGTGACTACGGACCAAGGGACCAAGTGACCGGGAAGAAAACTTGACCTATTCACAACGAGTTTCGGTTTTCAAGGACTCTAGTTCGGGAACGACACCGCGGGCGGAGCTGATCACTTCGCCCGTGACCGACGGGAAGCGCAGAACACCCCAGGCCTTACCTCTCGCCGGCTGGGGGAGCGTTCCGAGAGCGAAGGTAATTCTAAGCCGTATCCATGCAGTCGAATCACTTTTCACCAATGAACAGACGGAAACCAATTGGGGTAGGGCTGGCGCTTGCGCCACACCGCGTGTTTCAATTGAAAAACGGCACGCCGCGAGCGGCGCCCCTACACTCTATTGCATCGTTACGGCTGCCTGGCCAGGGCGCTGGCCGCGGCCTGCTGGAAAACCTGCCGCACTTCGCTCGCGTCGCTGTTCGGAAAATTCGCGCGCTGCACGAACAGCAGATAAGCGACCCCCTTGATCGGATCGATCCACGCCTGCGTGCCCCAAGCACCGCCGTGCCCAAAGGTGCCGGGCGAAAGCATCGCCGCGAGTCCCTCATGCGGCGTCCGCAGGATGCACGTGCCAATGCCCCAGCCGTAGTTCGTCCCGCGTTGCCCAAACGCGTCGGTTTGGAAAAATCCCGTTGGCAGATCGCCCGTGTGGACGGCGGTGAGCACCTGCACCGCGTTTTCGCTCAGGATGCGTTTGCCCCCGAGCGTGCCGCGATTGAGCAACAGCTGGCAAAAACGGGCATAGTCGTCGGGCGTCGAGAAGAGCCCGCCGTTGCCCTGCGGCGGCCGGTCGCGCGACCCGAATTCGCTGCGCGGCGGCACGGGCGCGAGGGCACCGGTGTCCTTGTTTTTCGCGTAGGCGGTCGCGATCCGCCCCTTCTGCGCCTTCGTCGGGTAAAACGTGGTGTCCTTCATGCCCAGCGGATCGAACACGCGTTTTTGCAGAAACGCGTCGAACGACATTCCGCTCACCACCTCGACGATCCTCCCGGCGAGATTGATGCCGGACTGCGTGTATTTCCATTTTGCGCCCGGCTCGTATTGCATGGGCGCCGCGAGCCACACGGGCACCAGATCGGCGAGCGTGCGGACGTTGGCGGCAGCTTTGGCACCGGCCTCGCCGAGGCCTGAGGTATGGGTGAGAATCTGCGTGATCGTGAGGTTCGCCGGCTTGCCCGAGGGCGTGCTCAAGTTCGCAAACTCCGGGATGTACTTCGCCACCGGGTCGGCCACGTTCAGCTTGCCTTCGTCCTGCAGGATCATGATCGCGGTGCCGGTGATCGGCTTCGTCATCGAGGCGATCCAAAAAAGCGAGTCAGGCGCGATCGGCCTCTTGGACGCGAGGTCCGCATAGCCGGTGCTCTCGCGGTGCAGGGTTTTGTCCTTGGTGACGACGATCGTGACCGCGCCGGCGACCTCGTTTTTCGCGATCATCTCCCCGCCATCGCGGCGCCGACGCCCGGAAGGGTGGGCGCGGCGACGACGGCCGTGGTGACGCACACGGAAGCACTCAGAAGCGAGAAAAGGCGGGGGAGGTGCATGGATGGAGTAGGCCGGGACATCAGGCCGGGGTCGCGAATGAACGGCACACTCCAACGATTTTCGTCCTCTTGGTTTTGCTCTCAGCCCTCAGCTCTCAGCTCTCAACTCTCAGCCCTCAGCCCTCAACTTTCAGCTCTCAGCTCTCAACTGAACTTTTCCGAACTCAGCCGGCCAGCCGCCACACCATCGCCACGAAAAAGGTCACCGCGAGGCCGAGCGCGACCGGCAGCAGCGTCGCGACCACGGTCCAGCGCACGCTGCCGGTCTCCTTGTAGATTGTATAGATCGTCGTGCTACAGGGGTTGTGCAGCAGGCTGAAGAGCATGAGATTCACCGCCGTCAGCAGGGTCCATCCCCCCTGGGTCAGGACCAACCTGACGGCGTCCTCGGAATCGAGCTCAAACATTACTCCCGCACCCTCGCCCACCCCGCTCATCTTGCCCGCGAGAACCGTGAGCATCAGTACCGTTGGGATCACGATCTCGTTGGCCGGGATGGCCACGATATAGGCGAGCAGGATCACGCCATTCAAGCCGAGGGCCACGCCCATCGGATTGAGGCCCCGGATCAGGTGCTCGGCCACGCTGAGCTCGCCAACGTGGATGTTGGCGCTCGCCCAGATGATTGCGCCCGCCGGCAATGCGAACACCACCGCCCGCCACAACACGAACATCGTGCGATCGATCATGGAAGTGTACAGCGTCTGCCACAGCCGCGGCGGTCGGTAGGGCGGCAGTTCCAGGCTGAACGTTGACACTTCGCCTTTCAGGACGGTGCGCGAAAGCGCCCACGCCGCGCCGAAGGTGAAGGCCACCCCGAGGAGCGCGATGCCGGTCACCGCCGCCGCCGACACGAGGCCCGCGATGTGGGCCGGCACCAGCCCGCCAATGAAGATCGTCGCGATCAGGATCTGCGTCGGCCAGCGGCCGTTGCAGAGCGCGAAGTTGTTCGTGATGATCGCGATCAACCGCTCGCGGGGGCTGTCGATGATGCGGGTGGCCACGACGCCCGCCGCGTTGCAGCCGAAACCCATCATCGTGCTCATCGCCTGCTTGCCGTGCGCGCCCGCCGCCTTGAAAAACCGGTCGAGATTGAACGCCACCCGCGGCAGGTAGCCGAAGTCCTCCAGCAGCGAGAACAACGGGAAGAAAATCGCCATCGGCGGCAGCATCACGCTGATCACCCACGCCGTCGCGAGATACATCCCGTCGATCAGCACGCCCCGCAGCCACCACGGGAACCCGAGGGCCGCCGCCCCGTCGCGCAACCACGGATACACCCGGTCGACCAGCACGTCCGCGATCCAGGCCGAGGGCACGTTGGCGCCGGTGATCGTCAGCCAGAACATCAGCGCGAACAGCGCGAGCATCACGGGAAAACCCCACAGGCGGCTCGTCACGATCCGATCCAAAGTCCGGTCGAAAGTCGCCCGCGCTGCGTGTCCCGGCCGGGTCACCGCGCGATCCGCGATCCGGGCCGCATCGGCGTAGAGCGCCTCGACCAGATGCTCGTGGACATCGCCCTCGATCCGCTCGCGCAGCCGGCGCGCGGTTTGGAGGATGTCCTCGCCGGCTGGCGCGACGGCAGGGTCGCCGGGCATCGTGTTCATCGGGTGGCGGTCTCCTTGGATTCGCTCAACAAACCGTCGGCCGCGCCCGTGGCGCGCTCGGCCAGCGTCGCAAGTTCGCCGCGGCGCAGCGCTCCCGCGATGTGATCGTCACCGCCGAGCAGGCGCATCGCCACCCAGCGGGCGTTGGGCAGCCCCGGGTACGCGGCGCGTACCTGGTCCGCCAGTACGTTGAGCGCCTGTTTGATGGCCGGCGGCTCTTGGGACAGACGATGGACCCGGCCCGAGACCCGCCCGGCCGCGACACTGGCCACGGCTTCGAGCAATTCGGGCAGACCCTGCCCGTAGCGCGCAGCGGTCGGCACGACCGGCACGCCGAGGTCGCGCGCGAGCTGCCGGTCGTCGACCGCAATCCCGTGGCGCTTCGCCTCGTCCACCAGATTGAGGCACAAGACCGCGCGGTCCGTGATTTCAAGCACCTGCAGCACGAGGTTGAGGTTGCGCTCCAGCCGCGTGGCGTCGGCAACGACCACAGTCACGTCCGGCTGGCCAAAGAGGATGAAGTCGCGCGCGATCTCCTCGTCGAGGCTGGTTGAGAGCAGCGAGTAGGTGCCGGGCAGATCGACGAGCTTGTAGCGCTGGCCGTGGTAATCGAAGCCGCCCTCGGCCCGCGTCACCGTCTTGCCCGGCCAGTTGCCGGTGTGCTGGCGGAGACCGGTCAGGGCGTTGAACACCGTGCTCTTGCCCGTGTTGGGGTTGCCCGCGAGCGCCACCACGAAATTCCAGTTCTCCATCGCCACGCCGAGCTTCTTCAGGTTCGCGGCGCGGTAAACGCTGCAACTGGCGCACGCCTCTTTCGGCGCGGCGGTCGCGGCCGGCGTCGCGGTATTCGGCGTCGGATTCATGCCGCCACCCCCGGGGCCGGCTCGATGCGGATGAACCGCGCCTGTTCGCGCCGCAGCGCCACCAGCGCTCCGCGCACGAGGTAGGCCGTGGGATCGCCCGCCGGACTGACCAGATTCGCCTCGACGACCGAGCCGGACACGAAACCCAGATCGAGCAGCCGCCGGCGCTCGGCGCCCCGGCAGGCGGCCGTCAAGCCGAGCACGCGCCCGCTTCGACCGGCCGGCAGCTCATGCAGAAAGCTCTCCGCCTGCAATTGGCCGCTCGTGACGCCCGCCAGCGTCGCGGCCGAGATGTTCTGCGCCAGGCTCGGCGCGAGTTCGTAGTGCCGGCCGTCCGCGAACAGCCACAGCATTTCCGGTGTCTTCCTCACCACGTAGGCCCGCATGCCGGGTCGCAGCCCGAGCGCGAGCAACTGCGCGTAGACCGCATCGGGCTCGTCCTCGAGGTGGACAATCGTGAAGGGCGTATCGATCGCGACGGTGTTGACCGACTGACCCGCGTCGGCCGGCAGGTCGCCGCCGCGCTCCGGAATCGTGTCGCCGTGCGGATCGTGCAGCGGATGGCCCAGCCGCGCCGCCAGCGCCTCGGTGTCCTGCGGCGACAACAGGTGCTCCTTTCGCTCCGCGAGCCGGTGCCAGCGCGCCTCGGCGAAACCGGTCTCCTCCGCGAGGTAGCTCTCCCACAGCCGGTGGGCCCGCACGACGTGCAGGGCGAGTTCGTGGCCCGCCTGGCGCAGGCGCAACCGGCCGTCCCCAAATGTAACCAATCCGTGCGCCTCCAGGTCCCGCAACAGGGCCGCCGCCGCGTTGTCGCGCAGCCGCAACGCCCCCGCCACGCTCAGGACGCTCGCGCTTTGCCCGTTGGCCTCGCACTTGAGAATATGCTTCAAGGCATCCTCGCGCCGCGCCCGGTCCGCCAGCCGCCGCGCCTCGCGCCCGCGGGCCCAAAGCCCCTGGCGCGGCCAAAACACCGCGCCGGCCAGCAGCACCACGAGAACGAGAATCACCGTATCGTTCATCATGGTCAGAACCTCCGGGAAATGCCGGCAAACCCCGTCAGATCATCCGCCTGGCGGGACAGTCCCAGATTCACGCCGCCGTCAAGCTGGGTGTGGGCGTTGAGCTTCCAGGCGAGGCCGAGGTCGAACGTCGCGACGTGTCCGCCCTCGCCCACGGTCGAGGTCAATTCGGCGTAGCCCGAAACATCCTTCACCACCTCGTGGCTGAAGGTGACCGTGTTGCGCCAGACCGCGCCGGCTCCGCCGGTATCGCGGTGGCGAATACCAAGGGCGGTCATTGCCCCACCCTCCCAGCCGCCAGCGAGCTCGAAGGCAGCGGGCACGGCCAGGTCGCCCTCCAGCTTGTCGCTGCCCAGCCCCCGGGCCGCCGTCGGCAGCGTCACATCCGCAATCAGCCCGCCCGCCGTCGCGCCGCCGTCGTTGCCCCAAAAGTTGAACTTGGCGCGCAGCGTCACGTCGCCGAAACCCGAACGCCTCGCGCGCGGACCGCCCCGCGGCGTTTCCGCGACGCGGGTCACGGGCGAGACGAAGATCCCCGCCTCGAGATTGTTGGTCAACCCGAGCCGCAAATTGAAGGGCAATACGCCCCACGAGGACGTACGCACTCCGTCGAGACGATTGCGCGTCCCGGTCGCGAAATCCAATTCGATCTGGGCATGGCCCGCGTCAACCGTGAACGGGCTTTCCGTCAGGTCCGGCCGGTCCGTGCCCAGCTCGCGCAGCCGCGCCGCCGGAGTCGGGTTGAACCACGTGTAGCCGCTCTTGTCCGGCCCGGCCGCCGCCAGCTCCACCGCGGCGGCGACGACGAGCGCCAGGCGCGCGGCCCAGGCGGGGAGCGGGATCGGGACTGATGGAGGCCGGGAGCGCATGCGAGAATTGCCGACCTGTGTGCAGTCTTGATTTTGATTAGTCAAAATAAATCTTTGTTTGCCTCAAACCCCGAAACGCGTATCAGGCAGCGATGGCCACGATTGCGGTGGAAAATTACCTCAAGCACGTCCTCCTGCTGTCCGAGGGGAGCGACGCGCTCGTTTCGATGGGCGCGCTGGCCGAGGCGCTGGCCGTCGTGCCGGGTACGGTGACCACGATGGTCAAGGCGCTCGCCGACGAGGGCCTGGTCGAGCACCAGCCGCGGCACGGCGTCCGCCTCACCGGCGAAGGCCGCAGCGTCGCCCTCAACGTCCTGCGCAAGCACCGCCTCGTGGAGACCTTCCTGGTCAACGTGCTCAAGATGGACTGGGCGAAGGTTCATCAGGAGGCCGAGCGGCTCGAGCACGCGATTTCCGACGAGGTCCTCGATCGGCTGGACGCGCTGCTCGGCCATCCCGGGGTCGATCCGCACGGCGACCCCATCCCCAGCCGCCAGGGCAAGCTCCGCTCGCAGGTTTACGCCACGCTCGCGACGTGCGCCCCCGAGCGCCCGGTCCGGATTGTGCGGGTGACGGAACAGTCCGAGGAGTTTCTCCAGTTTGCCGAGCAGAGCGGCCTGCAGCCCGGAACGTCCCTGCGGGTCACGGAGCGCAACCTCGCCGCCGGCCTCCTCACGCTGCGCAAGCCGGCCGGCCGGCCCATCGCCCTCAGTGTTGCCGCTGCGGGAAAAATTCTCGTCGAACCGGAGAAGTGAGCAGGGGTCTCGGCCACATCCATGAAATCGGGCAGCTTGGTCTGAATCTCGGCGAGCCGCGCCTTCACCCGGCCCGCGACCTCGCGGCTGTTTTCTCCGGCGAGCATCATGGCCGTGCCCATGACCGTTTCCTTGCCATCAAGCGTGGCGGCGCCGGTGCGAAACTTCGTGCCGAGCTTGACCTCGCCCACGTCCTTCACGAGCAACGGCGCGATGCCAATCTTCTCGGTCGGGCGGGGTGCGTTGACTCGGCTTGGTTCCGAGGGGAGATTCAATCAGTCTACCGCAGTCAGTAGCCTTCTTATCATGAACAGCATCCTCTTCGAAGTCCTGATCATCTTCTGTCTCCTGTTGGCCAACGGGGTGTTTGCGATGGCAGAGATCTCTGTCGTCTCGTCGCGCAAGGCGCGGCTGCAGTCACTGGCCGACGCGGGCTCGCTGTCCGCGGTCAAGGCGCTGGCCCTCGCGCAGGCGCCGAGCCGCTTCCTCGCCACGGTGCAGATCGGCATCACGCTGGTCGGCATCCTGGCCGGGGCGTTCGGCGGGGCGACGATTTCCGACAAGATTGCCGTCGCCGTCGCCCAGGTGCCGGCGCTCGCCCCGTATGGCAAGGCGATCGGCCTGATCGTGGTCGTCGTCGCCATCACGTACGCCTCCCTCATCATCGGCGAACTGGTGCCGAAACGGATCGGGCTCAACAATCCCGAAAAAAAGGCGATGCTCGTGGCCGGTCCGATGGGCGCGCTCTCGCGGCTTGCTGCGCCGTTCGTGTGGTTGCTGACCACCTCGACCGAAGCGGTGTTGAAGGTTCTCGGACTCGGCAAGGAGGTGGAGGCGCCGCCCTCGGAGGAGGAAGTCTCGCATCTGATCGAGCAAGGCGCGGCGGCGGGCGTGTTTCACAAGGCCGAGCGGCAGATGGTCGAGGGCGTGCTGCGGCTGGATGAGCGGCCGGTCACGGAGATCATGACCCGCCGCAGCAAGATCGTTTTCCTGAACATTGCCGACTCCGACGAGGTAAACTGGCGGAAGATCGTCGCCAGCGGGCACTCTCATTTTCCGGTGTATGACGGCACCCGCGACCAGGTGCTCGGCCTGGTTTCCGTGAAGGCGCTCTGGGCCAACGCGGCCATCGGCGTGCCCAGCAAGTTGCACGACCAGCTCACGAAAGCGCTCTTCGTGCCGCGTTCGGTGACGATTGTGCAGCTGCTCGAATCGTTCAAGAAGACCGGCAAGCACCTCGCGCTCGTGACCGACGAATTTGGCAGCATCCAGGGGATCGTTTCACTGATCGACGTGATGGAGGCCATCGTCGGCGACCTGCCGGAGCCCGGCGACCGGCACGCGCCCAACGCCGTGCGGCGCGAAGACGGCTCGTGGCTGGTCGACGGCACGATGGAGATCGACGACCTGCAGACGCGTTTTTCCTTCGGTACGCTGCCGGGCGAAGAACACGGCGATTTCGAAACGCTCGGTGGTTTCGTCCTGGCCCGCCTCGCGCACATCCCAATCGCCGGCGAGCGCTTCGAGTGGGACGGCTGGCGCTTCGAGGTCGTGGACATGGACCGGCATCGCGTGGACAAGGTGCTCCTGTCCAGACTTTCGCCGCCCTCGCAGTCCGATGCCGGGGGCGCGGTGGGGTGAACGAGGGGGGAGGTCCGTGCTCCGACTGGGCCAGGGCGTGTCTTTGAACATCGCCTCGCACGACGGGAACGGCCGACGGCCGGGCCGCGCGCGGAGCGCACGGCCCGCCTTTTCAACTCCTGCTTGGCTAACTCCTGGACGCGGTTGGTGCCGGCTACCACTCCCAGTTGGCCCGCCAGATGTGGGTCCAGGCCGCGGCACGGTTGCCCAGGCCGCGCTGCAGTTCGTAGTCGAACACCAGATGTTGCGCGAATCGCCACAGCACCCCGGCGCCGATGGTCGCCGCCGTGTCCGAAAATCCGGTTGATGAAAGCTCGGCGGTGGATTCGCCGTACACCGCGAAGGTCCGGGACAGATCGCGCACGGCGAAGCCGCTCACGAACCAGCGCGCGTCGTAGCCGTTGTCCGCCGCATTGCGGACGACATCCCACTGGAACATCGCGCCCGCCTTGAAACCCGCGCCGGCGTCCATGGCCCAGGGCACGATGATCCCGCCCTCGGTTGCCTTGCTGCCCACCCCGCCCGAGCCGGTCGGGAAGCGCAGGTATGGCATCACCGCGGCGGCCGCGCCCCGCTTGTCGTCGCTCCAAAACGTCCACTTGGTGCGAAAGGAAATGTCGCCCAGGCCCGAGTGCGAGTTGCGTGCCCCGCGAAACTTGATCGTTTCCCGGATGAAGAAGTCGAACCCCAGCTGCAGATCGACGGTCGGGGTGAGGCCGGCCCGCAGCGTCGTCGACGCCACTCCCACCGCATCGTAGGTGTTGCCCGCGGCATCGGCCCGGTCGAAGGTGAGCTTGAGCCCGTCCATGCGCACGAGCGCGCGGCCGGGCGCCACGGTGCGGGGCGACTCGGTCACCTGCGCGAAGGCGGACAGCGGCAGGATCGCCGCCACCCAGCAAACGAAGCGCATCCGGTGCCATCTGAGCATATTCATCGCGCCGGAGTGTTCGGCCGGAGCCGGCCGCGCCGCCAGCCCAAAGTGCCGGCCGAATTCCCCCTTGCTGGTCCGCGCCCCGGGCCCGCACACTCCGGCCCGATGTCGCAGTCCTTCGCGCGTATCGTCTTTGTGGTCACGGCCGTTTTTTTCGCGGCCTTCTTCCTCTGGCCGGTGCTGCAGATCCTGCAGGGCGGCTTCATCGACGCCGACGGCCGGCTGACGTTTGCCTACCTGACCGCGCTGCTCGGCGACCCGATCTACCTCACCGGGCTGCGCAATGCCTTTCTGCTCGCCGCCGCCGCGACCACGCTCGCGCTGGTCATTGCGGTGCCGCTCGCCGTGGTCGGCGACCGGTTCCTTTTCCCGGCGAAAGGCCTCCTCGGCTCGCTCGTGCTGATTCCGATGATCCTGCCTCCGTTCGTCGGCGCGATCGGCATCAAACAGATTTTCGGGCAGTTCGGGGCGCTCAACGCCCTCCTCCACCACCTGCACCTGCTCGCGCCCGGGGCGACGATCGACTGGTTTGCCCGGCATCAATTCTGGGGCATCGCGGTGGTCGAGGCCCTCGCGCTCTACCCGATCATCTACCTCAATGCCATCGCCGCCCTCGCCAACATCGATCCCGCGCTGGAGGAGGCCGCGCAGAATCTGGGCTGCACCGGCCTGCGCCGCTTCCGGAAAATCACGCTGCCCCTCATCCGGCCGGGCCTGTTCGCCGGCGGCACGATTGTTTTTATCTGGGCGTTTACCGAGCTGGGCACGCCCCTCATTTTCGACTACGGCCGCGTGACCAGCGTGCAAATCTATTATGGGTTGAAGGACATCGGCGCCAACCCGTTCCCTTTCGCGCTCGTCGCCGTGATGCTGGCCTGCTCGGTGGGAATCTATGCGTTGAGCAAGGGGCTGTTCGGCCGCCCGACTCCGGGGATGATGGCGAAGGCGACGCACGCCGGCGGGCCCCGCATCCTGCCGCCCGCCCGCGCGTGGCTGTGCACCGCGCTTTTCGCCGGCGTGACGCTGGTCGCCGTGCTGCCCCACCTCGGCGTGCTTCTGGTGGCGTTCGCGCAGGGCTGGTACGGCACGGTCCTGCCGCACGCCTATACGCTCGACAATTTCCAGCTCGCCCTCGGCCACGATCTGACCGTGTCGTCGATCGCCAACAGCCTCCGCTTCGCCAGCATCTCGACGGTGGTCGATCTCATCCTCGGGGTGGCGATCGCGTACGTGGTCGTGCGATCGCGGATCGCGGGCCGGCAGGTGCTGGATTTCCTCGCCATGCTGCCACTCGCCGTGCCGGGGCTCGTGCTCGCATTCGGCTATCTCGCGATGTCGCAGGAGGGCAAGTTCTTCGCCTTCCTCAATCCGGTGCGCGATCCGTCGGTGCTGCTCATCGTCGCCTATTCGGTTCGCCGGCTGCCGTATGTCGTGCGCTCGGCCGCCGCGGGCTTCCAGCAGACGAGCGAGACGCTCGAGGAGGCCGCGCAAAACCTCGGCTGCCCGCCGCTGAAGGCCGTGATCAAAATCACGCTGCCCCTGATCACGGCGAACCTGATCGCCGGCGGGCTGCTGGCCTTCGCCTTCGCGATGCTCGAGGTGAGCGACTCGCTGATCCTCGCGCAGAAGCAGGCGTTTTATCCGATCACCAAGGCGATCCTGGAACTCTTCCAACTCCTCGGCGACGGCCCGTTCATCGCCAGCGCGCTCGGCGTGTGGGCGATGGTGTTCCTCGGCCTGACGATTGGCGGGCTGAGCATCCTGCTGGGGAAAAAGCTTGGCGCGATTTTCCGGGTGTAACCGCCAGCCGCCTCATGCCATTCCTCGTCCTCACGTCCTTCCTCTGGGCCTTTTCGTTCGGGCTGATCAAGGGGCGGCTGGCGGGTCTCGACAGCGCGTTCATCTCGGCCGCCCGGCTGGGTTTCGCGCTGCTGGTGTTCCTGCCCTTCGTCCGGTTGCGCGGCGTCACGCTGCGGGTGGCGCTCGCGCTCAGCGCCATCGGCGCCGTGCAGTTCGGGCTCATGTATCTCGCCTACAACGAGAGCTTCCGCTACCTGCGCGCACACGAGGTCGCGCTCTTCACCATCACGACGCCGATTCTCGTCACGCTCTTCGCGGATGCGCTTGAGCGCACGTTGCGGCCGCGGGCGCTGCTGGCCGCGTTGCTCGCGGTGGTCGCCACCGTGCCCGTCGTGCTCAAGTCAGGCGATATCCGTCTCACGCTTGCCGGCCTCGCCCTCGTCCAGCTCTCGAACGCCGCGTTCGCCGCCGGCCAGGTGCTTTACCGGCACGTTTGCGCGCGGCAGCCCGGGCTCAACGCCCGCGAGGTGTTCGGGCTCCTCTACGGCGGCGCGTTCCTCGTCACGGTGATTGCGTTTCTTTTTCGGGCCAGTCCGGTCCCGATTATCGTCACGCCCGTCCAGCTCTGGACGCTCGCCTACCTCGGGACGCTGGCGTCCGGACTCGGATTCTTCCTCTGGAATCTCGGCGCCACCCGCGTCGACGCCGGGGCCCTCGCGGTGATGAACAATGCCAAGATCCCGCTCGCCGTCGCGTGTTCGCTCATATTCTTCGGCGAGCAGACCAGCCTCCCGTGGCTCGGGGCCAGCCTCGCGCTCATGGGCGCCGCGGTGTGGGTGGCGGAGGGTGGGAAACGTGATCCGCGCGCGGGCTGAAGCTCCGGGTGGCCTTTATCTTTCTTTTTCGTCAGGTGTTCGCAGATTCCCGGAAGAGAAAGATTAAGAGAAAGAGGAGAGAGAAAGATGCGGCAGGGACCGGCTTCGGTTGCGGTCGCCGCGGTGCGAAATACCCGGGCTGAAACCCGCGGCATCACGCCTGAGAATGAAATTCATCTTTGGGTTTTGCGCTCAACTCTCAGCCCTCAGCTCTCAACTGAATTCTTACGGCTGAGTCCGCCGATCAGGGAACACCACCCCTACCCTTTCGTCCGGAACGTCCGGGCGTGCCCGCTGGCCGGGATGTTGATCGTGTAACTCTTCCCGTCGGACGCGACCGCCATCTTGATCGGGTGGGCCGGACATTTCAGCGCCTCCGCCCCGCGCAGATCGCCAAAGTTGGCGATGAATTCGTCGGCCGTGTTTTCCGCCGCGGGCGCGTTGTAGCTCCGGTGCACCTGGTAGAGCGCCTGCACCGATTGCGCCGACTTGATCGCCGCGAACGATCCCGGCTGGCCGCCCTTGCGCGGGCCGTTGTTCATCACCACGACCGTGGGCTCGAGGCTCTGCACGAGCACGGGATGGTTGCTCACCTCGAGTCCGTGGTGATTCGTCTGATACACGTCCACGATGCCGGCGAGGTTGTGGGGCGTGACGAGCTTTTCCTCGAGGTTCCACGTCAGGTCACCACCGTCGAAGAAACGAAATCCGCCGAACTGCAGCAGGAAGACCGCGCTGTTCGCGTTGTCGCTCGGGTCGGCCGGCCGGGGCGGCACGGTGCCCGTGCGCGGGTTCCGGACCCGGGCCTGGGCCGGCGTAGGCGCGACGAATTTCTGATCCGCCGCCAGGCAGCGCAACTCGAGCGGTGGTGCGCCGGCGGCGGCCTGCAAGGGAATCACGACACCCGGGGCCAGCGCCTCGCGCCGGGCCGCAATCTCGCGATACGGTTTGATTTGCAGCGGAAACGACGATTGGGGCCGCCCGTCCGGATCCCGCTCGGGAATGGCCCGTTGGTAAATCGCGCCGAAGGGAATCTGCTGGGCGACCTCGGCCGCGCCGCCGAAATGATCGCCGTGAAAATGGGTGATGAGAACAAAATCGATCTTGGCCAGCCCGGCCGCCCGCGCGGCGGCGACGATCCGCCCCGGGTCGCGGCCGCCCGGATTGCCGGTGTCAATCAGCACTGACTCGCCGGCCGGGGTGACGATCAGGGTCGAGCCGCCGCCCTCGGAGTCCACCCAGTAGACATCGAGGGTTTTGGATTTTTGATCGGCGCGGGCGATCGTGCCGAACGTGGCGAGAACGAGCGTGGCAATCGTGAGGTGGCGGTGGGTTCTCATGGGGGGGGGCGGTTTGCGGTGTTCGGTCTCAGCCGGGTCCACGCAGCCCCAACCGCAAGACGGGTCATGCACCGGACGGGAAGAAACAGGGTTGATGGCACGGCAAAGGTGGGCCGTGCGCACCGCGCCAGCACACCTGAAAATGAAATTCACCCGGCGTTCAACTCTTCGCGTAGAAGGCGTTGATCTTGGCCGCCACGTCGCGAAACCCGATGTCCTCGCTGTAGATTGCCTTGAACTCGTCGATGGCGGCATCCGCCCGGCCCATCTGTTCATAGCATGAGCCCAGTTCGTAAATCACTTCCTTCTTCGTGTCGTCCATGGTCGACAGCTCATTCTTGGCCGTGGACAGCTGCGTGACCGCGAGATCGAGGAGCTTCTTGGCCTTGAAGCAGCGGCCGAGACCGATCAACGACGCGATGCGGACTCCCGGACCCTTTTGCGCCTGTTGAAACTGCGCGACCGCGGCATCGGTCTCTCCGAGTTCGAGCAGCAGGACCCCGAGCGCATACCGCGCCGAGTAATCGTTGGGGTAGCGCTCCACGTAGCGCCGCGACTCCGTGATCTTGAATTCCGCGAGTTCCTTCCGTGCCGCCTCGACCTTCGCGATCCGGTCCGCGTCGCCCGGGGCGGCCGCGACCTCGGCCTCGGCGGTCGCCAGACGCTGTCCGAGCAGCTCGGTGGCGAGCTCCGCCTCCTGTTTTTCAAGCGCGGCGTCGGTGCGACCGACCGGCTGCTCCCGCGCCTTGCGCACCCACGTCAGCGATTCCTCGAGCTTGCCGAGTTGGTGATAGGCCTGCGCCACGCTGCGATAGTGGTTGAGATTCTTCGGTTCCGCGGCGACCCGGGCCAGCGCTTCGTCGAGCAACCGCTGCGTCATCACGTCAGCGGTGACGATCTTCGATTTCTGCTCCAACGAAACCGCCTCCTGCTCGTCGCGCAGTTTTTCGCGATAGTGGGTCTTTTCATCCCAGGCATGCTTTTCGACCGTCTGCGCGACCGAGGCCTTGCGCATGAGGCTCTGGGCCTCCGCGTCATTCGGCTTCATGGTCAAAATCTCATCGGCAACCTTCAGGGCCTCGGTCGGTTTGCCCGCGGCGAGCCAGGCCTCGGAGAGGGCCAGGAGGTTGGCGCGGTTGGTTGGCTCGATCTCGCGAATCGCATCGAGGGCGAAGGCGACCGTCTCGGGCAAACCGAGACCGGCCGCCGCCGCCGCGAGCATCTTCAGCGCCGGCACGCTCATCGGATCCTTCGCAAGCAGTGCATCCGCCGTTTCGAGCATCTTGGCCGGCTCCTTTTTTCCGCCGCCAAACATGAACGGAGCCGTCGACAGCCCGCTGATCGTCCGCGACATGAAGCCGGTGCTCTTCCCGCGATGGTGGCGCAACAGCGCAATCCGCTGCAGCTTTCGCACCGGCAGGCAGCCGGGCGCGGCCTTCAACACCTGATCCGCGACCTCGAGGACATAGTCCAGGTTGCCCCGATCGAGGGCAACGCGCGCGTTCTCGATCAGCTTTTGATGACGCGGGTCCAGCGAGGTGACGGCAACTTCGGGCATACGGGAGCGTGCAGCGAAATGCGCGAAGCCGATGCGGTCAACGCCAGAGTCCGAGGCGCTTTGGACCGGGTTGCATTTCTCGATTGCCGGTCGCCCCTGTAGCGGCGGTCTGTGACCGCCGTCCGCGTCTGACTGATCGTTGATACCAATCCTCGGCGGTCATAGACCGCCGCCGCGCCG